>CAYVRB010000108.1:0-18305 GCA_964453375.1 uncultured Alcaligenaceae bacterium
CGCTCGTCCTTCCAGCTCACGACGGGATCGCCGTTCACCCAGGTGGCGATCATCGGCCCGTGGGCGACGAGCGTCATGGCGAACCATTCGTTGTCGTTCGACACGACCTTGCGGGCCGGGATGCGGCGGTAGATGGCGCCGGTGCCGAAGTCGGCGGGCTTGGTGCGGTCGCCCTCCTTGTAGGCGTTCTGGATCTGCATCTCGTAGCCGTTCTGGTATTGGTCGGCGAGGCAGCGGAAGAAGACGCCGCTGTTCAGGGCCGCGCCGTTCGTCTTGCATTCGATCTGGAAGAGGAAGTCGTCATACTGCGATTCCGTTTGCAGGTCGCCGGGGCCGTTCTTGAGCGCCAGCTCGCCGGCGGCGGTGACTTCGACCTTCGACTGGTTCCGCTTCGGGTCGCCGGTGAAGACCTTCCAGCCGGCGAGGTCCTTGCCGTTGAAGAGCTTCGCCGGATCGGCCGGCTTGAAGCGGACGGATCGGACTCGGCCGCCGCCGTTCGCGAGTCCTTCGAACTTCGGCTTCCACGCCGACTTCGGCATCGGGCCTTCGACCGAAACGACCGACGGCTTCGCCTCCGCGTTCGAGCGGTGCTTCACGATCGTTTCCACTTTGTTCCCGACCCGCGAACGCTGGATCGACACCTCGGCGAACGGAGCCTCCGGACCGACCGCGTCGACGAGCGGCGCCAGCCCGGCGTCGATCGTGACGCGGCAGTTCTGGACTTCGCAGAGCATCTCGCCGACCGGCAACGCGATCGCGAGGCTCGCCGAGTCCTTGTTGACGAGCGCGAGCGCGCCGTCCTTCGCCTCGGCCTTGCCGGTCCAACCAAAGGTCGATTCGCCGTCGAAGAGGAGAATCCAGCCGTCGGCGATTTCCTGCGGCGTCAGGGCGTTCGGCTTCTTGTCGGCGGCGGACGCGGAACCACAGGCGAGACAAATGACGAATGCGATCGAGCGAAGGAATCTGGGAAACGCCATGGCCGGACCTCGTGAGACACATTCCGTTGAGCCGCGACGCGGAGTCTTCGGAGCGGAGCGCGTTGCGTCGGTCCCGCGCTCGGCTCCGCGGACTCCGCCTCGCGGCTAAACGGTTGCGGGATTCGTGACATCCTATTCCGCCGGTGGCGTCTTTTCTCCGGTCGATTACACTGATCCGGGTGCCACCGATCCCGAACGGACCCCGCATGAACGCCCCGCCCCGCGTCGGCTTCCTCGGTCGCACCTTCGGCTGGTCCGGCTCCCGCCGCGAATGGCTCGTCCTCGCCGCCGTCCTCGCCTGGCTCGCCGCCGGCTACGGCGTCCACCTCGTCTCCCGCAAACTCGCCCTCGGCGAATCAATCCTCCTCTACGCCCTCTGGTTGCTCGCTTTCGGACTCGTCGCCCGCGACGCCGTCCGCAACCTCTTCGGCCCCGTCTTCTTCCACGACATCGTCCGCACCGGTCGCCAACGCCTCACCTTCGCCCTCCGCTGGTTCTACGCCGTCGGCGTCGGCTTCATCCTCACCATGCTCTACTACTTCTGGCTCGACGGCAAAGTCAACTACTTCCGCAACCCCAACCCCGTCGTCGGCACGAACGAAATGGCCAACTTCGGCGCCGAGTTCTTCGCCACGTTCATCGGCATCCAGTTCCTCGTCGTCGTCCTCCTTACGCCGGTCTACGTCGCCGGTACCATCTGCATCGACAAGGAACGCAAGATCCTCGAATTCCTCTTCGCCACCGACCTGCGCAATCGCGAAATCATCTTCGGCAAGCTCGCCTCCCGCGTGCTCACGCTGCTCCTCTTCGTCCTCGTCGGCCTGCCGATCCTGGCGTTCGTCCAACTCTTCGGCGGCGTCGACCCCGAACAGCTCCTCGCCGCCACCGTCGCCACCGTCGTCACGGTGCTCGGCCTCGCGGCGCTCGGCATTTGGTTCTCCACGATGCTCAAGAAGGCGCGCGACGCCATCATGCTCACGTATCTCGCCTACGTGCTTTACGTCGTCGTCACCGTCTTCGCCGCCGCGCTCGTCAGCTTCTCCGGCATCGGCTGGTGGAACACGCCGCTGCCCCTCGGTTCCTGGTCCTTCGGACTCGACGACGTCCTTCACACGCTCGCGTCGGGCAACATCGTCTGGCACCTGATCCTGATGTCGGCCCCGCGCGGCGCGCCGGTCGCGTTCGCCCTCGACGTCAACCTGCGCGCCTACTGCGTCTTCTGGCTCGTCGGCGGCGGGCTGCTGCTCGGCCACGCCGTCCTCGCGCTGCGCGCCGTGGCGCTGCGCCAGGCCTACGGCGCGCCGGGTGGCACGCGCAGCCGCGTGAAGGCGCTCGCCACCGCCGACGGCGCGGAGCCGGTCGTCGTCAACGAGGCGAAGCGCCGCCATCCGCCCCTCGGCGCCAACCCGGTGTTCTGGAAGGAAGTGTTCGTCGATTCCGCCACGCGCGGCGGCTGGATGGCGCGCATCCTCTTCGGGCTGATCGCGCTCGCGATGGTCGCCCCGATCGCGCTCATCGTCTATTTCACGTTCCTCGACCCGCCGAACTACTGGTCGGGTTTGTCGTTCGCGGAGCGCTGGCACCGCTTTCGCGAGGAGGCGAACATGTGGTGCCGCGTCGTCACCGGCATCCTCGCGTTCCTGATCGTGCTCGCGACGGCGGTGCGCGGCGCCGGCGCGATCAGCGGCGAGAAGGACAAGGACACCTGGATCAGCCTGCTCGGCACGCCGCTGTCGTCCGACGAAATCCTGTCGGGGAAGTTCTGGGGCTGCGTGCTCGCCCTGCGGCGCGTCTATTTCTTCCTGCTGCTGATCTGGTGCCTGACGTTGGCGCTCGGGGCGGCGAACCCGCTGACGATCCTACTCGACGCGGGGTTGATCGCCCTCTATACGGCCGCGTTCGCCTGGCTGGGCCTGTACTTCTCGATGACGGCGCGGACGACGCTCATCGCCACCGTGCGCGCCTTCTTCGCCGCGATCTTCTGCGCAGGCGGATTCTGGCTGGTGATCCTGCTGTGTTGTTGCCTGCCCTTGGATTTCATGGGCAACCGTTCGATGCGGGACTACGAGCTGCCGCGCGCCCTGCTGATAGGAATAACGCCGCCGTTCGTCGCGGGGTGGCTGCCGATGTACGAGTTCGAGAGAAGCGACCTCGGTCCGTTCTCGCTGTCCGAATCGGAGGGGTTGGGCGTCGCGGCGCCGATCCTCGGCACGATGGCGTGGGGCGCCTTCGCCGTCGCGCTCATGGTGGCGTGCAAGAATAAGTTCCGGCAGGTGACGAACCGGACGAACGACTCGAAGGGCGAGCGGCCGCGGCGACGCCGTCCGCCGGAGGCCACGCCGAACCGCAACCGCTACGAGTGATCGCCTCACGATCCGAGGGGCAGCACGTCCACGTCGGTGCCGGCGTCGTAGTTCACGTCCCCCGGCGGCAGGACGAGGAGCGCGTTGGCGTCGAGCAGCGCCCGCAGGTCGGGCGAGCCGAACCAGGGCAGGGCGCGGACGCAGGCGGATTCGAGCCGCGCGGGGTGGTACGTCGGCCGATTGTTGCTCGCGGCGAGCGGCGCGAGGAGCGGCCGGCGAAGCGGTTCCGCGACGGGATTCGCATGGCCGGCCAGCGCGCGGAGCGCCGGTTGGACGAACAACTCGAAGCCGACGAAGGAGCTGACGGGATTGCCGGGGAGACCGAAGACGAGCGTACTCCCCTTCGTGCCGAAGTAGAGCGGTTTGCCCGGCTTCATCTTCACGTGGTGGAAATGCGCCGTGACGCCGAGGCTCGCGAGGACCTTGGGCACGAGATCGAAATCGCCAGCCGAGACGCCGCCGGCGAGAATCAGGAGGTCAGAGTTCAACCCGTCGGCGATGCGGGCGGCAAGGTCGGGTTCCGTGTCGCGCGCGATGCCGAGGTAACACGTCGAACCACCGGCGGCGGCCGCCTGCGCCAGCAACATCGGGCCGTTCGAGTTGCGGATCTGCCCGGGGCCGGGCGCGCGATCGGGTTCGACGAGTTCGTCCCCGGTGGCGAGGACCGCGACGGTCGGCGCGGGATATTGCAGGACGATCGCGCGGCCGACGGTGGCGAGCACGCCGATCGCCTGCGGAGTCAAAATCGACCCGGCTTGAAGGACGATCTCGCCGGCTTTCATTTCGGTGGCGCGCCGGAGGATGAACTGCCCGGCGCTCGGCGCGTCGTTCACGACGACGCGCTCCGGGGACGGCGACGCCGTCTTCTCGCGCATCACGACGGCGTCGGCGCCGGCGGGGATCGGCGCGCCGGTGAAGATGCGGGCGGCTTCGTTCAAGTGGAGCGCCTTCGTCGGGAGCGCGCCGGCGGCGATCTCCTCGACGACGCGCAGCTCGACGCCGAGGCGCGCATCGGCGGCGCGCACGGCGTAGCCGTCCATGAGCGCCTTGTCGAACGGCGGCGAGTCGACGTCGGAGACGACCGATTCCGCGAGGACGCGGCCGACGGCGGGCGCCGCGCGGACCGGTTCGCGCCGGGCGGCGTGCTGAAGAACGAGGACGCGGGCGGTTGCGACGTCGAGCATGGCGTCAGTTTACGAATCGCCCGTGCGGGAAAATAAATCGGGAATGCGCTTGCACGCGCGCGATTGGCGCGGATATGCTTTCGGTAGCGTCGGGGATCCTCTCAACACCCGACGGGCGCCTTCGGGCCGATCATTCTCGTTCTTTTCTCTTTTCCGGGGGGCTACCATGCCTCGATTTCTTCGGCGTCGAGCGTTCACGCTGATCGAACTGCTCGTGGTGATCGCGATCATCGCGATCCTGATCGGCCTGCTGCTGCCGGCCGTGCAGAAGGTGCGCGAGGCCGCCGCGCGGACCAAGTGCCAGAACAACCTGAAGCAGCTCGCGCTGGGCATGCACAACTACGAAAGCGCCTACGGCTATCTCCCGCCGTCGGGCGTGGACTACGGCATGTGCGTGTCCGCCGCCGGCGGCAACGGTGCCACCTCGATCAAGAACATGAGCGGCTGGGTGCTCGTGCTGCCGTACATCGAGCAACAGGCGCTGTTCCAACAGCTCAACCTGAACGCGGCCTTCTGCGACGTCACTCAGGACAACGGCGGCGCGGTCCGCAACGCCAACGGCACGCTCGCCGGCTCGCCGATGCCGACCGCGAACATGCCGTTCATGAACACGCCCCTGTCGATCTTCACGTGCCCCTCCGATAACGGCGTCCGCACCACCGTGCCCGGTTCCGCGACGGTGAATCGCTACAGCGCGACGATGACGCTGCACGGCCAGCGCTCGAATTACGACTTCATCACCGTCACCGGCAGCGATTTCGGCACCTGCAACTGGTGGGGCCGATCCGCCACGACCGTCCAGAAATACATCTCCGGCGAAAACAGCCGGACCAAGATGACCGACATCAAGGACGGTACCAGCAATACGATGATGATCGGCGAGACGACGGTCGATCCGTATTGCAACGGCCACGCCCCGGCGTGGGGCTATCGCGGTTGGGTGCAGACCGGCCTCGACCCGCAACGCACGACCAGCGGCCAAGGCATCAACGACTGGACGCTGAACGCGACCTGGACGACCTGCGGCATCCCCGGCGGCGCCAATCCGCCGCGCGTCGGCCGCCTCGGCGACTGGGGTCGCGTCGGCAGCCTGCACCCGGGCGGCGCGCACTTCGCCATGGGCGACGCCTCCGTCCGCTTCGTCGGCGAGCGCATCCCGGCCGCGGCGCTGCGGCTCTGGGCCCTCGCCTCCGACGGCGCCGTCCAGAATTCGCTCGATTGATCGGCCCCGACGACGTTCGCATCCCGCGGACCTATACTGAACCGGGCCGGGTTGATCCCCGGCCCGCGTTCGTTTCCCCGTCACTCGCACCCGGAGTTTCCATGCGCGCGATCGCTCTGAGTTTCGCCGTCATCGCGGTAAGCCTGTCGTCCGGTTGCGGCGGCGGCGGCGTGCCGACGCTGCCCGTCAACGGCATCGTGACGATGGACGATAAGCCCATGGACGGCGCCGCGGTCACGTTCTACGCCGAGGCCGGCGGCATCGGCGGAACGGCGCGCACCGGCAGCGACGGCAAATTCGTCGTCATGGGCGGTGACGGCAAGTCCAAGGGCCTCGCCCCCGGGAAGTACAAGGTCACCGTCAGCAAGATGGCGATCGCGGGCAATCCCGAGGAGCAAGGCGCCGTGACGGAAGCCGACATCAAGAACGACCTCCCGCCGATCTACAGCAGCCCCGCTCAGACGAAGCTCTCGTTCAGCGTCACCGGCGACGGCAAGCCGATCGAGATCAAGCTCGAATCGAAGCCGAAGAAGTGACGCGACTCGATTCGCTCCGCGCCCCTCGCGATCGCGGCGGGCGCGGCGAATCGGAAAATCGAGAAGAATTCGTTGACACGGCGCGATGATGCCAGTAGCATCGAGTTGCCCTCGGATTCCGCGCATGCGCGTTGCTCTCCCATCCCCGATCCGGCTCGCCGTGGCAGGCCTCCTGCTCGCGGTCGCGTTCGTTTCGAGCGGCGGGACCGCCGCGGCGGGCTGCGGCGAACCGATGCTCACGCTCGGCGGCCACGGCACCCACGACGACGCGACGCCGGATCGGCCGAAGTCGCCCTGCACCGGCCCGCACTGCTCCGAGCGGCCGACCGCCCCGCCCGTCCTGCCGCCGTCGATGCCCACCAAGCTGCACACCTCGCAGGAAGCCTGGGCCAACGGCGAACTCCCGACCGCCGCCTCCGACCTGTTCCGTCCGTTCCGATCGACTCCCGATTCCTTTGGCCGGCCCGTCCGCCGGTCGTCCGCCCCGTTCCATCCGCCCAGATCCGTCTGATGGCCGCCCGGTGAGTGCGCCTGCGCGGTGATCCCGCGCCGTTCCCGCATCCATCGCGTCGGTCGCCGGCGTTCCCGCACGTTCCGTGCGCTCCCGTACCCATCGTTGATCGCCGGACGATCCGTCCGGCTCCGGCTCGATTCTCCGATCTTCGCGCGGTCCGTTCGCGGCCCGCGCGGGTTTTACCCGCGTCCCCGATCGGGTTCGCGGATTGTTCTCGTTCCGTTTTCATCCTTCTTTCTCCAGGTGTCCCATGGTCTCTCGTACATCCCGCAAGGGGTTCACCCTGATCGAACTGCTGGTGGTGATCGCGATCATCGCGATCCTGATCGGTCTGCTGCTTCCGGCGGTGCAGAAGGTGCGCGAAGCCGCGGCCCGCACGCAGTGCACGAACAACCTGAAGCAACTCGGACTCGCCACGCACAACTTCCACGACGTGAACGGCGCCCTGCCGTCGTCCGACGCCGCCACGACCGGCATCTCGGCGCACGCCTACCTTCTGCCGCACATCGAGCAGGACAACATCTTCAAGCTGATTAACTTCACCTTGAACTATAACAATACGGCAAACGCGGCGGCGGCCGCGATGAATGTCAAGACCTTTCTCTGTCCGTCCGACCCGGTGAATGAGGTACCGGTGGGTTGGGCCGGCAATAACTACCGCACGAACTCCGGCAACAACATCCTCAACAGCCAACCCGGGACGACATCGGGATCCACGAACTTCGGCATGGAACCACCGAACGGCCCGTTCGTGCCGCTCATCAACACGCGCAAGTTCGCCTCGATCACGGACGGCCTGAGCAACACCGCCGGCTGGAGCGAACACCTCAAGGGCGACTTCAACCAAGGACGCTCGACGTTCACCGACACCTTCCGGCCCGGCACCTATCCGGCCAATTCCGACGAATCGGTGACGATGTGCAACGCGATCGATCCGAACAACCTGAGCTTCCAGGGCGTTTCGGATGTGGGCGCGCCGTGGATCCGCGGCTACCACTCGACGACGAAATACTACCATGCGCACCTGCCGAACACGCGATCGTGCATGTGGCCGCCGCAGCGGATCGCCACGACCGCGAAGAGCGCGCACAGCAACGGCGTGATGGTCGGCATGATGGACGGTTCGATCCGCTTCGTGCCGAATTCGATCAACATCGTCGCGTGGCGCGCGATGGGTTCCCGCGAAGGCGGCGAAACCATCGTGGAATAATTCCAATCATGGGCGCGCGACCGTTCCCGGACCGCGCGCCGTTTCTTCCCCTCCATCGGATACCCTCCCATGTATCGCATGGTTCTGCCGGCGCTCGCGCTGGCGCTGGCCGGCTGTTCCTCCGAACCCGGTAAACTGCCGATGGCGACAAGCGCCGAGAAGGCCTTGCCGGCGCTCGAAGCCGCGCTCGGCGCCTGGAAGTCCGGCAAGACCGAAGCCGAGCTCAAGGCGCAATCGCCGGCGATCTTCTTCACGGACCTCGAATTCCAGCGCGGCGCCAAACTCGCCGCCTACAAGATCGAAGGCGACGGCAAGCCGCACGGCACAGGCTTCCGCTACGACGTTTCGCTCACCATTGAAGGCGGCAAGGGGGCGAAGAAAGTCGCCTACCGCGTCGTCACCGACCCCAACACCGCGATCTCCCGCGAGGACGATTGACATGACCCCGCTGATCCTCTCCGCGCTCCTGCTCGCGCCGGGCGACAGCCCGGCGGCGGCGCCCAAGCTCGTGCCCGCCACCCGCGTCGAAGAGAAGGAGGCGATGGAGGCGCACAAGACCGCGCGCCCGCGCTTGCCCACCCCGCCCCCCGGCGAGGGAAGCGGCGTCAACAATGCCCGCTTCCGCCAATACTACCTCGGCCACCTCGGCGGCGCCCCGATTCGCTTGCCGGCCGGCGGCATTCCTCCCGGATTCGGCCGCGACCCGGCCATGACGCTCGACAACACCTTCAAGGTGAAGCTCTTCTGGATCGCCTCCCGCGCCAACAACTGCTACTACTGCCTCGGCCACCAGGAGCAGAAGCTCGCCGTCGCCGGCGTGTCCGACGACGAGATCGCCGCGCTCGATGCGGATTGGACCCGCTTCACCGACGCCGAGAAGACGGCGTTCGCCTTCACGAAGAAGCTGACGCAGTCGCCGCACGCGATCGGCGCCGCCGACGTGGACGCGATGAAGAAGCACTACAAGCCGAACGAAGTGCTCGAGATCGTCGTCACGGTCGCGGGCTACAACGCGACGAACCGCTGGACCGACGGGCTGAACATTCCCGCGGAGGCGTCCGGCATGTTCCGGCGCGAGGACGGCAAGGACGGGCCGGACCTGAGCAAGTTCACGACGCCGACGAGCGCGAAGTTCAAGGACCTGGTGTCGCTGGTGGCGCCGTTGCCGGAGAAGTGCGTGAAGGGTTCGCCGCCGGTCTGGCCGGCGCGGCCGGCGCTCGAGGACCGCGCGACCGTGGAGGCGCACCTGGCGGCGGCGAAATCGCGCGAGGCGATCCTGCCGTTGGCGGACGCGAAGGCGGCGGCGGAACTGTGGAAGGCCGACGGCGCCGCCCCGCACTGGGTGCGCCTGCTGGCGGTGTTCCCGCGCTCCGCGGAGATGCGCGTGAGCGGAATGAAGAACGCCGCCGAGAAGGGCGTGCTGGCGGCGCGCGTGCAGGCGGAGATCGCCTGGACCGCGGCGCGCGTCGACCGCGCCTGGTACGCCCTTGCCGTCGCGAAGGATCGCTTGAAGGCGCTCGGCTTCAGCGACGATCAGGCCTTCGCCCTCGATGGCGACGCGAAAGACCTGCCGGAATCGGAACGGCTCGCGATCGCCTTCGCCCGCAAGCTGTCGATGGCGCCGGCCACCGTCAGCGATCAGGACGTCGAAGGCCTGCGCAAGCACTTCAAGGACAAGGAAGTCGCCGAGATCGTCCACGCCGTCTGCAACGCCGCGTTCCTGAACCGCGTGACCGAAGCGGCGCGGCTGCCCCTCGACCGTTGACGGTCGCGCTCCGGCGGCGCGCCGCCGGAGCGATTCTCCCGTTCGCCTTCTCCCCGGGCTTCCGGCCGACCCATGACCGAATCGAATTCGTCCCTGCTCTTCGCCTATCCCGACGCGGAAGACGCGATCAACGGCCTCGCCCGCGCCGCGCTGCGCGGCCCGTCGTCGCTCGATCCCGCGGAGCGCGAACTGCTCGCGGCGTACGTCTCGATGCGCAACGGCTGCGGCTTCTGCGCGACGGTGCACGCCGCGACCGCGCGCCGGCTGTACGGCGACCGCGCCGCGACGGTCGACGCCGCGCTCGCGGACCCGGAATCGCTCGAGCCGCGGCTGCGCGCGCTGATCGCGATCGCGGAGCGCATCCGGGCGAACCGCTCGCTGGACGCGGGCGCGGTGGCGCCGGCGCTCTCCGCCGGCGCGAGCGACCGCGCCGTGCACGACGCCGTCTTCGTGGCCGCCGCCTTCAGCATGATCAACCGCTACGTCGACGGCTTCGGCGCCGCGCCGACCGACGCGGCGCTGTGCGACGAACTCGCCGCCCGCTTCGCCGCCGACGCCGCCACCGACTTCGAATGCGACGCGCCGACCGTCGTCGATTCGATTTCCGCGTGATTCGTCTTCATCCTTTCCCGGAGTCCGCCGTGAAGAAACTTCTCCTGAGCGTTCTGGGCGCGGTGGCGGCGCTCGCCGCCGTCGCCGCCGACCTGCCAACGAACGAGCCCCGGCCGACGCCGTTGACGCGGCCGGAGATGAAGCAATACCTCGAAGACATGAAGGCGCGCAAGCCGCGCATCCCGCTCCCGGAACTCACCGAGGAGGACAAGGCGAAGCTCGGCGAGCGCGGCGGCAGCTACGAAGGCCGGCTGCGCTACCACTACCTGCCGCAATCCGGCGACGGCCGCGGACCCGGCGGTCCCGGCGGCGCGGGCGGTCGCGCCGGCGGGAGCGGCTTCAGCTTCGGCCCGACGGGGGCCGAGGCGACGCTCGACAACACGTTCAAGGTGCAACTCTTCTGGCTCGTCTCGCGCGCCAACAACTGCCAGTACTGCCAGGGCCACCAGGAGAGCAAGCTCCTGCGCGCCGGCATGAAGGAAGACGAGATCGCCGCGCTCGACAGCGACTGGAACGCGTTCGGAGAACCGCAGAAGGTCGCGTTCGCCTTCGCGGTGAAGTTCACGAACAACCCGCACCAGCTGAACGACGCCGACATCGCCGGCCTCCGCAAGCACTACTCCGACGCGAAGATCCTCGAGATGATCCTGTCGATGGCGGGGAACAATTCGATCAACCGCTGGAAGGAAGGCGTGGGCGTGCCGCAGAACGAGGGCAGCGGCGGTTTCGGTTTCGGCCGCGCCGGCGGCGAGCGCCCGGCGACGACGGAGAAGCACACGTACCTGACGCCGACGTCGGACAAATTCAAGGACGCCGTCACGAAGGTGTCGCCGCTGGAGATCGACCCGAAGACCGGCGGCCCGTCGCGCGCGACGGTGAGCAAGCGCCCGGCGCTCGAGGGCCGCGCCGACGCCGAAGCGGCGCTCGCCGCGGCGGCGAAGCGGACGCCGCGCCTGCCGCTGGTCGACGAGGCGAAGTCGCGCGAGGTCGTGCCGGCCGATTATCCGAAGGGCGATCTCCCGCAGTGGATCCGCCTGCTGGCGACCTTCCCGGAACAGGCGAAGGCGCGCGTGGCCAGCCAAGCGTCGGCCGAGACGAAGGGCGACCTGACGCCGCTGCTCAAGGCGCAGGCGAGCTGGATCATCGCGCGGCAGGATCGCGCCTGGTACGCGGCCGCCGAAGCCAGGAAGCGCCTCGCGGCGCTCGGTCAGACCGACGACCAGATCTACGCGCTCGACGGCGACTGGAAGGGCTTCGGGCCGAAGGATCAAGCGATGTTCACGGTCGCGAAGAAGCTCGCCGCCTCGCCGGTGGTGCTTACCGACGACGACGTGGCGGCGGCGGTGAAGCTCGCCGGACCGCGCGACGTGGTGCAACTGGTGAACTACGTGACGACGCGCGCGTCGTTCGACCGGATCACGGAAGCCGCCGGACTGCGGGCCGAGTGATGGGAAGCGATCCTCGGACGGGAGCCGGACGCGGGTCCGGCTCCCGTTTTTATTTCCGGGTCAACTTGTACGCGGCGACGGCGTTCGCGCCGAACGCCTTCTCCGCCGCCCCCTTCGCCGTCAGGTACTTCTTCGCGAGCGCGTGCACCGTGCCGAAGGGCGCGTAGTGGTCGCTCACCGGCCAGTTCGAGCCGAAGACGACCCTGTCCGCGCCGAAGGCGTTCCAGACCGCGTCCGCCGTCGGCCGGTAGAAGTCCAACGCCTTCGGCGCGGCCCCGCGCTTCCGCGACCCCTCGACGAGCGCCGAGAGCTTGCACCAGACGTTCGGTTTCGCCGCCGCCTTCAGGTTCTTCACGTACTCGTCGGCCGGCGCCTTCCCGTCGATCGTCGGGTTCGCCATGTGGTTCACGACGATCCGCAGCTTCGGCAGCGTCTCGGCGAGCTTGGCCACGTCGGCCAGGAGTTCCGGCCCGCCGTTCACGTCGAGCGCGAGGTCGCGGTCCGGGACGAGAGCCAGGTTCTTCAGCACGGCCTCGTCGGCGAGGGCTTTCTTCACGTCGTCGTGCGCGATGCGGATGCCGCGGAACAGCGGGTTCTTCGCGAAGCGGTCGAGGTTCTTCGCGAAGTCCTTCTCCGTCGGGATCAACCGCCCCACGACGCCGAGCAGGAACGGCTCGTCCTTGGCGAGGTCGAGCAGCCACTGGTTGTCCTCGACGAGGGGCGAGGCCTCGACGACGACGGTGCCGGTGACGCCGAGCGGCGCCGCCATCGTGCGGTACTCGGCCGGGAGCACGGGGCGGTACAGGACCTTGTCGTCCTTCCCCGGCCACGGCACGCCGCCGGGGCGCGTCGGATCGTAGAAGTGCGTGTGCGTGTCGACGACGGTCGGCGTCGGCGCGGCGCGCAGCATCGCCGGCAGCGCCGCCACCGCGGTCGCCGCCAGCCATTCGCGGCGGGTGGGGGTCATGCGGATCGGCTCGCTTCGATTTCCACTCCGTCCCAGTCGGTATCCGTCGCGGGATTGGAACGTTGCGAAGGATCTTCGGTCGCACGGTAAAACATGTCGGCGAACTCCGCGATGTCTTCGTTTTGGCCCGGCCACCGGGCCGCTTCCGCGAGCGCGGCGCGGACGGCTTCGCGGTCGGTCCGCTTGCACAGCAAGTGGATCGCGGAATAAAGCGCGATGGCCGCGGCGCGGATTTCCAGAGACGAGTCGGCTCCCGCGATCGGCCGTATTCGCTGGAACACCTCGTCGTCGATGGGCCAGCGATAGTGGAACGACAGAACGGCGAGTTCCCGAAGTTTGTCGTTCGGGGAGAGCAGAAGATCGACGGCTCGACGGCGATCGAGGGCCAAATCCGAATCGTGGATTTCGACCTCCTTCATCCAGCACTCGAATCGATCTCCAATGGATCGTTTCGAGGCATCCACGGGGTACGAATGCAGTGCGATCATCGATAACGCTCCAGTTCCCGCGTCTTGTCGTCGATATCCTTCCGCAAGCGAGCGATCTCCTGCGCAAGTTCGCCGGGCGTCGCGATCTTCGCCCCGCTGGGCCAGGTCTTTTCCCGACGGACCCGATCCAATTCATCGCGGGACGCCTGAATCGATTCCTCGACCCATCGTTTCAGATAATCTCGAAACGGCGACAACGGTACGTCCGGTACTCGAAGCAGGAATGAGTACCTCCAACTATAGCGATCGGCAGTCGAAACCGAAACGGGAACGCGCCGCGCCTCCGCGATCCAGAGGCCCGCGATCGCATACAATTCCCCGACGATGGCCAAAGCGAAACCCAAGCCCGCCGAGGACGCGCCCGCGCCGCCGGCCGAATACACCGTCGTCGCGCGGCGCTACCGGCCGCGGCAGTTCGCCGATCTCATCGGCCAGGAGCACGTCGCGAACGCGCTCGTCAACGCGCTCCAATCCGGCCGCGTCGCGCACGCCTACCTCTTCACCGGCGCCCGCGGCGTCGGCAAGACCTCCAGCGCCCGCATCCTCGCCAAGGCGCTCAACTGCGAAAAAGGCCCGACCGCCACCCCCTGCGACCAGTGCGACATCTGCAAGTCCATCGCCGTCGGCGAGGACCTCGACACCCTCGAAATCGACGGAGCCAGCAACAACAAGGTCGAGGAGATCCGCGACCTGCGGAGCAACGTCGGCTTTCGCCCCGCCCGCGCCCGCTACAAGATCTACATCATCGACGAAGTCCACATGCTCACGACGCCGGCGTTCAACGCGCTGCTCAAGACGCTCGAGGAACCGCCGCCGCACGTCAAGTTCATCTTCGCCACCACCGAGGCGCAGAAGATCCCCATCACGATCCTCTCGCGCTGCCAGCGGTTCGACTTCGCCCACGTCGGCACGGCCAAGATCTTCGCGGCCCTCAAGACCGTCGTGGCGAAGGAAGGATTGAAGGCCGACGACGAGGCGCTGCACATCCTCGCCAAGCGCGCCGCCGGCTCCATGCGCGACTCGCAATCGCTGCTCGACCAGATGATGGCGTTCAGCGAAGGGCACCTCACCGCCGAGAAGCTGCACGCGGTCTTCGGCACCGCCGGCGACGACCGCGTCGCCGCGCTCGCCGACGCCGTCTTCGCCGGCGACGCCAAGGCCGGCCTCGAACGGATCCACGACGCGGCCGCGCGCGGCATGCAGCTCGGCGAACTGCTCGATCAACTCGTCGACTACTGGCGCGGCCTCATGCTCCTGCTCACCGCCGGCCCCGACTCCGGCGAGATCGAGGCGACCCCGGCGCTGCTCGCCAAGATGAAGTCCCACGCCGCTGGCACCACCCTCGATACCGTCCTCGCCGGCCTCGACATCCTCGCCGCCACCAAACAGAAGCTCCGCGCCAGCGCCCACGGCACCGTCCTCATCGAGATGGCGGTCGTTCGGCTGGCGCGGCTGGGCGAACTGCTCTCGGTCGGCCAACTGGCGGCCGCGGTGATCGGTCAGGGAACGATGCCCGCCGCGAAGGCGCCGACGACGCTGGCGGAGGCGGCAAAAAAAAAACCGCTGACGGCCGCTGAGGAACCGCCGCTGTCGAACGGCGAGCTGCCGTTGCCCGAATTGTGGTCGCGGTTGATCGAGAAACTCGGCCCGATCCGAGGAAATCACCTTCGTCAAGCCGGTTTGCCTGCAATTTTGGGGCCAAATTCGCTAGCAATTCGCGTCCCCGAAGAGTACAATGCCGCGTATGATTCCCTCGCGACGGAATCGACCCTCGAAACCGTGCGCCAGCACCTGCACAAGCTCAGCGGTCAGGAATGGTCGATCCGCGTTGAAAAGACGAAAGACGCGGTCCCGAAACCAGTTGCGACCGACGCCCCGAAGCCGACCGAACCGGCGCCGCTCCGCAACAAGGACCTGATGGACCTGCCCTTGTTCAAGGCCGCCGCCGAGACCCTGGGCGCCCAGATCGTCAAAGTCGATCCGGGATTCAACCCCCTGGCCGCGCCGATCGCCCCGCCGGAGACGGCGCCGGCCGCCGCCACCCTCGACCTTCCGACCGACGACGAGGATTGACCCATGTTCAAGGAACTCGGCTCGATGATGAGCCTCCTCGGCAACCGCGGCAAGATCCAGGAGGAGATGCAGAAGTTCCAGGAGACGATCGGCAAGATCACCGCCGAGGCGGCCTCCGGCGGCGGGATGGTCACCGCGAAGGTCAGCGGACGGATGGAACTGCTGGCGGTGAAGCTGACCGACGCCGCGGCGCAATTGAACGACCGCGAGATGCTCGAAGACCTGATCGTGTCGGCGGTGAACGCCGCGATGGCCAAGTGCCGCGAACAGGTCGCCGCCGAAACGGCGAAGATGGCCGGATCGCTCGGCCTCCCACCCGGCATGTTGGGTGGACTCGGAGGTTAAGAGAATTGAGCCACAGATAAAACGGATTAAGACAGATCCGAATTAAAACATGGATTGAATTCTTGGTTTGGACTGATCTGTTGTCATCTGTGTTGATCTGTGGCAAATAATGGATTTCCCATGACGGAATCGGTACCCGCGATTCAGGGCTTGCTCGACGAGTTGGAGAAGCTGCCCGGGATCGGTCCCAAGAGCGCCGAACGCATCGCCCATTTCCTGCTCTCCGGGGATCGCAAAGTCGCCGTCGGGCTGGCCGCGGCGCTGCGGGCCGTGGTGGAAAAGGTCCGCCCCTGCCGCGAGTGCTTCAACCTGACCGACGGCGACCTCTGCCCGATCTGCTCGAACCGCGGCCGCGACGCCGGGCAGATCTGCGTCGTCGAGACGCCCCGCGACGTCGGCCTTTTCGAGAAGGCCGGCACCTACCGCGGCGTCTACCACGTGCTCGGCGGCCGCCTCGCCCCGCTCGAGAACGTCGGCCCCGAAAACCTGACGCTCGCCCCGCTCGTCGGCCGCGTCCGCCGCGGCGGCGTGAAGGAAGTGATCCTCGCCACCAGCCCCACGCTCGAAGGCGACGGCACCGCCCTCCTCACCGCGAACCTGCTCGCCGGCACCGGCGTCGCCGTCACCCGCCTCGCCCGCGGCATCCCCTCGGGCGCCTCCCTCGAACTGGTGAATTCGCAAATATTGGCCGACGCCTTGGATGGACGGAAAGCCTTTTGAGTGCGGAGCGCGGAGTGCGGAGTGTGGAGTGAAAGACATGAAGAAAATACCTGACTCGATTTTTGATCTCGTTGAGGAGCGACCGGACCGCCGCGCGCGGCGGGTTTTTGGTTTTCCACTCCGCACTCCGCGCTCCGCACTCCGCACTCGTATCGCCTCCGCACTCCGCGCTGGAACCGGAGGTTCCCGATGAGTGGCATGAACCTGGGCATGGGTCTGCACCAGAAGCAGACGATGGGGATGCACCTCGCGCCCCGCATGATCCAGTCCATGGAAGTGCTCCAGCTCTCGGTCATGCAGCTCCAGGAGAAGTTGACGACCGAGCTGCAGGAGAATCCGTTCCTCGAAGTGCGCGAGAAGCACAGCGCCGCCGACGCCGCGCCGGACGGGGAGTTCAACGCCGACGCCCCGATGAAGCACGACGACACCGGCGACATCGAATTCGCCCGCATGGACGAGATCAACCGCGACTGGGGCGACCACTTCAACGAGGAGCACCGCCCCAGCCGCTCGCTCCGCGACGAACTCGGCGACAAGAAGCTCGAGGCGATGCAGAACGTCGCCGACGCCCCGCAATCGCTCCAGGAGCACCTGACCGAACAGCTCGGCATCCTCGACCTCGCCCCGGAGAAGTACGAGCTTGTCGAGTTCGTCATCTCGCACCTGGACGAGAATGGCTACCTGCTGCACCACGACCCGGACCGCCGCACGCCGCGCGCGATCCCGTTCGACGAACTGGCGTCCACGTTCGAGGCGATGTCCGGCCGCGCCGTCACGCTCGCCGACGTCGAGGCGGCCCTGCACGTCGTCCACAAGCTCGAACCCGCCGGCGTCGGCGCCCGCGACACCAAGGAATGCCTGCTGCTCCAGGTGGACGACGACCTCGAGCACGCCGACCTCGTCGCCGCCATCGTCCAGCACCACCTCGAGGACGTGGCCCACAACCGCCTCCCCGCCATCCAGCGCCGCACCGGCGCCGACATCGAGACGATCCAGGAGGCGATCGAATCGCTCAAGCGGCTCGACCCGCGGCCGGGGGCGCGCTTCGTGTCGGAGGGGACGCAGTTCGTCGTGCCCGACGCCGTCGTGACCTGGGACGACGGCGGCGAGTTCTCCATCAAGCTCACGAAGGACTGGACCCCGAACGTCCGCGTGAACTCCCGCTTCGCCGACCAGCTCAAGGACAAGACGGTGGACGCGAAGGTGCGCGAGGAGCTGATCAAGAAGTACCGCATGGCCAACTGGCTCGTCGAAGCGATCGAGCAGCGGCGGAACACGCTCACGAAGGTCATCCGCGAGATCATGTCGTACCAGCGCGGCTTCCTGGAGAAGGGGCCGGACTTCATTCAACCGCTCAAGATGGAGCAGATCGCGGAGAAGGTGGGCGTGCACGTGACGACGGTGAGCCGCGCCGTGGACGACAAGTGGGTGGAGACGCCGCGCGGCGTGTTCCCCCTGCGGCGGTTCTTCGGCGGCGGCACGAAGAACGCCCAGACCGGCGAGGACGTGGCCTGGGAGACGATCAAGCAGAAGCTGCAGGAGATCATCTCGGCCGAGGACAAGGCGAAGCCGCTCTCGGACGAGGAGATCGTGGACAAGTTCAAGGCGTTCGGCCTGACAGTCGCCCGCCGCACCGTGACGAAGTACCGCGAGGCGATGAACATCCCGTCGAGCCGGCAGCGCAAGGATTGGGCGCGGACGGGGTGAGGAGAGAGCGGCGCTAAATGCGAGCCAAGGCGTGGAGAATCCAATCAACAGCTTCGGGTAATCGACAAGTAAATAACTCGACTCGGAATATTTTCAGTTTTTACTTGACGTGACAGGAATAGGACTTACGCAGTTGGCGGTGCAAGTGGGGCGTGTTATCGGGTAGTGTCGTGG
>CAYVRB010000109.1:0-18297 GCA_964453375.1 uncultured Alcaligenaceae bacterium
CCGCCTCGCCGCTAAACGATCTCGCGCGACCGCGCTCGGCTCCGAAGACTGCGCCTCGCGGCTAAACTGTTGGCGCACTATAATCACCCCATGACGCCGATCACGCGCCAGATGCTCCGCGATTACATCGACGAAGCCCTGCCGGACGCCGAGCTGCCGCTCGTCGAGAAGGCCCTGCGCGACCGGGCCGACGTGCAGGCGATGTTCAAGCAGATCCGCGAGGAGATCGATCGCGGCGAACACTCCATCGGCGCCATCTGGCGGCGCGAACGGCTCTCCTGCGCCAGCCGCGAACAGCTCGGCGGCTACCTCCTCGACGCCCTCGACCAAGACCTCCACGACTACATCGCCTTCCACCTGAAGACGGTCGGCTGCCCGCACTGCCAGGCGAACCTCGACGACCTGACCAAGCGCAAAGCCGAGGCCGAGGAACCGGTGCGAAAGCGCCGGCAGAAGATCGTGAAGTCGACCGCCGGCCTGCTGAAGAACGCGCTCGGTTCGTGACCCCGCCCCGCGAGAATCCCCCGCCGTGACGTTGTTCGCCGATGTGGATTTCGACGAGGCGATCCTCGCCCTCCGCAAGCTCGACGTCGAATCGCTCCTGTTGCCGTTCCTGCTGCAACTGGCGCTGATCCTGCTGGCGGCGCGCGCCTTCGGCGTGCTCGCCCTGCGCGTCGGGCAACCCTCCGTCATGGGCGAAATCGTCGCCGGCATCGTGCTCGGTCCGACGGTGCTCGGCGCGCTCGCGCCGGAGGTCTTCCGCTGGTTCTTCCACCCCAGCGTCGAGGACGTGCCGGATGTCCTGTCGCGGACCACGTTCTCGAAGATCTTCACGGTGCTCTCGCAGATTGGGCTGATCTTCCTGCTGTTCCTCATCGGCCTGGAGTTCGACTTCGCGCACGTGACGGTGAAGCTCGGCCCGGCGCTGCTGATCTGCGCGGTGGGGATCGCCGTGCCGTTCGCCATCGGATTCCTGCTCGCGCCGGTCCTGCACCCGCACCTGGAGCCGCACCCGGAGAAGGGCGTCGTGCCGCTCTTCGGCATGCGCGTGTTCCTGGCGACGGCGCTGTGCATCACGGCGCTGCCGGTGCTCGGGCGGATGCTGCTCGAGATGGGCATCCAGCGCACGAAGCTGGCGGCGACGGTGATCGCGGCGGCGGCGCTCGGCGACGCCGTCGGGTGGATCCTTCTGGCCAGCGTATCGTCGATGGCGAAGGCGAAGTTCGAAGTCGCCGACACGCTGCGGATGTTCGGGCTGACCGTCGGCTTCTTCGCGGGGATGTTCTTCCTCGTGCGGCCGCTCGCCCTCCGGTACTTCCGCGCGGCGCTCGCGGCGAACGGGGGGCAGCTCGGCCTGAACGCGATGACGGCGCTCGTCGTCCTGCTCCTGCTGGCGGCGATCGCCACAAACCTGATCGGCATCTTCGCGATCTTCGGGGCGTTCGCGCTCGGCGCCGTGCTCTCGGACCAGGAACGGTTCCGCGAAGCGGTCACGACTCGGATGAGCGATTTCACGACCGCGTTCTTCCTGCCGATCTTCTTCACCTACACCGGCCTGCGGACCGACATCGGCGCGCTCAACAGTCTGAATCACTGGCTGATCTGCATGGCCGTGCTGTTAGCGGCGATCGTCGGCAAGCTCGGCGGCTGCACCGCCGCCGCGCGGCTCGCCGGCTTTCCCTGGAAGGAAGCCGGCATCGTCGGCGCGTTCATGAACACGCGCGGCCTCATGGAGTTGATCGTCATCAACGTCGGCTACGACCTCGGCGTCATTCCCAAGAGCCTCTTCAGCACGCTCGTCATCATGGCCGTCGTCACCACCTGCATGGCGTCGCCGATCGTCCTTCGCCTGCGGCACGGGACGGAGATCGACGATCCGCTGACGCAGTCCGGCTTCGGGGGGCGGTAGAATCGGCGCAATCGTTCAAGTTTCCCGCGCCGGGAACCGATGAATCGGATGTGTCGCGCTGCGCCGTCTTCGTGCTCCTGCTGCCGCTCGCCGGCTGCGCGGACCTCGCGTCCGTGCGCCGGTCGCCGCCGTTTCCCGCGCCCGCGCCGCCGGACCTGGCCGCGTATCGCATCGGCTGCCCGGACGTGCTGGAAGTCGGCTTCGCCGACAAGCCGGAGTGGGATTGCCTCGTGGCGGTGGATGTGGACGGCTGCGCGCCGCTCGGCGAGGCGGGGCGGGTGGCGGTGCAGGGCCTGACGACGACGGAGGCGCGCGCGGCGATCGCGGAGGCGGCCGGGCAATCGCCGAACGGCGTGCTGGTCGTGGTCGCGGTGCCTCGGGCCGGGAAGGTGTTCATCACGGGGCCGGACAACAAGCGGATCCGCGCCGTGGCGTATCCGGGGCCGACGCCGGTCTTGGACTTCCTGCAACTGGCCGGCGCGATCCAGCCGAAGGAGACGAAACTGAACGACGTGTACGTGGTGCGTCCGAACGTCGCGGCGGACGGCCCGCCGAAGGTCTTCCACGTGGACGTGGAGGCGGTGTTGCTGGACGGCGACCCGGCGACGAACGTCGTGATCGAATCGTCGGACCACGTGTACGTGGGCGAGACGCGCCGCGCGAGCTTCGCCCGCCTCGTGCCGGACTGGGCGCGGCCGGCGTATCGCCGCCTCGTGGGCCTGTTGCCGCAGTGGGATTAAAGGGGACTGTCACCTTTTTTATCAGCCGATTTAATTAAATACGGCTATAAAAAAGGTGACAGTCCCCTTTTCGGAGGCGCATGGTGACCAAGTCGTTTGTCCTCGGATTCCTCAAGACCGCCGTTGGACTCGGACTGCTCGCGTACGTCGTCGCCGCCAATTGGGAACCGGTCAACGGCGGTCAGGGCATCAAGCAACTCCTCCAGCAGACTCCGGACTTCGCCACGCTCGCGGCCATCGCCCTGCTCACCGGCGTCACCGTCTCCTGCCAGATCGTCCGCTGGTACCTGCTCGTCCGCGCGCTCGGCCTGCCGTTCTCGCTCCGCAACGCCTTTCGCCTCGGCATGGTCGGCTACTTCTACAACACAATGCTCCCCGGCTCCATCGGCGGGGACTTCCTCAAAGCCTACTTCATGTATCGCGAACACCCCGAACGCCGCGCCGCCGCCGTCGCCACCGTCGTCGTCGACCGGATGCTCGGCCTCTTCGGACTGCTCCTCTTCGCCGCCCTCTTCGGCGGAACCTTCTGGCTCCTCGGCGACCCCCGCGTCGTCGGCAACGACTACCTCGAAAAGATCGTCGCCGTCAGCGCCGCGCTCGTCGTCGCCGCCGTCGTCGGCTGGATCGTCCTCGGCTTCGTTCCATCCGCGCGATCCGCGCGCATGGAAGACTGGCTCCGCCGCCTGAAGCTGGTCGGCCCCACGATCGCCGACCTCTGGGGCGCCGCCGCGATGTATCGCCAGCGGCCCAAACTCCTCTACCTCACGATCCCGATCACCGCCTTCGCGCAGACGATCATGATCGTCTACCTGCACCTCGCCGTGCGCGTCTTCCCCGCGAACTCCGTGGGCACCTTCGCCGAACACTGCGTCATCGGCCCGATCGGCTATATCGCGCAGGCGTTCTTCCCCGCTCCCGGCGGCGTCGGCGGCGCGGAGGCGATCTTCGGCTACCTCTACACGCTCATCGGCCGGCCCGAACAAGCCGCCGTCATCGGACGCCTGACGATGCGGCTCGCCGAAATCGGCCTCGGCGTGCTGGGCTACGTCGTCTACCTCTCCATGAAGGCCGAACTTCCCGTCCCGGAAACCGACCATCAAAAAATTGCACCGCCGCAATCGGCGGAGTAGCTTAGAGGCATCGTTTCGCTCGGACGGGGAAGCCATGTCTGCGCCGGTCACATGTCCGAGTTGCCGATCCGCCGTCTCGATCCCGGCCGACCATGCGGAGTCGACGATCCGCTGCGGCATCTGCTGGACCGAAGTGGACGCCGGCGTACGGCCGAAGCCGCCGGCCGTGCCGGTCGTCGCTCCGCAACCCGCCGTGCCCCCGATCGCGGTCGCAAAGCGTACCGTTCCCGAAATCCCCGGCAAGCCGCTGCCCGGCATGGCGAAGTTGGAGGAGCGGATGCGGCATGCCGCCGCCCGCCTCGCGCCGCCGCTGCCGACACCCGCCGCGCCGGTGCGCGCGACGGTCGTCGCCAAGCCCGCCGCGCCGCTCGTCGAAATCGCGCCGGCGATCGCCACGATCGCGCCGGCGTTCGTCGAACCGATGCCGATCGCTGAAATCTCCGACGCCGCCGACCGCCCCGCGCGGCCGTCGCGCACGCGTTCCTCCCGTCGCCGCGATCGCGACGACGACGACGATTTTGATCGCCCCTGCCGTCGGTCCCGCGAAAAGCCGAAGGGCAACCCGCTCCCACTCATCCTCGGCATCGGCGGCGGCATCCTCGTGCTCGTCGGCGGAGTCTACCTCATCGCCCGCGCCACGCGCGGCCCGTCGGATCGCGACCTCGTGCCGGTGGCGATGGACGGAAACAACCCGCAGATGCAGTTCAACCTCCCGAACGTCGATCAAAACCCCGCGCCGCAACCACCGCAATTCGGCTTCAACCCGTTCCCGAATCTGCCGAACATGCAACCACCGGGCGCGAACCCGCCCGCGCCCAAACCGATCGAACTGGTCGCGTACAACGGCGATGGTTTCACGGCCAAGCTGTTCGGCAACCGCAGCGATTTCCCGACGTTCCTCAATCTCCAGGACGACGCGTACTTCCTCGCGCAGGTGCATGCCAAACGCGTCGGCGGCCGACTCACGCCGCCGGTCGCCACCATCGAGATCACGACGGCCGACGCCCCGCAGGGCGTGACCCCGGACCTGAAGAAGATCCTCACCGAATCCGGCTTCCGCCGCGGCGAACCGAAGGCCGTGAAGTGGGCCGGACACGACGGATTCGAACTCCTCGACGACTTCGCCGGCCGCAAGACCAACTCCCGCGCCGTGCAGGTCGGCTGCCGCGTGTTCCTCGCGACGTTCACGATCACCGGCGCCTTCGGCGACGCGACGGCGGCCGAAACCGCGAAGAAGGAATTCTTCGACTCCTTCGCCATCACGTTCGACGCGAATACGCCGGCGCCCGCGGCGGAGCCGGGCCTGATCCCGAGGAATCGTTTTCCGGTGCCACGCCCGCCGACACCGCCGAAGGTTCCGAAGCCGAAGCTTCCCGGTCAACCGTGATGGACATTCGCCCTCGACTCGGTTCTCCTTGCTTCTAGAAACGAAGGCATCGCACCCACGGATGGCCGGCATGTCTGCGCGCTTCACGGTCCTCGCCAGCGGCAGTTCGGGCAACGCCGCGTACCTCGCGCACCGCGGGTTCGGCCTGCTCGTCGATTGCGGCCTCGGCCCGCGTGCGATTTCCGATCGCCTGCTCGCCGCCGGCGCCCGATGGTCCGACCTCGCCGCCGTCGTACTCACCCACACTCACGGCGACCATTGGAACCGCCTCACGCTCGCGCGGATGCTTCGCGAGCGCGTCGCGCTCGTCCTGCACGAGGATCACGCGAGCCGCCTCGCCCTCGAATCGGAGGAGTTCCCGGCGCTCGCCAAGGCCGGCCTCGTGCGCGCCTACCGCGCCCGCGAGCCGATCGCCTTCGCCCCCGGCCTCGTCGGCTGGCCCGTCCACGTGCCGCACGACAGCGATCCGACCTTCGCGTTCCGCTTCGACGCCGCGGACGACTCCGGCGAACTCGGCTGGTCGCTCGGCTACGCCTCGGACCTCGGCCGGCCGACCGACGAACTCGCGCGAACCTTCCGCGACGTCGACGTGCTCGCATTGGAATTCAACCACGACGCGGACCTGCAGCTCCGCAGCCACCGCCCGGCGGACCTGATCGCCCGCGTGCTCGGCGACCGCGGCCACCTGTCGAACCGGCAGGCCGCGGAATTCGTTCGCGACTTGGGCCGGGAGCGGGAGGTGCCTCTGCGGGCGCTGTTCCAACTGCACCTCAGCCGGGAGTGCAACACGCCGGAGCTGGCGCGCGCCGCCGGCGTCGAGGCGATCCGCGGCCTGCCGGTGAAGCCGAAGCTCGTGACCGCGCGCCAGGACATCCCGTCGGAACCGTTCGCGATCGAGGACCGACCGCTGGCCGGCGCGCCGTGGAACTCCGAAGGCGCCGTGCCGTTCCAGCCCGCGTTGCCGGGGTTGGTCTGACGAGACTTGAGAAGCGAGCGGAAAGTCGTAAACCGAAGGGGCGGGCACCCGTAGCTCAACTGGACAGAGCATCGGTCTTCGGAACCGAGGGTTGGGGGTTCAAATCCCTCCGGGTGTATTCGGTCGCCGTTCTCAAGGTCGCCGCGCGGCGGCTCGACATCAATTTTTCTTCGGCATCGCGTAGACGAGGCAGCTTCCGCTCGCGCCGGCGATGGCGAGCGCGGTGCCGTCGGGATGGAGGGCCATGTCGCGGGCGTTCGTCGGCACGGTGACGGTGTGGACGTTCGCGGCGTCGGCCGGATTCCAGAACCAGAGGCGGCCCTGTCCGCCGCCGCCGGCGCCGACGACGGTTCCGTCCGCGAGGAAATTCACGCCCCAGCCGGTGCCCTGGAAGGCGTCCTTCGGCTTGAGCAGTTTTGGCTTTCCGTCGGCCCAGTCGAAGAGGACGACGAGCGGATTGCCGACGCCGGCGAACGCGTTCGAGACGTTCGTGATGCCGATGCCGGCGAGGAGCGTGCCGGCGGTGTTGAAGGCGAGGCCGCGGATGCCGCCGATGTCGGCGCCGAAGCCGGTGTCGTACTTGTGGAACACCTTCGCGTCGAGTTCGCGGACGACCTTGCCGGTCGCGAGGTCCCAATCCTTCACGTTGCCCTTCAAGTCGGCCGAGACGAGCCGCGTACCGGAGGGATGAAAGGCGACGTTGTAAACGTGCGACGTATGCCCCTCGAAGGTTCGCAACGGCCGGCCGTCGGTGACGCTCCACAGTTTCACGAGTTGATCGTTGCCGCAGGTCGCGACGGAGTTGCCATCGGGACTAATGGCGACGGCGCGAATCCAGCCGTCATGGGCCGCGACGGTGCGCATCGGCTTCGGCGCGTCGTCGGTTCCGTTCCACCAGATCAGGTTGCCGTGGTAGTCGCCGGCGAGAAGGACGAACGGCGACGGCCTGCGAACCGCCCCGAGTCCGCCGAGCAACCCGAGCGAGGACACCGCTGGCACGACCGGCGTCGGCTTCGCCACGAACGCCATCCCGCGCACCCAACTCGCATGGCCGGCGAGCGCGGTCTTCTCGCGCGTCAGCAGGTCGAAGCGCACGATCGTGTCGTCTTCGGAGCTGGCGAAGAGGAACCGCCCCGACGGATCGAACCGGCAGCCGACGAGCGGCCGCCCGTGCTTCAGGTCCGTCAGGAGACGCGTCTTCGTGATGTCGATGGCCATGTTGGATTTCTTTCATTTTGCATTTTTCGTTGCTCGTTTTGCATTGGTCCGAGCATCCCTCGACCAATGCAAAACGAGCAACGAAAAACTCAAAACGAGAGTTACGCGAGGATCTCGTGGATCGCGGCGGTCTTCGGGTCGGCGATCGGCACGGGGCGGCCGGCGGGGTAGAAGTTCTTCGTCGGGTCCATCCCGAGCGCCTTGAAATAGGTGTGGAACAGGTGCCCGCCGTTCACTTCGCGTTCCGTGACGGCGGTGCCGTTCGCGTTCGTCTTGCCGACGACGGCGCCGGCCTTCAGCCCACAACCCGCCATCGCGACCGACCACGCCTTCGACCAGTGGTCGCGGCCGTAGCGGTCGTTGATGCGGGGCGTCCGGCCGAACTCGCCCATCACCACCACCAGCGTCGATTCCAACATCCCGCGATCCTTCAGGTCGTCGAGCAGCATCGCGAAGGGGCGGTCGAACTCGCCGAGCTGTTCGATGTGGAAGTCGAAATTCTCGTGGTGAGTGTCGTAGTTGGTGTGCGACACCTTCACGAACGTGACGCCCTCTTCGAGCAGCCGGCGGGCGAGGAGCATGTGCCGGCCGAAGTCGTGGCGGCCGTAGCGGTCGGCGGCCTTCGGGTCCTCGCGCGAGGCGTCGAAGGCGTCGGCCCGCGCCACCACCTTCGCGGCCTGTTCGTACGACTCGGTGTAGGCTTCCGTCTGCGCCGACCGGCGGGACTTCGCGAACCGATCGTTCAGCTTGCGGCGGAAGGCTTCGCGCTCGGCGTCGGTCGTGAGCGCGGCGGGACGGAGCAGGTCGGCGGGCGGCTTGCCGTCGCCGAGCGTCACGGAGGCGAACTTCGGGCCGAGGAACGCGGCGTCCTGCTTGTTGAAGCCGCCGCCTCCGCCGGGCGTGATCTGGATGTGCCCCGGCAACTCGGCGTCCTTGTCGGTCAGGAGTTTCGCCGCGACCGCCCCGACGTGCGGGTAGACCAGCCCCGGCTCGGTGCGCCGGCCGGTGAGCATGATCGTCGCCCCGCGGCCGTGTTCGTCCTCCTTCGTGTCGATGCCGCGCACGAGCGTGAGCAGGTGCATCCGCTTCGCCGCTTCGGGGAGCAGTTCCGAGATGTGGATCCCCGGCACGCTCGTCGGGATCGCGCGGAACGGCCCGCCGGTGTCGGTGTTCGGCTTCGGGTCCCAGGTCTCCAATTGGCTGACGCCGCCGGAGAGGAAGATCACGAGCATCCGCTTCTGCGCGGACTTCAGCTCGCGCGCCGCCGCCGGCGAAGTCATCCCCGCGAATCCGGCCAGTCCGGCGCCCAGGAACAGCCGTCGATTGATGGAGTGGTCGGCCGTTCCGCAGGCGTAGTTGCACATGTTCATCGGGAACCTCGAAGTAAACCAAAACACCCCGTTTAGCGGCGAGGCGGAGTCCTCGGAGCCGAGCGCGGGGGGGGCGGGGGGGAGGCAAACACGGGGGAGGTGGACAACCAGAACCGCGCTCGGCTCCGAAGACTCCGCCTCGCGGCTAAACGGTTCAATGGTTGAACCGAAACTCCGCGCTCGCGAGCATCGCCCAGACGAGGTCGCTCAACACGGCCGTCCGGTTCGTCGATCCCCGCAATGCGTCCTCCACGTCGCGGCGCTCCTCGTCGCTCGGCAGGCGCGTGTAGACCGTCAGGTACAACTCCTCCGCCACGCGGCTCGGCTCCGCCAGCTTCGCGGCGCGCTCGACGAGGCTCCCCGTGCGAGGCGCGATCAAGTTGCGAATGTGCCCGCCGTGCTTGACGAAGAGCGTCTGGTCGAGTGTCGACGCAAAACCCTCCTCCGGCTCGCCGGAACGCGTGCCGTACATCGAGCGGAACGGCCCGAGGTTCGACGCCAGCTTCGCGTGCAGCGCCTCCTCGGAATACTTCTTCGAGAGTTCGGTCCGATAAACGTCCGCGAGGCCCGTGGCTTGCAACGTCGCGTAGCCGAGTTGCTCCGGCGAGAGCGGCTTGAGGATCGCCACCGCGTAGCGGTCCTCCGCCACGTCGGCGAGCTTCGGCGAGCCTTCGCTCGACCGCTGGTAGGTCTTGCTCAGCGCGATCTCGCGGAGCAGCCATTTCACGTCGTAGTTCCGCTTCTCGAATTCCGCCGCCAGCATCTCGAACAGAGCGGGGTGCGAGGCCGGATTGGCCGAATGGTCAAAGTCGAGCGGCTGCACGAGGCCCCGGCCCATCATCAGAGTCCAGAAGCGATTCGCGGCCGTGCGGCGGAACGCGAGGTTCTCGTCCGCCGTGATCGCCGTCGCGAGCTGCGCCAGCCGGCTGTACGCCGGCACCGGCTTCACGTCCTTCTTCGGCGCGACCTTGTATTCCTTCCCCTTCTCCAACTTCGGATCGCCGATCGGCTTCCAGCCCGGCACCGCGGGCGACGTCGTCTTCTGCACCTTCTTCGGGTCGAAGACGCTGATGAAATTCACTTCCCCCTCGGCCTTCTCGGCGATGACCGCCTTCGCGTCCTGCGCGTTCGGGAAGAGGAAGGCCCGATTGAAGAACGCCTGGATGCCGTAGTAGTGGTCCTGCTTGTAGTCGTCGACGAGCGGGTGGTCGTGGCACTGGGCGCACTGAAGGTTGCGGCCGAGGAAGAGGCGGGAGATGTCGCGCGTCACGGTGGTCGGTTCGAGGTCGCGGTCGAGGAAGAACTTCGCGGCCGGGCGCGTCTTCGGGTCGGCGCCGTCGCTCGAGAGGATGTCGCGCACCAGTTCGTCGTACGGCTTGTTCGCCGCGAACGACGTGCGCAGGAACGCTTCCCACTCGGCGCGCGGCACCTTCGCATCGCGGCGGCGATCCATCAGCAGCACGTCGAAGACGTCCTGCATCCGTCGGGCGTACTCCGGCGAGGCGAGCAGTGCGTCCACGAGCTTCGCGCGCTTGTCGGTCGCGGGGTCGGCCAGGAAGGAGCGAGCGTCCGAGATCGATGGGATGCGGCCGGTGAGGTCGAGCGACACGCGGCGCAGGAACTCGGAATCGTTCGCGATCGGCGCGGCGACGGCGTCGTAGTTCGACAGCCCGGCGGCGATCTGCCGGTCGATCCGTTCGCGCAGCGGCGGCTCGGCGCCGACCGACGGCAGCGTCATGACAAGGAGCGCGATCGCCCCGAGGCGATACCGGAGGGAGCCCATGCGGACGGCCCCGAAGTCTGGTGGAGGGAGGGCATGGCCGCGCGAACCCAGACCGTCCGCGCCGCCGAGGCAGGTGTCGACCCCTTCACCGTGGCGTTTCCGCGCCCGAATGTCAAGCGAAAACCGGGTTCGTCCGGGATGCCAGCAGGAGATCGCGCCCGCGCTTCACGCTCGGGAAGGCGAGTTCGGCCGAGTCGAGATCGGCCAAGGCGCGCCATTCGATGGCGACGGCGCCGTCGCCGGCGATGGCCGCGCCGGGGTCGATGGCCGTGGCCAGGAACATGAAATCGCAGACCGGGTACGTCACGCCGGCGTAGACGTATTCGTTCGTCGTCGAGCAGACATAGCGCAGCTCGGCGAGTTCGAGGCCGACCTCCTCGCGCACCTCGCGGCGCACGGCATCCTCGGCCGATTCGCCGATGTCGACGAACCCGCCCGGGACGGTCAGCAGGCCCTTCCCCGGATCGCGCTCGCGGCGAACGAAGAGGAACTTGCCGTCGGCCCGTTCGACGAACGCGGCGGCGCCGATGGCGGGATTGAAGTAGAGGCGGAAATCGCAGACGCAGCGGAGCGGGTTCGCGCCGGGCTTGGCGAGCGCCGTGCCGCAGCGGGGGCAATGGCGGAAGAGTTCTTGAGGGAACATGGTTTCAAAGTAGAAATTTCGCGGCGAGGCGGAGTCTTCGGAGCCGAGCGCGTGATTAGCGTGTCGCGCTCGGCTCCGCGGACTCCGCCTCGCGGCTAAACGGGGGCGTCGATATTATGACTTGCACTCCATGTGGAACGATCGCGATGCAAAGAATCACTTCGCTATTTCTCCTGTTCGCCCTGCCGCTCGTCGCCTCCGCCGACGGCGATCCGAACGCGATCGGCTTCGAGAAGCACGTGCTTCCGATCCTGAAGGAGAGCTGCCATCGCTGCCACGACGCGAAGAAGGGGACGGCCGATTTCCGCATCGACGTGCGCAGCCGGGCGAAGCAGGGGGGCGAATCGAAGAAGGCCGGTATCGTGCCGGGGAAGGCGGTCGAGAGCGAGCTGTATCGGCGCATCGCGAGCGCGGACGACGACACGGTGATGCCGCCGAAGAAGCCGCTGGCGAAGGAGAAGGTCGAGATCATCAAGATGTGGATCGACGCGGGAGCCGTGTGGCCCGATTCGCTCGCGAACGAACCGAGCGCGAATCACTGGGCGTTCGAGAGTCCGAAGCGGCCAACAGTTCCAAGTTCCAAGTTCCAAGTTCCAAGTCCGATTGATGCGTTTGTATTCGCTCGACTTGAGAAAGAGGGATTGAAGCCCTCGCCGCCGGCGGACAAGACGACGCTGATCCGGCGATTGTACCTCGATCTCGTCGGCCTGCCGCCGACGCCGAAGGAAGTCGAGGACTTCCTCGCGGACGGTTCGCCAACGGCTTATGCGAAGGTCGTGGACCAGCTCCTCGCGTCGCCGCACTACGGCGAGCGCTGGGGCCGATTGTGGTTGGACGCCGCCCGCTACGCCGACAGCGACGGCTACGAAAAGGACAAGCCGCGCTTCGTCCACTTCTACCGCGACTACGTCATCGGCGCCTTCAACAAGGACCTCCCGTACAACCAGTTCCTGCTCGAGCAGCTCGCCGGGGACCTGCTGCCGAACGCGACGCAGGACCAGATCGTCGCCACCGGCTTCCTTCGCAACAGCATGATCAACGAGGAAGGCGGGATCGACCCCGAGCAGTTCCGCATGGAGGCGATGTTCGACCGCATGGACGCCGTCGGCAAGGGAATGCTCGGCCTGACGATCCAGTGCGCCCAATGCCACACGCACAAGTACGACCCGCTCACGCAGGCCGAGTACTATCGGCTCTTCGCGTACCTGAACAACTCGCACGAGGCGAACGTGACGGTCTACACGCTCGACGAGCAGATGAAGCGGAGCGAGATCCTTCAGAAGATCAAGGCGATCGAAGCGGACCTGAAACACAAGACGCCCGACTGGGAGGCGAAGCTCGCGGCGTGGCAGGCGAAGCTGAGCCGGCCGGTGTGGGACGTGATCCGGCCGGAACTCGATACCAGTGGCGGGCAGAAACACACGCTTCTCGCGGACGGTTCGATCTTCGCCAGCGGCTACGCGCCGACGAAGCACACGACCGACTTCAGTGGGCCGACGAAATTGAAGCGCCTCACGGCGGCGAGACTCGAGTTGCTGAACGACCCGAACCTGCCGCGCGGCGGGCCGGGGCGATCCATCTTCGGCCTGTTCGCGCTCACGGAATTCAAGCTCGAAATCAACGGCAAGGCGGTGAAGATCATCTCCGCGACGGCCGACGCGAACGCCGCCAAGAAGCCGCTGGACGCGATCTTCGAAGATAAATCGAAGCGAACCCGCGTCACGGGACCGATCGCGTTCGCCATCGACGGCGACGACGCGACGGCGTGGTCGCCGGACGTCGGCGGCGGCCGGAGCAACGCGCCGCGGAACGCGGTCTTCGTCTTCGAGACGCCGATCGAGGTGCCCGCGAACGCGAAGGTGACGTTCAAGCTCGTGCAGAACCACGGCGGCTGGAACAGCGACGACAACCAGAACAACAACCTCGGCCGGTTCCGCCTGAGCGTGACCGACGCCCCGAACCCGACCGCCGATCCGCTCTACGGCAAGGCCGACGCGTTCGCCGCGTACCGCGCCACCGTCGCCGCGTGGAACGACGCGAACGACAAGATCGAGGACCTCTGGAAGGAACACCCCGCCGGCGCGACGCAGCTCGTCTACACCGAGCGCGGCGAGGAGCGCCCGACATTCGTGTTGAAGCGCGGGGACTTCCTCAAGCCCGGCGAGAAGACTTCGATCGGCGTGCCGGCGTTCCTCAACGCGCCCGCCGCCGACCTCCCGCCCAACCGGATCGGCCTCGCGAAGTGGATGACCGACGCGAAGGCGCCGACGACAGCGCGCGCCTTCGTCAACCGCGTCTGGCAGGCGTACTTCGGCACCGGCATCGTCGCCACTCCCGAGGACTTCGGCAAGCAGAGCGACTTGCCGAGCCACCCCGAACTGCTGGACTGGCTCGCCGTCGAGTTCATGCAACCCACCATCACGGGGGCGAAGCCCGCGGACGACCGTCCGTGGGGAGTCAAGCGCCTCCACAAGCTCATCGTCACATCATCGACTTATCAGCAGTCCTCGAAGGTCTCCCCCGAACTCGCCGCCAAAGATCCCGCGAACCGCCTGCTCGCCCGGGGTCCGCGTTTCCGCGTCGACGGCGAACTCGTCCGCGACATCGCCCTCTCCGTCAGCGGCCTCTTGAATCCGAAGGTCGGCGGGCCGAGTGTCTATCCGCCGATCCCGCAGTTCCTGACGCAGCCGCCGGCGAGCTACGGACCGAAGGTCTGGCCCGAGAGCGTCGGCCCCGACCGCTACCGCCGCAGCCTCTACGTCTTCCGCTTCCGCAGCATCCCGTACCCGGCGTTGCAGGCGTTCGATTCGCCGACCGGCGACTTCGCCTGCGTGAAGCGCTCGCGCTCGAACACGCCGCTCCAGGCGCTGACCGCGATGAACGAGCCGATCTTCGTCGAGGCCGCCCAGGCGTTCGGCCTGCGCATCCTGAAGGACGGCGGCGAAACCGACCGCGAACGGATCGCGTTCGCCTTCCGGCTCTGCACGGCCCGCTCGCCGAGCGAATCCGAGACGGCGATCCTGCTCGAGCTAGTGACGAAGAACGTGGCGAAGTATTCCGACGCGAAGGCCGACCCGTGGACGGTGGCGGTATCGAAGCCGGAGGACGCGCGGAAGCTGCCAAACGGCGCGACGCCGGCGCAACTGGCCGCGTGGGTCACGGTCGGCCGCGTGTTGCTGAATCTGGACGAGACGATGACGAAGGAGTGATGACTCGACTCATTTTGAGTTTTTCGTTTCTCGTTTTGCATTGATACATCCAAGGAATGAATCAGTGCAAAACGAGAAATGGAAAACTCAAAACGACTTCTCCAGCAACTTCACCACGTCCTTCGCTCCCTGTCCTTTCGCCAAACTCAACGGCGTATTGCCGGACGTGTCCTTCGCCTTCGCGTCGGCGCCGGCCTTCAAGAGATATTCCACCATCGTCGTCCGGCCCGCGAGGGCCGCGAACATCAACGCCGTCTGGCCGCTGTCGTTCGCGGCGTTCACGTCGGCCTTCGCCGCCACGAGCGCCTTCGCGATCGCGACTTCGCCCTTGAACGCCGCCGCCGCGAGCGCCGTCAGGCCCATCGCGTTCTTCGCGTCGACTTCGACCCTCTTCTGTTTGAGGATCAGCGAGACCGCTTCGGCCTGGCCGCTATACGCGGCCACCGTCAGCAACGTGTCGCCGCGCTTGTTGGCGCCGTTCACCGGTTGGCCGGCGGCGAAGTACTCCTTCAACGTTTCGAGGTCGCCCGTGCGAGCCGCCTGAAACGCGATCGCTTGCAGCTTCGCCGCGACCTCCGGCGTCAGCGGGATCGACTTCGGCTGAGTCGATAAACTCAAAATCACGACGAGCAACGGAATCATGCCTGGCTCCAGTGGAAGAGATCACGAAAGCCCGAAAGAACGAAAACGCGAAATCGGAAATGATTTTTCGGGTCTTCGTCCTTTCGGGTTTTCGCGATCGGTTTGGTGGGTTACTTCAACGCCTCTGCCGCCTGCTTCACGGCGTCGAGGTCCACGTTCACGGCCTTCGCCAGACGCGTGCCGTAATCGGCGTTCGCCTTGTAGAAGTGCGACACCATCGCCAGCTTCACCTGGTCGTTCTTCACTTGGCCGAGGTCGCCTGCCAGGTTCTTGACGAGGTTCGCCTTCTGGCCGTCCGAGAACGAATCGTAGAGTTCGCCGGCCTGCTTGAAGTTGAGCGTCTTCTCGATCGGCTGCTGCGCCACCGTGCCCGCGAGCGATGACTTGCTGTATTCCTTCTCGTTCAGATCGCGGCGGCCGCCGGTCGTCACGCTCGGCTCATAGTTCACGTCGCCGGTCGTCACGCCGAAGTTCATCGAACCGGCCTGGTTGTTGTTGCTCACCTCGGCGTAGGGGCGGTTCACCGGCAGCATCAGGTAGTTCGTCCCCACGCGGTACCGCTGCGTGTCGGCGTAGCTGAACAGCCGCCCCTGCAGCAGCTTGTCCTCGCTCGGCTCGATCCCCGGCACCACCATCCCCGGCGCGAACGCCGCCTGCTCGCTGAACTGGAAGAAATTCTCCGGCACCTTGTTCAGCGTCAGCTTCCCGACCTTGAATTCCTCCACGCCCGTCCAGACCTTCGTCGCGTCGAGCGGATGGAAGTCGAACTTGTCGAGATTGGCCGGCTGGATCATCTGCACGCCGAGTTCCCAACTCGGGAAGTTCCCGGACTTGATGCTCGCGTACAGGTCCTCGGTGTGGCCGCTGTGGTTCTTCGCGCTCGCGGCCGCCGCCTCCTCGGCCGTGGCGGTCTTGTGTCCCTGCATCGAGCGCCAGTTGAACTTCACGTACGACACTTCGCCGGCGGCGTTCACCCACTTGAACGCGTGCACGCCGAAGCCGTCCATCTGCCGCAGGTTCGCCGGCGTCCCCTGGTCGCTGTAGACGAACGTCAGCATGTGCGTCGATTCGGGGATGTGGCTGAAGAAGTCGAAGAACCGGTTCGGGTCCTGCTGGTTCGTCACCGGGCTGGGCTTGAGGCTGTGGACCATGTCCGGGAACTTCATCGCGTCGCGGATGAAGAAGACGGGCAGGTTGTTGCCGACGAGGTCCCAGTTGCCCTCCTCGGTGTAGAACTTGACGGCGAAGCCGCGCGGGTCGCGGAGTTGCTCCGGGCTGCCGCCGGGATGGATGACGGTGCTGAAGCGCAGGAAGACCGGCGTCTTCCTGTCCTTCGCGGCGAAGAGCTTCGCCTTGGTGAACTTCGACTGGTCGCCGTAGGAGACGAACTCGCCGTGCGCCCCGACGCCGCGGGCGTGGACGACGCGCTCGGGGATCCGTTCGCGGTCGAAGCGGGCGAGCTTCTGGATGAGGTGGAAGTTGTCGAGCGTGGCGGGGCCGTTCGGGCCGGCGGTGCGGCTGTTCTGGTTGTTGCCGACCGGCTGGCCGCCGTCCTCGGTGATCGGTTTGGGCGTTTGGGCGAGGCCGGGCAGGGTCGCGGCGCCGACGGCGACGGTCGCGAGCAGGTTCTTCAGCATCGGGAATCCTCCGGGGCGGGAACGGAATCGTTCGCCGCGTGGAGAAGGATACCGCCGGGCGCTCCATAGTTGAAATCGCTGGATTGGATACTTACGATAGACGACAACTATGGAACTTCAACAGCTCCGCTACTTCGCCGCGGTCGCCCGGCTCGGGAACTTCACCCGCGCCGCCGAGGCGTGCCACGTCTCGCAGCCGACGCTCAGCCAGCAGATCGGCAAGCTCGAACTGGAATTGGGGCAATCGCTCTTCGATCGGGGCGGGCGGCACGCCGCGCTCACCGCCGCCGGCCGCGCGTTCCAGGAGCGCGTCGACCATGCGCTCGGCCTGCTGGACGCGGCGCGCGACACCGTGCGCGCCGAGCGCGCCGCGCCGCGCCTCGCGATCGCCGCCATCCCCACCGTCGCGCCGTACCTGCTGCCGGGCGCGCTCGTCCGCTTCGTCGCGCGCCACCCCGAAGCCCGCGTCGAGGTGAAGGAGTACACGACCGAGGAGTGCCTGCGGCACCTGACCGACGGCGAACTCGATTGCGCGGTGCTGGCGCTGCCGGTCCGAGGCGAGCACCTCGAAGCCGAGGCGCTCTTCACGGAGGAGTTGCTCCTGGCGATGCCCGCGAAGCACCTGCTGGCGAAGAAGCCGAAGGTGAGCCTGAAGGAGCTGGCCGACGAACCGTTCGTCATCCTGCACGAGGCGCATTGCCTCTCCGGACAGGCGGCGGCGTTCTGCGCCCGGCACGCGCTCGCACCGCTCGCCACGGCACAACTCCACCAACTCGGCACGGTGCTCGAACTCGTCCGGCTCGGCCAGGGCGTCTCGCTCGTGCCGGCGATGGCGGCGGACCGCGAACGGGCGAAGGGACTCGTCTTCCGACCGATCGCCGGCGAGCGACCGACGCGGACCTTGGCCGTGGCGTGGAGCAAACTGAGGTTCCGAAGCCTGCTTTTTCCCGAGATGGTGGCCTGTTTGAAGCCCGAAACGGCATAAGGACTCTTTCGGTCTTGACTTAATCCTTAGAATGACGATAAAGATTATCCGGTAACAGGAATTACGACCGATGACGGCGGAACGAATGTCCGACGACGCGATCGCGGTCGCCGCCCGGGAACTGGCGACCGCTACGCCGCAAGACGCGTTGCGATGGGCCGTTCGGCAATTCCATCCGCGCTTGTTGATGGCGACGGCGTTCGGCGCGGAAGGCTGCTGCATCCTGCACATGCTCGCCGAAATCGAGCCGACCGTGACCGTTATCAACCTCGACACCGGCTACCAGTTCGCGGAAACGCTCGAACTCCGCGAACGGATCAAGGCGCGCTACGGCATCGAAGTGGTCTACATTCGCCCCGAACTGACGGTGGCGGAGTACGAGGCCGAGCACGGCGGGCCGCTCTACTCGCACCGGCCGGACCAGTGCTGCCACGACCGCAAGGTGCTGCCGCTGCGGAACGCGATGAAGCACTACGATCCGCTTTCGTGGATCTCGGCGATCCGCAAGGACCAGACCGAGAACCGCGCCTCGAACGCGGCCGTGGTGCAGTGGGACGCGAAGTTCGACGTCGTGAAGGTGAATCCGCTGTTGAACTGGACGAAGAAGGACGTGTGGGGTTTCCTCCACAAGCACGACGTGCCGTACAACCCGCTGCACGACCAGAATT
>CAYVRB010000110.1:0-18262 GCA_964453375.1 uncultured Alcaligenaceae bacterium
GCGCCGCCGCGGAAGTTCGCGTCGTCGATTCCGAAGAAATCGGCGACGAGCTTGAAATCGGCTCCGTCGAAGACGCGGACGCGGGGGCCGCCGCCTTCGTCGGGCGTGATGACGAGGTCGGCCACGCCGTCGCCGTCGAGGTCGCCGGCGGCGACGTACACGCCGCCGAGGAAGCTGGCCTCGAACGGCTGGATGCTGAAGATCGCCTGTTGCGTGACGGCGTCGATGACCTGCACGAGGCTGCTGCGGCCGACGCCGGAGCCGAGCACGAGGTCGGCGATGCCGTCGCCGGTGAAGTCGGCGGCGGCGACGCGGGCGCCGAACTCGGTGCCGGGGAACGCCGGCGAGAAGAACCGCTCGGTGCGGTCCGGGTTGTGGAAGCTGACGTACGTCAGGCCCAGGTCGGAGCCGACGGCGAATTCGGGATAGCCGATCGTCTCGACCGGACCGGTGGTATCCACCGAGATGGTGACGAACTGGACGCTCGTGGCGTTCGTGCCGTCGCTGACGGTGATGGCGAGCTTGGCCGACCCGATGGAGTTGCGGCGGGCGGTGTAGGTGAGCGTGCCGGCGGCGTCGATGGCGGGCGCGGCGGTGAAGCCGATGTTGCCGGCGGTGGACGCGACGGTGACGGTGACGGCGAGCGTGTCGGGTTCGTTGGCGGCACCGGTGCCGAGCGCGAGGACGCCGGGGACGGTCTGCGGGCCGACGCCGGAAAGCGGCAGCGTGGGCAGGAGCACGGTCGAAGTCGGCGGGTCGTTCACCGGGTTGACGGTGATCGAGAACGATTGCGTCGCGGTGCCGCCGTTGCCGTCGCTGAGCGTGACGGAGACGTTCGCGGTGCCGAAGGTATCGGGCAGCGCGGTGAACGTCAGTCGGCCGGTCGCGTCGAGCGCGGGCGCCTGGCCGAACGCGAGATCGCCGGTGAGCACGGTCGTGAACGCGGTGTAGGTGAGCGGCTGGCCGGCCTCGTCGGCGGGGCCGGCGGTGGCGCCGAACGCGAAGTTCGCGAACGATTGCGGTCCGGCGTCCTCGTTGACGACCGCCTTGGACGAGAGGCCGAAATTCGGCGAGTCGTTCACGGGCAGCACGGTGATGGTGAAGGTCTGCGTGGTCGCGTTGACGCCGCCGTTCGCCGTGCCGCCGGTGTCGGTGGCCACGACGGTGACGGTCGAGCTGCCATTGGCGTTGGACGCCGGCGTGTAGGTCAGGTTCCCGGCCCCGTCGATCGCCGGCGGGATCGCGAACAGGCCCAGGTTGGTCGACGACACCGACAGCGTCGCGGTCTGCGCGGACTCGTTCGCCGGGCCGACGCTGAGCTTCGAGAGGATGGCGGCGAACTGCGGGCCGGCGTCCTCGTTCACGGTCGGGGCCGCGCCGAGCGTGAAGGTCGGCGCGTCGTTCACCGGGTTCACGATGATGGCGAAGGTCTGCGCGGCCGAGGTGTCGACGCCGCCGAAGCTCGTGCCGCCGTCGTCCTGGATCCGCACCGTGACGATCGCGGTGCCGTTGGCGTTCGCCGCCGGGGTGTACGTCAGCTTCCCGTTCGCGTCGATCGCCGGACCGGAGGCGAACAGCGACGGGTTGTCGGAGGTGATGAGGAACGAAGGAACTTGCCCCGATTCGTTCGCCGGGCCGGTGGAGATCTTCGTCGCGAAGCCCGCGACCGATTGCGCGCCGGGGTCCTCGTTGACGGTCTGCTTCCCGCCGACCGTGAAGCTCGGCACGTCGTTGACGGCGTTCAGCGCGATCGTGAACGTCTGCGGGTCGGAGGTGTCGTCGCCGCCGTTGAGCGTGCCGCCGTCGTCCATGGCGATGACCGTGACGATCGCGACGCCGAAGGCGTCCGCCGCCGGCGTGAACGTCAACTGGCCCATCGCGTCGATCGCCGGCTGCGCGGCGAAGAGCGCCATGTTGTCGTTCGACACCTGGAAGGTCACCATTTGCATCGATTCGATCGCCGGGCCGGGCGAGATCATCGTCAGGAAACCGGGCACCGTCGCGGCGCCGGTGTCCTCGTTCACGGCTTGATCGGCGCCGACGACGAAGCTCGGCGCGACGTTCTTGCCCAGCACGCGGATCAGGAAGGTCTGCGTGTCGGAGGTGTCGTCGTCGCCGAGGAAGAAGGTGCCGCCGTCGTCCATCGCGAAGACGGTGACCATCGCGATGCCGGTGGCGTCCGCGGCCGGCGAGAACGTCAGCGTGCCGAATTCGTCGATCGCGGGCTGGACGTCGAAGAGCGCCATGTTGTCGTTCGACAGGAAGAACGCCACGCTCTGGCCCGATTCGTCGGGCGGGCCGGCGGAGATCATGGTCGCGAACATCGCGAAGGTGTTGAGGCCGGTGTTGATCGTGGTCGCCGCCTCGGCCGGCACGGCGAAGCTCGGCGCGTCGTTGAGCGCGGTCACGTCGATCGTGAAGGTCGCGGTCGTCGTGTCGACGCCGCCGAAGCTCGTGCCGCCGCCGTCCTGCACCTTCACCGTCACGGTCGCGAAGCCGTTCGCGTTCGGCGTCGTCGTGAAGGTGAGCTGGCCCGCGAGGTCGATGCTCGGCTGCGCCGAGAACAGGGCGTTGTTGTCGTTCGTCAGGGTGATGGTGATCGACTGCGACGACTCGTTCGCGGGGCCGGCGCTCAAGGCCGTGAGGAACGACGGAAGCGAGACCGGCCCGGAGTCCTCGGCGAGCGACACGCCGCTCGGGATGGAATACGTCGGCGCGTCGTTCACCGGGTTCACGGTGATCGTGAATGTCTTGGCGGCGGAGGTGTCCATGCCGCCGAGGGCGATGCCGCCGGTGTCCTTGGCCTGCACCGTGACGGTGGCCTTGCCGAACGCGTCCGGCGCGAGCGTGTAGGTGAGGTTGCCGGCGGGGTCGATTGCGGGCGCCGATGTGAACAAGCCGCCGTTGTCGTTCGAGACGAGGAAGCTCACCATCTGGCCCGCCTCGTCGAGCGGCCCGGGCGAGATGGACGACGCGAAGCCCATCACGGTTTGCGCGCCGGCGTCCTCGTTCACGGTCTGGTCGCCGCCGAAGGCGTACGTCGGCGCGTCGTTCACCGCGTTCACGGTGATGGTGAAGGTGCGGATCTTCGTATCGACGCCGCCGAAGTTCGTGCCACCGTTGTCCTTGGCCGTCACGGTCACGGTGGCCAAGCCGTTGGCGTTCGACGCCGGCGTGTAGGACAGCGTGCCGAAGCCGTCGAGCGTCGGCGGCGAGCTGAAGAGCGCGGCGTTGTCGTTCGACACCGTGACAGTTACGATCTGCCCCGCCTCGTCCAGCGGGCCGGGCGAAACCGACGTGAGGTACGACGTCTTCGTTTGCGGTCCGGCGTCCTCGTTCACCGTCAAATTCCCGCCGATCGAGAAGTCCGGGATGTCGTTCACGGAGTTCACGGTGATCGTGAAGAACTGCGCCGCGGCGGTGTCCACGCCGCCGTTGTCGGTGCCGCCGTTATCCATCGCGACGACCGTGACCTTGGCGCTGCCGGAGGCGTTCGCCACCGCGGTGTAGGTGAGTTGGCCGCTGGAATCGATCGCCGGCTGCGCGGTGAAGAGCGCGTTGTTGGTGTTCGTGACGTCGAAAACGACTTTCGTGCCGAGGTCGACGAACGTCATCCCCTGCGGGCCGGTGGTGATGCCGGTGACGAAACCGGGCACCGTTTGCGCGCCGGCGTCCTCGTTGGCCATCTGGGCCGCGCCCACGGTGAAGGTCGGTGCCTCGTTGACGTTGTCGATGCGCACCGTGAGGGTCTGGAACCCTGCGAGGGTGCCGTCGTTGGCGCTGAGGATCACTTCGTAGAAGTTGTCGCCGTTCGCATCGGTGGGAAACTCGAAGTCGGGCGCGGTCAGGAGGGTGAGGCCGCCGGATTTGCCGTCTATCAGGAAGAGCGCGGAGTCCGCGCCGCCGGAGATGCCGTAGACGACCGGCTTGCCTTCGGGGTCCTTCGCCAGGGCGGTCGTCACGTTCAGCACGCCCTCGAAGCGGAAGATCGTCGTCGGCGAGCCGCCGTCGCTCGTGAAGACCGGCGCTTCGTCCACGTTGTCCACGGTCACGGTGATCGTCTGCGAATCGGTGTTCGTTCCGTCGGACGCCGTCACGGTCACTTCGTACTTGTTGTCCGCGTCGGAATCGCCGGGCGCCTCGAAGTTTGGCGCGGCGTTGAACGTAAGGACGCCGGAGCTCGAACCGATCGAGAATTTCGCCCCGTCCTTGCCGCCCGTCACCTTGTACGAAATCGTCGGATTGAGGTCCTTGTCGGTCGCGACCACGGTCGTCACGGCGGTGGTGTTCTCGAAGACGTTCACGGTCGCCGTCGCGCCGCCGCCGTTGCTGATGATGTCCGGCGGGAATTCGTTCACGTCGGTGATCGTGACGGTGATCGTTTGCGTGTCGCTCAGGCTGCCGTCGGTCGCCTCCACGATGACGACGTACTTGTTGTCCAGGTCGGCGTCGGTCGGGGTTTCGGCGTCCGGCGCGGCCTTGAAGGCGAGCGCGCCGGTGGTCGCGTCGATGGTGAATCGCAGTTCGTCCGCGCCGCCGGAAAGCTTGTACGTCGGCATCGTCCCGTCGTCGTCGGTTGCCATGACCGTGGTCACGGCCTTGATATTCTCCGCGAGGCTGACCATCGCGGTCGCGCCGCCGCCGTTGCTGGTGATGACCGGCGCCTCGGCCACGTTCGTCACCGTCACCGCGATCGCCTGTTCGTCGAAGGCGATGCCGTCGGAGGCGCGCACGATCACGTCGTAGACGTTGTTCGCGCCCGAGTCCAATTTCGATTCGAAGTTCGGCGCGGCCTTGAACGCCAGTTTGCCGCTCATCGCGTCGATCGAGAAGAACGATTTGTCCGCGCCTCCGCTGATACTGAAAGTGATCGGGTTCATGTCGGCGTCGGTCGCCGTCACGGTCGTCACGTCGGTGGTGTTCTCGGCGATGCTAACCATCGCCGACGCCCCGCCGCCGTCGCTTGTGATGACGGGGGGCGCGTTGCTGAGAACCACGATATCGTCGATGCCGATCCATTCGTCGTTGCTGACCGCATTACTCGTAATGATGCGAATCTGCAGAGTGGCTTGATTCTCCGCCGCCGCCGGAAGCAGCGCCATCACTGGTGTGACCAACGTCGCGAGGTTCGGCCCCGAAGACGCGTCCGCGACGAAGCCCGCCGGGACGTTTGTGAACATATCGGTATCGTTGACGCGAAATTGCAATGCGACGGGTTGAATCGAATTGTCGGCGCTACCGTCCAAATCTCGCAAGTTATAACTGATCGCAATATTGTTTTTGCCCGTCGTATTGATGTGCAATTGGATGTAGGGAGCATCGGCCGTAGCCGATCCCGTGATCGCAATGGATGGATTCGCCAATTCGTATTCAGTAACTCCACCGGTTGCAAACGTGTTCGGATCTGATCGATTTGCATTGACATCAATCACCGGTGAGTCAAAACCCAATATTGTTTGCGGATCGACACCCGTTAAACCAGTCAATCCGTCGCCGCGAAATCCGACGATACTGGGAACGCCGCTCCAGTCGTCGTCGGTAGTGATTAGCCCGGTATTGCTCCAATTCTGCATGAACGGCCCATTCACCGCCAAATTGTGATACGTCGCATCCGGGTTCACGCGGTCCTCGAGCCGGGTGACGCCGAGCTTCGCGGCGAGGGCGCGGGTCCACTGGCGACGGGCGAACGCGGTCATGGGTCGGCTCCGAAGGTGCGAGTCGCGGACGCGGGGGCGTCGGAGGAAAGCCGTGCGCGGCGGGAGAAGCCGCAAAATCCGCACGGGTGTACAACTTTCGCAGTTTTATCCAGATTCCCCGACGTGAAAAGATGCGCCCCGGCAAACTTCTCCGGTTCCACCGGTCGCCCTGTCGTCATTTTCGGCAGCGTCGGCGCAACCGCCGGGATGGCGCGCCCGGAAAGCGTCCGATCATCGCGCCAGGCGCAGGGCGAGCGCCGCGCCGAGGACGCCGGCGAACACCGACCCCAGCGCGTAGACGGCGGCCGACGACGTGCGCCCCTTCTCGAGCATCGCGAGCGCCTCGACGCTGAAAGTGCTGAAGGTGGTGAAGCCGCCGCAGACCCCGACGCCGAGGAAGAGCGCCCACGCGGGGCGGTCCTTGAGCAGGACGGCGACGAGGCCGAGGACGAACGAACCGAGGACGTTGATGGCGAAGGTGTGCCAGGGGAACTCGTCGGACCAGTGGCGGGCCTTGAAGTACTCGCCGAGCCAGTAGCGGGCGTTCGCGCCGAGGCCGCCGCCGACGAACAGCAGCACGCAGGGATGGGCGAGGACGGCGAGCACGGGCGACTCCCTCGGCCGAGCGGACGGACGATCGGCGCCGCCGGCTACGCCCGGCCGCGATCGGCCTTCTTCCGCTCGCTCTCCTTCAACAACTGCTTCCGCATCCGCAGGTTGTTCGGCGTGATCTCCACCAACTCGTCGTCGTCGATGTACTCGAGCGCCATCTCCATCGAGTAGCGAATCGGCGGCTTGATGGCGGCCTTGGCGTCGGTGCCGGAGGCCCGCATGTTCGTCAACGGCTTCGGGTCGGTCACGTTCACGGTCAGGTCCTTGTCGCGGCCGTGCTCGCCCACCACCTGCCCCTCGTAGACTTCGTCGCCGGGGGCCACGAACAGCGTCCCCGACAGCCCGTCGATGGAGTATGCCGTCACCTTCGCCGTGTTCTTCGAGATGAACACGCCGTTCGCCCGGCCCGGCATGCCGGGGCGCGCCTGGCGGTATTCGTGGAAGTTGTGGTGCATGATGGCCGTGCCCTGCGTGGCGGTCAGCATCCGCGTCCGCAGGCCGATCAGGCTACGGGCGGGGATGTGGAACTCCATGTGCGTGCTGCCGCCGAGGCCGCCCTCCATCTTGATGCACTCGCCCTGCCGCTCCAGCACGAGCCTCATCACCGACGACGAATGCTCGTTCGGCGACTCGACGACGAGGTACTCGATCGGCTCCAGCGTCTTGCCGTCGACTTCCTTCGTGATGACCTTCGGCTTGCCGACGGCGATCTCGCCCCCCTCGCGCCGGATCGTCTCGAGCAGCACGCCGAGGTGGAGCAGCCCGCGGCCGCTGACGATGAATTCGCTTTCGCGCGCGCCCGGCTTCACGCGCAGGGCGACGTTGTGCTGGAGTTCGGACTCGAGCCGCGTCCGCAGTTCGCGGCTGGTCAGCGGCTTGCCCTCCTGACCGGCGAACGGCGAGTCGTTCACCTTGAAGAGCATGTCGAGCGTCGGCTCGTCGATCGTCAGCGGCGGCAGGGGCAGCGGCTTGTCGAAATCGCAGATCGTGTCGCCGATGTCGACTTCGTCGAGGCCGACGACCGCGCAGACGTCGCCGGCGGAAATCGCGTCCACTTCCTTCTTGGCCAGCCGGTCGAATTCGAGGACCTGCACGACGGTGTCGTTGAACGCGGCGCCGTCCTTCTGCTTCACCACCGTGACCTTCTGGCTCTTGCGGATCTTGCCGGCGGTCACGCGGCCGACGGCGATCTTGCCGAGGAACTCGGAGTAGCTCAGGGCCGCGACCTGCATCTGCAGCGGCGCGTCGGCGTCGACCTCCGGCGCGGGAATCCGCTCGAGGATCGCGTCGAACATCGGCTTCAGGTCCTTCGGCTCGACGGCCATGTCCGTCGTCGCGATGCCGGCCCGGCCGCTGGCGTAGATCACCGGAAAGTCCGCCGTGTCGTCGTCCGCGCCCAGCTCGATGAACAGCTCGAACATCAGGTTGTGGACGTCCGGGATGCGCGCGTCGGGGCGGTCGATCTTGTTGATGATGACGATCGGTTTGAGGCCGCAGGCGAACGCCTTCTTCAGGACGAACCGGGTCTGCGGCAGCGGGCCTTCGGAGGCGTCCACGAGTACGAACGCGCCGTCCGCCATCTTGAGGATGCGCTCCACCTCGCCGCCGAAGTCGGCGTGGCCGGGCGTGTCGATCAGGTTCACCTTCACGTCGCCGATGCGGATGCCGCAGTTCTTGGCGAGGATCGTGATGCCGCGCTCGCGCTCCTGGTCGTTCGAGTCCATGATGAGTCCGTGCTGGCCCCCCACGAGCTTGTCGAGTTCCTCGGAGCGGAACTGCCCCGATTGCCGGAGCATCTGGTCGACGAGGGTCGTTTTGCCGTGGTCGACGTGGGCGATGACGGCGACGTTGCGGATGTCGGTGCGCTTGGCCTTCATGAGCGGCGGAACCCGGAAAGACAAAGGGCCGCGACGGGCGCGGCCGAGGGTGGTCGATGGAGAGAGCAACCGTTAGTGTAGGAGTTTCGCCCGCCGCCGGTAGCGCGGCGGCGCGAGGATTGTAGGAAGGAGCCGACGATGCGCCTGCTGCTCGTGCGCCACGCCGAGGCCCTGCCGCTCGGAGCCGACGGCCTCGCGGACGACTTCCACCGCCCGCTGACCGACCTCGGCCGCAAGCAGGCGCAGGCGCTCGCCGCCGCCCTCAAGGCGCGGGGGACGCCCGTCTCGGTCATCGTCACCAGCCCACTCGTGCGCGCCGTCGAGACGGCCGAACACCTGCTGACGGCCCTCACGCCCGGCCGCGAATTCGTCGTCACCGAGCGATTGGCGTGCGGCGAGATGAAGCCGAAGAAGCTCTCGAAGCTCGTCTTCGAGTTGGGCGGTTCGCCGGTCCTCGTCGGCCACATGCCCGACCTCGCCGAGTACGCCGGCTGGCTCCTCGGCACCGGCGGCGACGGCATCGACTTCGACAAGGCCGCCGTCGCCTGCGTCAACTGCCGCCACGAGATCGCGAAGGGCGCCGGCCAACTCGAATGGCTCGTCCCCCCGGGGTGGTACGTGACTGGATCGTGATTCGTGATCCAAACGTCGCGTACTTCGAATCGAAAAACGCAATCCCCAGCACAGGATTCCGAACGTGGGGTTTCGGCCCCAACGGGGCCATCGACAATCGCCAGGGGCGACGGAGCGAAGCGACGGAACCCCTGGTCCAATCGACCCCCATCGCCGTAGCCCCAACGGGGCGACCGATGCCACTCAGGTCGCCCCGTTGGGGCTACGGTGTTTTCCAGTGGTTTCGCTTACACTTCACCCCTGGCTATTGTCGGTCGCCCCGTTGGGGCGGAAGACATCATTCGCGAAATGGCACCTTTGCTTCCCGTTGTCACTTCCCCAACATCGTCCGCTGGATGAAATCGATTTGCAGCGTCTGGTAGTGCTCGCCGCGGATGCCGTGGCGGGCCGGCGGATAGATCATCAGCTCGAACGGCTTGTTCGCCTTCTGGAGCGCGTCGACGAGCTGCCACGAGTTCTGGGCGTGGACATTGTCGTCCATCAGGCCGTGGATCAGCAAGAGCTTCCCGTGCAGGTTCGCCGCGGCCTTCACCACGCTCGTCTTGTCGTAGCCGTCCTTGTTCTCGCCCGGCAGGCCCATGTAGCGCTCGGTGTAGATCGTGTCGTAGAGCCGCCAATCGGTGGGCGGGGCGCCGGCGATGCCGGCGGCGAACTTCTTCGAGTGCGTCAGCGCGTAGGCCGTGATGAACCCGCCGTAGCTGTGCCCGCTGATGCCGACGCGCGTCGCATCGGCCCACGGCTTCGCCGCGATCCATTCGACCGCCTCCTCCAGGTCGTTCAACTCCGGCACGCCCATCTGCTTGTAGCAGGCCCACGCGCTGACGGCCCCCTTCCCGCTCGCCGAACGCGGATCGACGCGGAACGAGACGACGCCCAGGTGCGCCAGCACCTGCTCGAAGCTCCGCCAGCTCCACCCCTCGCGCACCGTCGGCGCGTGCGGCCCGGCATACGTCGAAATCCACACCGGGTACTTCTTCGCCGGGTCGAAATCGGGCGGATACGTGATCGCCGCTTCGAGGAGGAAGCCGTCCTTCAACGGCACTTGCAGCCGTTCGTACTTGCCGAACCGGTACTCCTCGCGGGCGTAGGCCGGGTTGTTGTCCAGCGTCCGCACGTCGCCGCCGCCGAGTTCCTTCAGCTTCATCCGGCCCGGCGTGTCGTTGTCGCTGAAGCGATCGGTGTAGAGTTTGCCCTTCGGTGCGAGGCCGATCGTGTGCGTGCCGTTGCCGGCGCTGATGCGGGTGACGCCCGAACCGTCGAGCTTAGCGGAGTAGAAGTTCGAGCCGGTGTGCCCGTCCTTCGTCGCCGTGAAGTAGACTTCGCCCTCGTTGACGCGCAGCACGTCCTTCACTTCCCACTCGCCGCTCGTGACCGCTCGAATCAGCTTCCCATTCGCGTCGCAGTGGTAGAGGTGCTTCCAGCCGCTCCGTTCGCTCGGGAAGAGAAACGAGCCGTCCGCGAGGAACTTCGGCTCGCCGGCGTCGTCGATCCACGCCTTCGTCTGATCGCGGAAGAGAACCTTCGGCTTCTCGCTCGGCGAGTCCCAGACGGCGAAGTCGATCCACGTCTGCCGGCGATTCGTGACGTAGGCGTACGGCCGCTTCCCGTCCGGCATCCAGCCGACGCGGGCGAAGAGCGTGTCGTCCGGTTTGTAATCACCCAGATGGACGAACACCGGCTTCGCGCCACCGATCGTCGCGACGCCGAGCGTGACGAGCGGATTCGGATCGCCCGGCTTCGGATATCCGTAGACCTCCGCGCGGCCGGCGGCCGGGAACGGATCGGCGATCGTGTATTTCTTCACCGGCGTGTCGTCGAAGCGCAGGAACGCGATCGCGGTGCCGGATTCGTTCCACCAGTACGCCTTGCCGTTGCGGTTGAAGATCTCCTCCTCGTACACCCAGTCGGCGCGGCCGTTGAGGATTTCGGGATTCGTTTCGTTCGTGAGGGCCGTCTCCTTTTTCGTGGCCAGGTCGACGACGAAGAGGTTCCCCTTGCGGACGAAGGCGATGTGCGTGCCGGTCGGCGAGAAGGAGACGAACTCCTTTTTCCCTTCACTCGTGGTGAGTTGTACGGCGGGCGAGCCGTCGAAGTAGGCGAAGCCGAGTTCGCCCTTGGGCAGGTCGACGAGCGTGCCGGTGCGGGCGGGGTTCATGCGGTACTGTCCGCCGCGGGCGAATCCGCCGCGATCCCGGCGCGGCAGCGCCGCGAGGCTCTCGAGGGATTTCGCGAGCTTGTCCGGGTCGATGAAGAGTTCGCTCCGGCCGGTGCGGGCCGACACTTTGTAAAGTCGGTTGCCCTTGGTTTGCAGGAACTGCTCGCCGTCGGGGAGCCAAGTGACGGGGCCGAGTTCGCCGACGGCGAAGGCGCGGTTCGAGGTGAGAAACTCCAGCGTGAAGGGTTGGTCTTTCTTGCGGTTCTCCGGCAGCGGGCGCAGGGAACCGGTCGCGACGCCGCCGAGCTTGTCGACGCGCGTGACGGGGAACTCGACATCCTTCGCGAGGCCGTCGTCGAAGAAGTTCCAGGTCGCGAGGCCGTCCTCGGCCTGCGGTTCGAGCAGGTAGCTCGCCAGCCGGCCGAGCGGCTGAGCGGTGCGAATCAAAGCGGTCCCGGCCGGAATCCTCCGCGTCGCCTTCGCCGTCGCGACTTCGAGCTTCGTCGTCTTGTGCTTCTGGTAATCGTTCGCGGACCGGGCCATCTCCGTCACGCGGTACGTTTCCAGATCGAGTTCCACGTCCTCGCGCAGCTCCTCGACGGCGATGCCGTGACGGCGCAGCGTGTCGATCGCCGAGGCGAACTTCGCCGGCACGAGGTACGCCTCCGGCACCGCCACTTCGAGCGCCGGTTCCATCTTCGTCACGAGCGCGAGCGAGAGGTCTTTGGGTTCCCCTTTCTCGTCGAAGCCGAGGATCGTCGCCGGCTTCTCGTGCGGAATCGTCTTGCTTCGCAGGGCGATCTTCGCCGGCGTGCCGAGGTCGGTCTTGAGGTTCGTCAGCAACCCCGGCTTCGCCGCCGCGCTCGCGAGCGCCGACTTCACGAAGTGATAACTGACCTTCACGCGGTCCGCGAAGCTCGCGTAGGTGTACGACTCGGACAGGAGCGCCACGCGGTTCCGCAGGCCGACGTACTGCGTCCCGTAGCGCGGCGACGCGGCGTAGCTTTCCCACCGCGTCCGATTGCGGTTGAAGTTTCCGTAGACCTGAGATTCGAAGCCGGTCGCCTCCTTCAACCGCTTCGCGATGTCGGGGAGCATCGCGTCGTTGGCGAACGCGACGAGCCTCGTGTCGGCGGCGGGATAGCGGGCCGCGTCGTAGGTCAGTGTGTAGCGGTGCTTGCTGCCGTTGGTCGTGTGGCAGTCGATGATCAGTTTCGGGTCCCACGCGGTCATGAGCTTCACGAGAGCACGGATCTCCGGGCTTTCGAGCTTCACGAAGTCGCGGTTCAGGTCCAATCCGGCGGCATTCTCGCGCACGCCCGTCTGGGCCGGGCCGTTCTGGCCGGGGCGATTGTCGGGGCCGACCTTCTCGTTGCCGTCGGGGTTCACGTTCGGCGCGACGAGCAGAACGAACTGCTTGAGCAGTGAATCGTTGGCAAGGGCCAGATCGCGGGCGAGGGCGAGCACCGCCTCCTTGCCGTCGACCTCGCCGGCGTGGATGTTCGCGTAGACGAGCACGACGGTGCGTCCGAGCTGCGCCGCCGCCTGCGGCGTCACCGTTCCGCCACTCGTAACGACGAGCAGCGGCAGCGGCCGGCCTTCCTGGCTCGCGCCGTACGTCAGCGCCTTCACGTTCGGCGAGAGCTTCGCGAGGTCGTCGCCGAAGCCCACCACCTCCGCGTGGCGCGTCGTCTCCTTGTACTCCGTCCGCTCCGCCGTCGTTTTCGGAGCCGGCGCTTGCGCGGCCGCCAATCCACCCGTCAGGAGAACGAACAGCATCGCGCGCATGGGGCACCACTAAGATGGAATCGACGATCCGTTCCCCTTGGAGATACGCCGTGCGCGTTCCGTTCGCCAGCCTCTTCCTCGTCGTCCTCGCCGGCTCCGCTGCCGCCGACGAAAAGCTCAAGGGGATCGCCTGCCGGTCCGTCCACCTCGGCTACGCCGCCCCGGCCGGGACCGCCTTCCACACCGAGATGACCATCAAGAAATCCGCCGACGGCACCTACTTCATGGCCGCCGGGTTCCGCCACGGCTACTTCGGCCTCCAGGAACTCGCGAGCGGCAAGAAGCTCGCGATCTTCTCCGTCTGGGACCCCACCGCCGGCGACGACCCGAAGAAAGTGGACGAGTCCAAGCGCGTCAAGACGCTCCACAAGGGCGACGGCGTGCGCGTCGGCCGCTTCGGCGGCGAAGGCACCGGCGGGCAATCGTTCTTCGACACCGACTGGAAGGTCGGCGAGACCTACCGCTTCCTCGTCACCGCCAAGGCCGACGGAACGGACCGCACCGCGTATTCCGGCCACTTCTACCTGAACGACAAAAAGGAGTGGAAACACCTCGTCACCTTCTCCACCATCACGAACGGCAAGCTGCTCGAAGGCTACTACTCGTTCGTCGAGGACTTCCGGCGGAACAAGGTGTCCACGACGAAAGAGCGCCGGGCGACCTTCGGCAACGGCTGGGTGAAGACGACGAAGGGCGACTGGGTGGAACTGGCGAAGGCGCGCTTCACCGCCGACGCGAATCCGGTCTTGAACATCGACGCCGGCCTCTCGAAGGAGAAGTTCTACCTGGCGACCGGCGGGGACCTCGAGAACAAGGGCGTGAAGTTGCGCGAGTCGATGGAGCGGCCGAAGGGCGGCGGCCCGCCGAAGGATCTGCCGGAGGCGAAGTAAACGACGAGGCCCGCGGACGAATCCGCGGGCCTCGTGGGGTTTTCAGGTGGGCCGATCAACCGACGAACACGCCGCCGGCGAAACCGGGGAAGCTATCGAGGTTGAAGGCGGCGAGCGGCGTGCCGTCCGGGAGGATGTTGGCCCCCAGGAATCCGGTGACGCGGTTGCCGGAGCCGTCGCCGGAGCCGACGACGATGTCGGCGCGGTTGTCGCCGTCGAGGTTCTTGATGGCGACGCGGATGCCGCCGCGGTCGGCGAGGTCGCCGGCGAAGAAGTTGGCGCGGGTGATGTAGGCGTTGGTCAGCAGCGACTTGCCGCTGAGGCCGAGGACGCGGGGTCCGCCGCCGGGTCCGCCGCCGCCGACGATGTCCGCGAAACCGTCGCCGTCGATGTCGCCGGCGGCGATGAAGGCGCCGTTGCGGAGCGTATCCTCGAAGAGGAAGAAGTCCTGGAAGAGGCGTTGCGGGTTGACGCCGATGGTGAGGCCGTTGTAGCCGGCGATGCGGGGTCCGCCGCCGAAGCCGGCGGAGGCGACGAGGTCGGCGCGGCCGTCGCCGTTGAGGTCGCCGATGGCGGCGCGGGCGCCGCCGCGGAAGGCCGGATCGTCGATGACGAAGAAGTCGGAGATCTGGGTGAAGCCCTTGCCGCTGAAGATGCGGGCGCGGGGTCCGCCGCCTTCGTCCGGGGTGATGACGAGGTCCATGACGCCGTCGCCGGTGAGGTCGCCGGTGGCGACGTAGACGCCACCGGTGAAGGCGGATTCGAACGGCTGCATGGTGAAGAGCAGCGCGCCGGTGTTGCCATTGAGCACTTGCACCTGGGTGATGCTGCCGGGGCCGGTGCCGATGACGACGTCGGCGACGCCATCGCCGTTGAAGTCGCCGCTGGCGGTGCGGACGCCGCCGGAGAATTCGGGGAACGCCGACGCGATGAAGCGCTCGGAACGATCCGGGTTGAAGAATCGCACGGCCTGGGAGCCACCGCTGCCGGTGCCGACGGCGAATTGCTGCGTGCCGACGAGGGGCACGGACGGCGGGGGCGGCGGGGGCGGCGGGGGCACCGTGAAGACGTTCACGGCGAACGTGTCGCTGGTCGAGTTCCCGTTCGCGTCCATCACCGTGACCGTGACGGTCGTGGTGCCGGAGACGCCGCCGGCGGACACGACGTTGAGCGAGCGGCTGCTATCGGCGCCGCTGATGGTCAGCGTCGGGATGAGGCCGGGGTTGGCGGCCTTCGCGGTGATCGAGAGCGCGGAGGCGGGCGTTTCCGCGTCGACGACGACGAACGGCAGCGAGAGGGAATTGCCGGCCTCGACGGTCTGGTTCACGATGTCGGTGATGACCGGCGGCGCGTTCGGCGGCGGGGGCGGGGGCGGCGGGGGCGGCGGCACGAGCGTCACGTCGAAGGTGTCGGTGTCTTGGGCGCCGAGTTCGTCGTTGACGGTCAGCGTGATGGTCGCCGAACCCGCGGTGCCGGCGGTCGTGATCGTGATCGTGCGGTCGTTGCCACTGCCGCCGAGCGTCAGCATCGGCGTGACGGCGGGGTTGGACGAACTCGCCATCACCACCAGGTTCGTGGCGAGCGTCTCGGCGTCGAAGACGCTGAACGGCACGGTGATGGAACCGCCGGCGGCCACCGACTGGTTGCCCACGTCGGAGATGACCGGGATGCCGTTCGGCGGCGGCGGGGGCGGCGGGGGCGGCGGGGGGACGAAGATATTCGTGAGGGCGAACGAGCCGATGGCGGAACCGCCGGGGACGGAGGCGTCCACGAAGTAGCTGCCGCCGATGGCGTTGGCCGTCGGGCTGGCGGAGGCGAAGCCGTTGGCGTTCGTGAGGACGACGGTGGAGGTCTTGCCGGCGAACGAGACGCCGGTGCCGAAGCCGGGGCCGCTGAAGGTCACGCTGACGCCCGATTGGACGGGATTGCCGAAGATGTCGGTGACGAGCGCGACGAGCGGATTCGAGAAGGCGGTGCTGGTGAGCGTGGCCTGGCCGGTGCCGCTGGAGACGGAGACCTTGGCCGCCGCGGCCGGGATGTTCGTGAGGTTGAACGACACGGTGCCGACGTTCGGGCCGGTGGCCGGGACGAGGTACGACCCGACGAGCGTGTTGGCCGTCACCGGGATCGAGACGAACCCGCCGGCGTCGGTGGACGCGGTGAAGTTGGTGCCGCCGTTCGAGAACGTGATCGAGGCGCCGTTGTCCGGGGCCATGAAGGTGATCGGCACGTTGGCGATGGCGACGCCCTTGGTGTCGAGGACCTGGACCTTGAGGTTCGAGCCGAAGGTGGCGTTCGCCGAGGCCTTCTGGTTGTTGCCGCTGACGATCTGGATCGTGCCGGTGGTTGGGATGGCGATGCCGAAGTCGGTGTTGCGGAGGTTGAAGAAGACCGGGGCGGGGCTGTCGATGGTCTTGGCCATGACGACGTAGTCGCCGGGGACGTTGTTGGCGGTGATCGTGACGGTGGCGAGGCCTTGCCCGTCGGTGGTGACGCCGGTGGTCGGCCCGATGCCGAAGAAGTTCGCCGAGGCGGTGGGGCTGGGCGTCGTGGGGGCCTGGAAGCTGACGAGCGAGTTCTTGAGGGGCGTGCCGTTCGGGTCGGTCACGAGCACGGTCAGCGAATTCGCGAACGCCTGGTTGACCTGCGCGACCTGGTTGCTGCCCGAGACGATGCCGACGGCGCTGCCGGTCTGCACTTCGACGGCGCCGATGTCGATCCGGCCGCCGACGAGGCGGGAGAAGCCGCGCTGGTCGGTGTTGAAGGCGCCGAGCACGGCGGCGCCGGCGTTGATGACCGGGCTGCCGGTGCGCGGCACGCGGGAGAAGGTCGGTCCGCCGTTCGCGTCCGGGGCGGTGAGGAGCGGGTCGATGCGCTTGTCGGCGGCGGTGCCGCCGAACTGGTCGCCGCCGGCGCCGTTGAATTTCGCCCCCGCGCCGATCGCCTCGATGAAGTTGAAGCCCTTCGAGGTCGAGTTCGTCATGCCGGTGCTGGCGAGGTTGGCGATGTCGTCGACGCCGTTGATGTTGCGGTTGAACGCGACGATCGAGCCGGCCATGTCGATGGACGTGGCCGAGATGCCGCCGCCGGTGGACTTGTTGCTGGAGTTGTTCGTGATGGTCGAGTTTCGAATCACGACATTCGTGCCTACGACACCGCCGCCGGCGCCGGATTGGTTGTTGTGCACGGTCGTGTTGTAGACCTCGACCTTCGACCCTTGAATGCCGCCGCCGCCGCCGCTGGCGAGTACGTTTTGCCCTTGATTGTTGGCGATGTAGCTATCGACTACTCGGATGTTCGCGAGGCCCGAGGTAATGCCGCCGGTGCTCCCGTTCGCCAGGGCCACGTTGTTCGTGACAGTCGCGCGGTTGAAGACGGCTTCGGAGCCGCTGTAGGCGCCGGCCGAGGCGAGGCCCTTGCCGACGTTGGAATCGAAGACGACGTCGTTGAACTCGAACGCGCCGACGAAGGTGGCGACGCCGCCGGTGCCGCCGTTGGCGATGTTGCCGAGGAAGCGCGAATCGTTGAACTGGAAGAAGCCGTCGAAGGAGTTGCTGAACGCCCCGCCGTCCACGATGGCCGTGTTGGTGGAGAACGTGACGTTGTTGAACGAGCCGCCGCCGTTCGTGCCCGCAGTGCCGATGAAGGCGACGGCCCCGCCGTCGTTCGTCGCGGTGTTGCTCCCGAAGGTCGAATTGTTGACGGTCAGGGACGCGCCGTTCGTGACGAGGATCGCGCCGCCGTCGGTGGATTTGCCGCCGGTGAGCGTCAGGTCGTTGATTTCGAGGGTGACGTTGTTGTTGTTGCCGTTGACGCGGAAGAAGCGGAAATCCTCGGAGCTGAACCGGGTGAAGGTGGCGCCCTGTCCGTTGACGACGATGCCGTTCTTGCCGGTGCCGTCCGGCCCGATCACGGGCAGGGCGTTGTTGCCGTCGAGGACGTTGTTGGTCGTCTCGAACTTGTAGCTCGCGCCGGGGAGCAGGTTGATGACGTCGGCTTCGCCGTTCGCGACGGCCGTCTTGAAGAAACCGAGGATCTCGTTGACCGCCGCGGTGTTGTTCACGCCGAGCGGACCCGGATCGACGACCGCGTTGAAGACCGCCGGCGTGCTGCGGTCCTCCAGCGTTTCCAGGCTCCGGCGGAGGCCCACCAAGTTGGTCGCGCGAGTGTCGGACGGACGGTTCCGGCGGGAGGTTGGGACTCGTCGAGCGGGCATAAGCCACCTCAGGAATTCGTGCGGAACGGGCCGCACGCGTGCGATCGAATGTCGGCGCTCTCCGGCCGTCCTTGCCGCTTCGCGCACCTATGGGAATGGATTATTCCGGCGCGAAGAACGGTTGCAAGGGAACTTCGGCAAGCTGGCGAAAATATCCCCGATACCGATGCGTTGTACCAGGAACATTGCGCGGATCGCGCACTCAAGACGAACCTCGACGCCCCACCGATTGCCAGGACGCCGAGATTTTTTGCAGTCCGCGCCGTGGGAATCCGTCGCAAAACCCGGCGAATCGGTCAAATCCGCACCGCCGCGCTCAGTTCGCCCGCCAAAAAGACCGAGCCGGTCACACAGATCAGGTCGGCCTCGAGGGCGTTGATGCGCGCGACATATCC
>CAYVRB010000111.1:0-18250 GCA_964453375.1 uncultured Alcaligenaceae bacterium
GCGGCGTTCTTCCTCGGCCCGGGTGAGCGGGTCGAGGTCGGCCTTGCCGAACGGCCCGGGGCAGGCGACCGGCGGGAACGCGGCGTCCACGATGAACTGCGCCACCGCCGGGTTGCACCGCAGGTGCCGCTCCGGGAGCCGGTGCAGCAGGTCGAGCGGCACTTCCCCCAGGATGTAGCGGAGGTACAGGTCGGAGTCGGTGACGGCCTCGACGTCGCCGCCGCACACCTCGCACCGATACCCCTCGTCGCACCGGGCCACGCCGCCGCCCTCCGTCCCCCAACGTATGATAAACGGATACCGCCCCGCCGGCGGAGACAGGCCGGCGGCAGAAATCGCCACGAAAAGGCACGAAAAGCCACAAAAAGAGACCGAACTCATCGGTCTTCCTTTTTGTGTCTCTTCGTGCCTTTTCGTGGCTATCGGTTTTCGATGGACACGAACGCCCGCGAGTCGGGGCCGGTGTAGGCCGCGCTCGGGCGGATGATCTTGTTGTCGGCCCGCTGCTCCAGGACGTGCGCGCCCCAGCCGGCCGTGCGCGCCATCACGAACAACGGCGTGAAGAAGCTCACCGGAATTCCGAGCCGCTCGTAGGCCACGGAACTGAACCAATCGAGGTTCGGGAACATCGTCTTCTCGCGCATCATCACCGCCTCGATGCGCTCGGCCACGGCGTACATGGCGAGGTCGCTGGCCTCGTCCGAAAGCTCCTTCGCGATCCGCTTGATGACGACGTTGCGCGGGTCGGAGATCGAATAGACCGGGTGGCCGAAGCCGATGACGATCTCCTTCGCGGCGACGCGCTTCACGATGTCGGCCTCGGCTTCGTCGGCGGTCGCGTAGCGCTTCTGGATGACAGCCGCGACCTCGTTCGCACCGCCGTGCTTCGGGCCGCGCAGGGCGCCGATCGCTCCGCTGACGCATGAGAAAAGATCGGACCCGGTGCCAGCGATGACGCGGGCGGTGAACGTCGAAGCGTTGAACTCGTGCTCGGCGTAGAGGATCAGCGAGGCGTGCATCGCCTTCACGTGCGAAACGCTGGGTGGCTTCCCGTGTAAGAGATGCAGGAAGTGCCCGCCGATCGAATCGTCGTCGGTCCGCACGTCGATGCGCTTGCCGGATTTCGCGAAGTGGTGCCAGTAAAGGAGCATCGAGCCGAGCGACGCGAGGAGCGTGTCGATGATCGCCTTCCCGGCTTCCGGCGAAAATGGCTCCATTTCCGGGGAAGAACAACCCATCGCGGAGACGCCGGTGCGAAGCACGTCCATCGGGTGCGCCGTCGCGGGAAGCGACTCCAGCACGGCCCGCACGACTGGCGGCGGCTCGCGCAGCGATCGGAGCTTCGCCTTGTACGCCGCCAGCTCCGTTCGCGTCGGCAGCGTGCCGTGGACGAGCAGGTGCGCCACCTCCTCGTACTCGCAGTGAGCCGCCAGTTCGAGGATGTCGTAGCCGCGATACTCCAGGTCGTTGCCGCTTCGGCCGACGGTGCAGAGCGCCGTGGTTCCCGCGACGACGCCGGAGAGCGCGACCGATTTCTTCGGCTTGAACGTCGATTCGTTCATGGCGGATCCTTCGCGAACAGCTCGTCGAGCTTTTTCTCGTAGTCGTGGTAGTTCAGTACGTCGTACAGCTCTGCCCGCGTCTGCATCGCGCCGACCTGCGAGGCCTGCGTCCCCTCGTTGCGGATCGCGCCGTAGACGGCCTCGGCGGCCTTCGCCATCGCGCGGAAGGCGCTGAGCGGATAGAGCACGAGCCGAATGCCGGCCGTTCGCAATTCGTCCACGGTGAAGAGAGGCGTCTTGCCGAACTCGGTGATGTTCGCGAGCACCGGCACCGGGATCGCCGACGTGAAGGCGCGATACTCGTCGAGCGTCGCGAGCGCCTCGGCGAAGATCATGTCCGCGCCGGCCTCGACGTACGTCCGGGATCGTTCGATGGCGGCCTCCAGCCCTTCGCTGGCGTGGGCGTCGGTCCGGGCCATGATGACGAAGTCGTCCGTCCGCGCATCGACGGCCGCCTTGATCCGGTCGCCCATCTCGTCGGCGCTCACGAGCGACTTGCCAGGCCGATGCCCGCAGCGCTTGGCCTGCACCTGGTCTTCGAGATGGCAGCCCGCCGCGCCGGCGCGGCTCAGTTCGCGAATCGTCCGCGCGATGTTGAACGCCCCGCCCCAGCCGGTGTCGGCATCGACGAGCAGTGGCAATTCCGTCGCGGCCGTGATGCGCCGCACGTCGTCGCAGACGTCGTTGAGCGTGGTGATGCCGAGGTCCGGCAGGCCGAAGGAGGCGTTCGCGACGCCGGCGCCGGAGAGATAGAGCGCGCGGAACCCGGCCCGCGCCGCGAGCTTCGCGCTGTAGGCGTTGACCGTGCCGACGACCTGCAACGGCCGCTCGGATTCGACGGCCGCACGGAGCGCGGCTCCAGGCGTAACAATGGATTGCGACATATGCGATCCTGTTCTATTCTCGGTACTTTTTACAACCTCCCGTCAATTCGAACCGAAATGTAATCCTTGCCGCACGGAATCGGCGCCGCCCGCTTGGGCCGCACGATCCGCATTCGCCGGAAACGCCCGCGTCCCGGCACGATTCGCCCCGCCTTTCGTTTCCTTTCCGCACGACCGGACCGCACGGCATCGGGCTTGCGGTTAAAGTTCCTTCGCGTCTAGACTGGCCCCGCTTCCATCAGACGGTTCCGCACGGAGGTCAAGGGAATGACTCTGCGTCGGCTGCTCGCTCTCGCGTCCGCTCTCGTCCTGGCGTCCCTTCCGGCCGCGGCCGCGGAGGGCGATTTCGACCGCTCCGGGGCCTACGTCACCACCAACTTCCGCGTCACCGCGCCCAGCCGCGACCTCGCCGAGAAGTTCGGCGACATGGCCGAACACTACCGCCGCGAAAAGGCGATCGAGTGGCTCGGCGAGACGATGCCGAACTGGAACCAGCGCTGTCCGCTCAAGGTCGAGATCCGCATGAAGGACGCCGGCGGCGCCACCACGTTCACCTTCGGCGGCGCGGGCGGGCGCTCCGGCGTGCTCTCGCAGTCGATGCACATCTATGGCGAGCAGAAGCAACTCCTGGAAAGCGTGCTGCCCCACGAGGTGACGCACACGGTGCTGGCGTACCACTTCGGCCAAGCGGTGCCGCGCTGGGCCGACGAGGGCGGCAGCGTGCTCAGCGAGAACGAGAACGAATGCTTCGAGCACGACATCCGCTGCCGGCAGATCCTCAACGGCGGCCGCGGCATCAAACTCCGCGTCCTGCTGACGCTCAAGGAATACCCGCGCGACATGATCGTCGTCTACGCGCAGGGCTATTCGATCTGCGACTACCTCATCAACGGCCACGGCGGGCGGGCGAAGTTCCTGAAGTTCGTCCGCACCGGCATGAAGAACGACAACCGCAACTGGGAGGCCGCCGTCCGCGACGTGTACGGCTTCGAGAGCGTGGACGAATTGGAGGAGAAGTGGATCGAATCGCTGCGGACGCCACCGCAGCGCGTGGCGAAGGGGAAGGCCGGCGGCACGACGTCGCTCGCCAGCCGCGCCGGCGGGGACGTGGACGTGCGCATGAGCGGCCTGTCGGCGGTGCCGAAGCTGGAGGCGCCGATCGTGCATCGCGGGGCCGCGCCGGAGCGCGAGGAGCGCCGCCCGGCCGCGAAGCCGGCGTCGCGGACCGACGACCGCCCGCCGCCGATCGCGCTGCTCCTGCCGCCGGAGTACACGCCGAAGCGGTAATCACGCCCGTTCCGCCGCGGCGATCGGGCGAGACGGCATCTGCTGCGCGTCCAACCCGCCATCGACATTGATGATCGTACCCGTCGCGTAGCTCGCCGCGTCGGACGCCAGGAAGACGTACCAGCCGGCGAGGTCCGCCACCGTCGCGATGCGGCGAATCGGGATCTGCTCGAGGATGGCGTTCCGGGCCGCCGGATCGGAGCGCAGGCCGAAGTCGGTCAGCGGCGTCTCCACCAGCCCGGGCGCGACGGCGGCGGTCGTGAAGCCGAGCGGCGCCAGTTCCACCGCGAGCTGCCGGACCAGCGCGTTGATGGCGCCCTTGCTGGCGTCGTAGAGCGTGTGCGCCGGTTCGGACCGCGAACCGTTGAGCGAAGTCGAGAAGAGGATGCGCCCGCCGTGCTTCGCGGCCACGGCGCGGCGGACCACCTCCCGCGTCACGGCGATCGCCGACCAGACGTTCAAGTTGAAAATGAAGTCGAAGTCCCGCTTCGATAGGTCGAGGAACGCCGGCTCGCGGAACGTGCCAACGTTGTTCACGAGCACGTCCACGCCGCCGAGTTTGTCCCACACTTCCGCGACGAGCCGTTCGGCCTCCCCCTCGCGCGCGAGGTCGGCGACGACGTAGTGACACCCCGGTGTCAGTACCAGATCGTCCGGCTTCGGCTTCTCGGCCGTGAACGCGACGCGCGCCCCGTTCGCCGCGAACGCTTCGCCGACCGCGCGGCCGATCCCCTGGCTGCTCCCCGTCACCAGCGCCGTCTTGCCCCGCAGCATCGCCCGCCCTCCCGTTCTTCGTACCGTGTCAGGGTACGAACCCGACGGAGACCGCGATGACGCCGACCACGACCGCCCGACTGCTCGTCGCCGGCGACGTCGAAGCCGACAAGTTCCTGCCCGAAGGGCCGCGGATCGCGACCGTCTTCGGCCGCGAAGCCCTGGTGTGGGTGAACATCCAGACCGCGCCGGACTCCGCGCGCGGTGCGATCCACGCGTATTTCTTCGACACGCGCGAGCGCCGCCGCTGGACGCTGCCGGCGCGGCCGGGCTTCGTCTTCCCGACCGACGCGCCGGACACCGTGTTCGTCGGCCTGGATAAGGCCGTCGGCACGCTCAATCTCGCCAGCGGGCTGTGGACGCCGTTCGCGACGCTGCCCGACACGAACCCGCGCACGATCATCAACGACGGCGAGATCGCGCCCGGCGGCCGCGCCGTCGTCTTCGGCACGAAGGACATCACCTTCACCGAACCGATCGGCCACCTCTACCTCTTCACGCTCGCGGACCACCAACTCTCGGTGCTCGCGCCGGGGCAGACCTGCTCGAACGGCAAGGTCTTCGCCGACGGCGGCCTCACGCTCTACGACATCGACACGCCGCGCCGCGTCGTGACGAAATACCGCTTCGATCTGGAACGCCGCGAGCTGTTCGACGAGGGCGTCGCCGTGGACTTGCAAGCCCACGAGGCGTTCCCGGACGGCATGAGCGACGCCGGCGCCGGCACCGTCATCGTCGCGTTCTACAATCCGCACCGCGGCGGCGCCGGCGTGGCCGAACAGTACCGCCTCGGCACCGGCGAACTCCTGCGCCGCTGGGAGACGCCCGGCTCCCCGCGCGTGACGTGTCCGCTGCTGGCGAAGCGCCCCGACGGCGTGAAGCTGATCCTGACGACGGCGACGGAAGGGATGCCCACGACCCTGCGCTCCGATTCGCCGCATGCGGGGCAGCTCTTCATCGCGGACACGGAATTCCAGGACGTGCCGCCGACCGAGATCATTCGATTGTGATGAAAGCCATTGGACATGCGGGGAAGAAACGATTTGAATCCGTACTTTCATCCGATTTCAGCCTGTTCCTTCCTGAATTGATTTCCCCCCTCCCCCCTGGAGGGGGTGGGCCGGGGTGGGGGGCGCGGAGTTTCGCAAGCTCTCCGCGTCATCCCTCACCCCCACCCTAACCCTCCCCCTTCGAGGGGGAGGGAATCGGAGTTGCGTCGATCGCCGCGAGGGTGAAGCCTCGGAAGGTCGCCTCGTCGAACTTCGGCGACATCACCAGGCCGGTGCGGACGTCCACCATCGGCCGGCCCTCGGCGTGGACGCGCACGATCGGGCCGAACGCGTGCGGGTCGGCGAGCGTCGCCGGCCAGGCGTCCACCACGTCGACGCGCACGGGCAGCGGGCCGCCGTGCTTCGGCAGCCAGAGGTGCGTGCCCGCCTCGGTGTTCGCGAGTGCCCGGGCGTGCACGCCGGACACCTTCAGCACGGCGTCGAGCGAATCGGGGCCGAGATCGACGGACGCGAGGTCGACGCCGAGCGCGCCGTGCCAGGCGAGGCGGGTGAACGCCGCGATCCGGTTGGCGACGTTGCCGCGGGCGAAGTCGCGGAACCAGAGATACGTCGGCCGGTCGTCCGGCGGGGCGTTCGCCATCAGCCGCGCGAGCGCCAGCTCCTGTTCCAGTTCGACCAGTTCCTCGTCGTCCTCCACGGGTTGAACGCTCGCGAACAGTTCCTCGACGGCCTCCTCCATGCCGAAGGCGGAGACGAGGAGATTGATCGCGGAGCGCCCGTCGGGGTTGTGGTTCTTGGGCGTCGACGGAATGCAATAGCGAGGTCGGCGGCCGAGTCCCTGCGAGCTGACGCCTTCGATCTTCGCGAGCCGTTCGCGATCGCCGCGCTCGTCGATGGCGTCGAAGCGCGCCGCGATGGCGTCGAGGCGTTCCTTGACGGCGAAGTAGCGTTCCTGCTCCGGCGTGATCGCGCCGCCGATCGGGCCGCGCGGGCGGAGGCCGGCCAGCCGCTCCGCGAGCGATTCGTAGGCGTCGTGGCAAGCGTCCAGCCGCTCGTCGAAGGGGCGATCGGACGGGGGCGGAATGCGCGGCAGGAAGCCCGGCGAGCCGACCGCGACCGCCAGTCCATCCGTCGCGGCGCGCACCGACACGACGGCGAATTCGTCGAGCGCGAGGGCCGCCAGCTTCGCCGCGGCCGGGCGCGCCAGTTCGCGTTCCACGGCGCGCTTCATGGCCCGCGCGCCGAGCGCGGGGTCGTAGCCGGCGTCCACGATGTGCGCGATCGCGTCGGGCGTCACGTTCAGTGCGCACTGGCGGCCGGCGAACCCCTCGCGGGCGAGGACTTCGCCGACGAGCCGTTCGGCGATGCGCGCGAGTTCCTCGCGGGCGAGCTTGCGGAAGGGGATGACGCGGTCGATCCGGTTGAAGAACTCGGGGCGGAAGAACGCCTCGGCGGCCCTTGCGTAGGCGCCGTCCTTCTCGGCCGGCGATCCGAAACCGAGGTTCCCCTCCGCTTCGCGCACGCCGAGGTTCGAGGTCATGAGGACGATGGCGTTGGTGAAGTCGGCGGTGCGGCCGAGGGCATCGGTGAGGCGGCCTTCGCCGAGCAGTTGCAGGAGGATGTCGAAGACGTCGCGGTCGGCCTTTTCGATCTCGTCGAGGAGGATGACGGAGAAGGGCTGGCGGCGGACGGCGGCGACGAGCAGGCCTTCGGGCTGCGCAAAGGTGCCGACGAGCCGCGCCGCCGAACCGGGCTGGTTGTATTCGTTCAGGTCGATGCGCAGCAGGCGCTCGGCGTCGCCGAAGAGCACGCGGGCGACGGCCTTGGCGCACTCGGTCTTGCCCACGCCGGTCGGCCCGAGGAACAGGAACGACGCGAGCGGCCGGTCCGGGTCGTTCAGCCGCGCCTTCGCCACGCTCACCACGTCCGCGAGCGCCTCGACGGCGTTCGTTTGCCCGACGACCATCCCGGCGAGCTTGTCGCGCACGTCGTCGCGGTCCAGCCGCTCCTTCGGATCGAGGAACGCGAGCGAGAGGCCGCTGCGCAGGGCGAGGTCCGCCAGTACGGCGTCGCGGTTGACGGTCGGCCGCTGCCGCACCAGTTGGATCGACCCGGGCCGATCGACGCGGTTCGCGGCGGCGCGGACGGCGAGGCGCGCGAGGATGCCGGCCGCCTTGCCCGGGAACGCCGCGCCGCGATCGTAGCGCCGCGCGAGGTCCACGGCCGCGGGCAGCGCATCCGGCGCGAAGGCGCAGCCGTGCCGCCCTTCCAGCCGCCGCTGGCAGTCGATCAGGATGCGCGTCGTGTCGGCGTCGTTCGGCTCGCGCACCGGCAGCACGTGGAACAGGTCCGCGAAGCCGCGATCCCGCTCCTGCAGCACGCGGAACTGCTCGGGCGAAATCTCCCCCAGCACGCGCACCAGGCGCTGTTCGAGGTACGGCTTCAGCACCATCGCCGCGCTCAGGCTCGACTGGCTCGTCTGACCCGCGAAGAACAGGCCGACGAGGTCGTCGAAGTAGAGCACGTGCCCGCGCTTCCTGGCGTGTTTGAGGATCGCGAGCAGCCGGCCCTCCCACTGGCCGACGTACGACATCCCGGAGATCAGCCGCTGCGGCGACAGCAGCCAGACGTTCCCCTTGTGCAGGTTCTTCCGCTCCTTGGCGGCGACGCGCGCGGCGACGGCGGCGTGCACCACGGCCGTCTTCCCGCACTGCCGCGGGCCGAGCAGCAGCACGGGCCGGCGATCCCGCGCGCCGAGTCGCCGCACCAACTCCGCCACCTCGCGCTCGCGCAGCGCGGCGCGATCCAACTCGTCCGGGTAGAGTTGATCGAGGCAGCGGCCGACGGTGCGCAGCTCCGCCGCGCCGTCCGGCCGGCCCGTGTTGCCCAGGAACAGGAACGGATGCTCCGGCACCTTCGGCAGCTTGAGGTTCGACCGCGCCGCCACGTCCAGCGTCTGCACCCAGGCCTTGCCGGTCAAGTTCAAGCGTTCCGGCTTCACCTCCTCCGCGTCGTCCGCGTCGCGCTCCTCGCCGCGCCAGTGCTCGGTCAGCACCTCCGCGGCGCGCACCTCGAGCGTCTCCCCGCGCGCCACCTCGAACCAGACCTCCGGCACGGCCGTGGCGAACGCGAGCTTGCGGCCCAGGTGATCGAACGCGACCAGCAGGTATTTCACGTCCGCGACGCGGCGGCGGAGTTCGATCTTGAACGCGAGGCGGTGCGCGCCGATCGTGGGCGAAAAGGTCCAGCGGGCAAGTTCGTCGTGGCGAGCCTCCTTGCCGAGCGTTTCGAGCCGTTCGACGAGGTCGCGGCCGAGTTTGGCGAGGAGCCGGTGGAGGTGGGTGTCTTCGCGCGCGGGCTTCTCGAAGAACAGCGGCCGCGCGGCGTAGCCGGTCTTCGTCTGCGTCACGGCCACGGGGATGCGGAAGAGCATGGGTCAAGAGTCCCCGCGCGGCGGTCGGGCGTCCAGGAGTTCGTGCATGATCTCCAACTGAACGCGCTGGATCTCGACCAGCCGTTCCCACTGGTGGTTCAACAGGTGGTCCATCTTCTCGTGGAGGTGGCGGATTTCCAGTTCCGCCTTCAGGTTCACTCGGTAGTCGTGCTCCGAGCGCAGCCGATCCTTCGCCTCCTGCCGGTTCTGGCTCATCATGATGATCGGCGCCTGGATCGACGCGAGGCACGACAGGATCAGGTTCAGCAGGATGAACGGGTACGGGTCGAAGGGCCGCCAGAGGAACAGGACCGAATTGACGACGATCCACGCGGCGAGCACGAGGAAGAACGCGATGATGAACTTCCAACTCCCACCGAACACCGCGATGCGATCCGAGAGGCGTTCGCCGAATGTAAGGCCCTGATCGTATTCGGAATCGACGTGCTGGGCGATGGTCTCGTGGCGCGACATCGCGGCGAGCACGGCGCGCTCGAGATCGGTCAGTTCTCCCTTTTCGGCTTGCAGGAGGTTCTCGACGTACTGAGATCGGAAGCGATTGAGATCGGCGGAGCAGAGGAACGCCCCTTCGGACCAGGCCGGACAGCGCGCGCGGATGAGCGCCGCGATCGCGGGGCGGATCGTCGCGGCCGGCACGAGCGGCCCGGCGGCGCTCCCGCAGACCAGGCACGTCGGGGGAGGCGTCACGGGTTCTTCTTCGGTACGAGGTCGCTGTACCAGAGGTCGAGATCGTTGACCTTACCGTCCTTGAGGTCGCGCGTATGGAAATACATGCGCCGACCGGACGGATGGAGCCAGGGTCGTCCAATGCCGCATTCCTGGCCCCAAGGCATGACGTCCCCGCGCGGCGCGAACGGTTTGTCGATCGCGCCGCGCGCGTGCGAGAAGATGAGGTTCAAGTTGCGAACGGGGTTGGTCCGGACTTCGACGACCCGCGCGGTCATGAACGAAAGCCCGTCTTGCGAGCGCCAGCAGGCGATGTTGAATCCATTCGGAAGCGATTCGCAGGAATTCTCGACGTGCACCTGAAAAGGCTCGTTGAGGGACGGACGACGCAGTTCCAGGATCGACGCGTTCGCCGTCGCATAGATGGTCAGGCCGTCGGCGGTCATGTAGGGCGATGCCAAGACGACGTTCTTGATCTTGGGCAGTTCCAACTCGTTCGCGGCCAGGAACGAATCGTTCCGCGACGACCGTACGGACTCCCAGAAGCGCGGAACGCGATCGCCGGGTTTGCGGCTTTGGAAGAGCAGGCGGAGGCCGTCGCCGGAGAGCGAGACCGATTCGGGATACTGGCGTTCGCCGATGGCCAGCGCCAAGGATTGCGCGGCGGGGAATTCCTCATCGCGATGCGAACGCAAGCTGGTCATTAGGCCGTTGTCGCGCACGAATACGATCTCCAATTCGTCCGTGGACAGCGCCGCGTAGAGTTCCCGACTCTTGGTGTTGATTCCCATTCCCAAGGACTTGGGAGCGGACCAATCGAAACCTTCGGCGATGCCGGGGGTTGGAATCGGTTTGGAATCGTTCGGTTGCGCGCCGGGTTCAGACTCGCCCTTGGAAATCGGCGGGGTGTTTCCTCCCGACGCCGGCGCCCCCGATCCGCCATTTCCGAGCGCCGTCATCGCCAGATAAGTGCCCAGCGCCGCGACGGCGACGACGCCGAGGGCGAGCGCGAGACGGCGCGGGCGCGACGCCAGGAATCCCGGCGGCGCCGGCGGCGGATCGGGCTCGTTCAGCGCCTTCAGCAGCGCGTCCGCCACCTCGCGGCCGCTCTGATAGCGGTGCTCCGGGTTCTTCGCGTGCATCTTCGCCACGACCTTGCAGACCGCGAGCGGCACGTGCGGCGCCCGGTCGCGGATCGGCTTCGGTTCGTGGCCGACGATGCGCCCCAGCACCAGCGACGGGTTCGTGTCGCCGAACGGCGCGACGCCGGTGAGCAGCGCGTACAGCACGCTGGCGAGGCTGAAGAGGTCGGCGCGGCCGTCCAGCGAGAGCGCGCTCGCCTGCTCGGGCGCCATGTACATCGGCGTGCCCGCCACCATGCCGCTCTGCGTCAGCCGCGCGTCCTGCTTCGAGAGCGCCAGGCCGAAGTCGGCGATCTTCACGCGCAGTTCGCCCGCGATCGTCTCGACGAGGATGTTGCACGGCTTGATGTCGCGGTGGACGAGGCCGCACTCGTGCGCCGCCGCCAGCCCGCGCGCCGCCTGCGCGCCGATCGTGACGGCCTCCGCCACTTCCAGCTTCCCAACGCGGTCCAGGCGGTCCTGCAGCGTCTCGCCCGTCACGCATTCCATCACGAGGTACGCGCAGGGCGTCTCCTCCACGGCGTAGATCTGCACGACGTTGTCGTGGCGGATCGTGGCCGCGGCGCGCGCCTCGCGCAGGAAGCGCTGGTACGCGCTCGACTCCGGGCCGAAGTTCGAGGAGAGCAGCTTGATCGCGACCTGGCGCTGGAGCTTTTCGTCGAAGGCGCGGACGACGGTGCCGAAGGCGCCGCGGCCGAGGAACGCCTCCACTTCGTAGTGGGCGATGCGGCCGAGCGAGCCGGGCCGGCGCGGCGGATCGAACGGATCGTCGCGGGTCATCGAATCTCCCATCGCGGGCCGGGGCGATTTTATCGCGCCCCGGCCGTCACTCCACGATCATCTGCGTCAGCCGCACGCGCACCGTCAGGTCGAGCGCCGCCGCCAGCAGCTTCGCGAACGGCTCGCCCGACCGGAACAGGAACGGGCCGGGCTGCACTTTCATCCAGTCGAAATCGCAGACCGTGCCCTTCGCGCGGTTCCAGTTCCGCCGGGAGCGCTCGGCGCCGATCGACCCCTTGCGCGCGAACTTGGGGTCGGGCAGGAAGGCGCCCAGGTCGTCCGAGCTGGCGAAGACCATCGCGTCGGCGGTGTCGGCGTCGGGCGGCGCGGGTTTGTCGAACTGGTGCCAGCCGGCCTCGGCCGAGAAGCGCAGGTGCGCCTGATCCCCGTGGAACTCCAAGCCGAAGCCGAGCACGTCGTCCTTCTCCAGCGGATCGAAGTTCGCCGGCACGCGCTCGCTCCAGAGCACGAGGCGGTGCGGCGTCTCGGACTTCGCGTAGAGGTGGCTTTCGTGCCAGTACGTCGCCGCCGCGTGCTTCTTGTGCGCCTGCGGCGGAAGCGTCTCCGGTTCCTTGAGCGGCGGGTGCGCGCCGGGCAGTCGGTAGCGGACCGCGTCGACGCGCAGGCCGTGCGCGCGGGCGACGGCGCGGTAGCCGTTCGCGAGGTCCGCGCGCGTGGTCGGCGATTCGGCGAAGAGGTGCAGCGCGACGCGGGACGCCTTCGGCGCGTGGAGCGAATAGAGCCGCAGCAGCAGGCGGTCCCACTCGGCCTCGGCGGCCTTCGCGCGGTCGGGCAGATCGCCGGCGTCAGCGTCGACGTAGAAGGCGGCGAGCGCGTCGTCCTCGAATCGCTCCGCCTCCGCGCGGGTGCGCCCGACCTCCGCGTGCACGTCGCGCAGCCGGCCCAACTCCGCGAGCACGAACTGGAGATCCTTGCCGATCTTGCGGCCCTGCTTTTGTCGGCCCAGGAGGCGCCGCTCGCGCTGGAGCAGCCGCGTCACGTCGTTCTCCAGTTCGCGCGCGGTGGAGGACTGCGCGAGGACCTGGTGCCAGCGGCGCTGCGCCTGCGCGGCGAGGGCGGCCGCGCCGAGCGGCGTGTCGGCGACGGCGTCCGGCCGCGCCTTGGCGCCCTGCACCGGCCGCGCGAGGGCGAACGCCGCGCCGTCCCGCACGCCGACCTCCGCGACGAGCGGCACGCCGCCGCCGTGGCGATTCACCTGCCGTGCCAGCGGTGCGAGCAGCTCGCGCTCCATCGCTCGCTTCAAAGGCCGGGCGCCGTAGCGCGGGTCGAAGCCGACGGCCGCGAGGTGGTCCAGCAAGCCGTCGCCGGTCGTCACGGTCATGTCGCGGAAGCGGACGCCGTCGCGCGCGAGCACCTTCCGCCACTCGCGGTCCGCGATGGCGCGGATCACCTCCGCGGGCAGAGCGCCGAACGGCACGATCCGGTCCAGGCGGTTGAACAGCTCGGGCCGGAGGAACTTCTCGACGGACTTCGCGAAGTGGTCCTTCGCGTCGCGCAGCCCGCCGCCGCCGAAGCCCGGAGCACCGGAGCGATACGACTCCGCGCCGAGGTTCGAGGTGAGGATGACGACGGTGTTGCGGAAGTCGGCGAGGCGGCCGCCGGCGTCGGTGAGCCGCGCCTCGCCGAGCGCCTGGAGCAGCAGGTCGAACGCGGCGGGGTGCGCCTTCTCGATCTCGTCGAGGAGGAGCACGCCGAAGGGCTGTTCGCGCACCTTGGCGGTGAGGAGGCCCTCGGCGCCGAAGCCGGCGCCGACGAGCCGGCGGACGGAAATCGGATCGGCGTACTCGCTCATGTCGAAGCGGGTGAGCCGGTCGCGCGAACCGAAGAGGAACTCGGCGAGCGCCTTGGCGAGTTCGGTCTTGCCGACGCCGGTCGGGCCGATGAACAGCAGGGAGGCGATCGGCAGGTCGACGCGCGTCAGCCCGGCCTTCACGGTCGCGAGCAGGTCGACGACGAGGTCCACGGCGTCGGTCTGCCCGACCACGCGCGCGGCGAACCAGTCGCGCGTCGCGGGCAGGTCCAGCGCCTCGTCCGGGTCGACGATCGCGCGCGGCAGGCCGGTCTCGCGCGCGAACGCGTCGTACACTTCGAGGTCGCGCACCGGTTCGCCCCGCGCGCCGTCGCGGATCAGGTCTTGCAGGAACCGCAGCGGCCGGCCCGGATACGCGGAGTAGGTGGCGAAGCGGCGGTGCAGCCGATCGACCGTGTCGAGCGCCGCCGGCGCGACGGGGCGGCGCGGATGGTCCGCCGCGACGGCGGCGAGGATGCGCCGGCCGCGCTCCCGGTCCGGCTCCTCCACCGTCACCGCCCGGAACGCGTCCGGCAGTTGCGGGTTCTCCTTCTCGACGAGCGGCAGTTGCTCCGGCGTGCATTCGGCGATGGCGAGCAGGTCGCCCCGCGCGATCGCCGGCCGCAGGAACGTCGCAATCCCGGTGGCGTTGAACTCGCTCTTGCCGACGTCCATCAGCTCGACGAGCGAGCCGAGGAGCACGACGGCCTTGCGCTTCATCGCGTCCTTCACGAGGTCTTGGCAGCGCTTCTCCCACATGCCGAAGCCGCACTGCCCGGCGACGATGCGCGAGCCGCTCGTCTGGAAGAACGGCGTGTCCGCGAGGCCGAACTCGGCCTTCCGGCGCACGAGTTCGCGCACGAGCGCCGTCTTGCCGGCGCCGCTCGGCCCGACGAGCAGCACCCCCTGTGGGGGCTTGGAGGTGAGCGCGTCGACGATCGGGCGCAGCAGGTCGTCCACTTCGTGCACCGGCGCCTGGTCCGCCGGCGCCAGGAGCGTCGCGACCTGTTGCAGCGCCGTGCGCTTCTCGTCCTCCTCGTCGTCGCCCCGCTCGGCGCGTTCGGCCCGCTGCTTCAAGGATAATCGGCGCACCGGCACGTCCTGCCACTCGATGCGGAACGCCGTCGTCGTCTGCGTCCAGACCAGGTTCCGCAGGTTCGCCGACGCGTCCCGCCGGCGCAGCGCCGCCAGCGCCTCGCGCCGCAGCCGATCCGCCAGATCGTCCTTCGGCCCCGCAACGACTTCGATCCCGAGCGCCGGCACGCGCGCCAGCACGTACCCGGCTTCGTCCCACACCGCCGCGTGGAACGTCAGCGTCACCGGCTCGCGCCAGCCCGCGTTCGCGCGCGGCGGATCGAGCGACAGGGTAAAGACGAGTTCGCGAGCCGCGGTCGCGCGCCGACGGCGGATCAGCGTCTCCGGCGAGGCGTCGCCCAGGTATTGCTGCAACGACCGCGCCGTCGCGGCCATCGCGTGCTCGCGCGATCCCGCCAATCGCGAGATTTCCGGCGCGAACAACGGCTCCGCCAACACCGCGCCCGGACCCAGCCTCCGGTGCAGAACGCCGACGGGGAAATTCCATTCGGTGGCCATTCCTCCCCAACCTACGATTCGGGAACCGGACGGGAAACGGTTGCCTCGCAGCGGTGCCGGATGCGACAATGACGGTTCCCGCCCGCCGCTCTTCTGACCGAGGCGATTCATGCCGATCCGATGGATGCCACTCGCGCTCCTGATGTTCGCGTCGCGGTCGGTCGCGGCCGATTTCGCGAAGGACGTGAAGCCGATCCTCGCGAAGGCGTGCGCATCCTGCCACGGCGACGCGAAGCAGAAAGGCGGCCTGCGCCTCGACCGCAAGGCCGACGCCCTCGCCGGCGGCGACAGCGGCAAGGCGATCCTCCCCAAACACGCGATGGACAGCCCGCTGCTCCATCGCGTGAGCAGCATCGACCCCGAGACCGTCATGCCGCCGAAGGGCGAGAAGCTGACGGCGAAGGAGATCGCGATCCTGCGCGAGTGGATCGACGCGGGCGCGGATTGGCCCGACGACGGCTCGCAGGCGAAGGACCCGCGCGATTGGTGGTCGCTTCGGCCATTGCAGGGGTCGGGAGTCAGGGGTCAGGAGTCAGGAAAGACGATTGACGGATTCATCTTGGCGAAGCTGAAGGAGAAGGGATTGCGCCCGTCGCCGGAGGCGGATCGGCGGACGATGATCCGGCGATTGTCCTTCGACTTGATCGGTTTGCCGCCGACGCTCGAGGAGATCGACGCGTTCCTGAAGGACGCGTCGCCAAACGCTTACGAGAAGCTGGTCGATCGCCTGCTCGCCTCGCCGCACTACGGCGAGCGCTGGGCGCGGCACTGGCTGGATGTGGTCCACTTCGGCGAGACGCACGGCTACGACAAGGACAAGCCGCGGCCGAACGCCTGGCCGTATCGGGACTACGTGATCCGCGCGTTCAACGCGGACAAGCCGTACGCCCGGTTCGTGCAGGAACAGCTAGCCGGCGACGTACTCTTCCCCGGCACCGTCGACGGCGTCGAGGCGCTCGGGTTCCTCGCGGCCGGGCCGTGGGACTTCATCGGCCATGCCGAGCTGCCCGAATCGAAGATCGACGGTCGCGTCGCCCGCCATCTGGACCGCGACGACTTCGTGTCGAACACGATGGGCACCTTCGCGAGCCTGACGGTTCATTGCGCCCAGTGCCACAACCACAAGTTCGATCCGATCTCGCAGGAGGAGTACTACGCGCTGCAGGCGGTCTTCGCCGCCATCGACCGGACGGACCGCGCGTACGATTCGGATCCGAAGGTGGCGGCCCGCCGCGTCGAGTTGGAAGCGAAGCGGAAGGCGGCGGGCGACCGGATCGCGGCGCTGGAGGCGACGGCGCGCACGAAGGCCGGCGCGGCGTACGCGGAGTTGGTGCGGCGCATCGCGGACGGCGCCAAGGTCGGCGATGGCAAGAAGCCGGAATACGGCTACCACTCGGCCATCGAATCGAAACAGGATCGGGTGAAATGGGTCCAGGTCGATCTCGGGAAGAGTGTCAAACTCGACCGCGTCGTCCTGCGCGCCTGCGACGACGACTTCAACGCCATCGGCGCCGGCTTCGGCTTCCCCGTCCGCTTCAAGGTCGAACTCTCCGACGACGCGAGTTTCCAGACTTCCACCATGCTCCTGGACCAGACTGCGAGCGATTATCCCAATCCGCGCACGGCTCCGCTAAGCGTCGCCGTCGAAGGCAAGGCCGGTCGCCACCTCCGCGTGACGGCGACGAAGCTCGCCCCGCGACAGAACGACTTTATCTTCGCCCTCGCGGAGTTGGAGGCCGACGATGCGACCGGCGCGAACGTCGCCCTCGGCAAGGGTGTGACGGCGCTCGACTCCATCGAGGCGCCGATCCGCTGGCGCAAATCGAACCTCACCGACGGCATCGCCGCGCCGGGGCCGAAGCTCGTCGCCGGCGAGATCGCGAAGCTGACGAAGCAGCGGGACGAAATGCTGAAGACCGCGCTCGGCGAGGATGCGTCGAAGCTGGCGGTTTTGAAGGGCGACTTCGATTCGGCCGACGGCGAACTCAAGCGGATGACGGCGCGGCAGGTGGCCTACATCGGCACGGCGTTTCAGGGTTCGGGCAACTTCGCCGGCACCGGCGGCCAGCCGCGGGAGATTCGCCTGCTGCCTCGCGGCGACATCACGAAGCCGGGCAAGGTCGTTCCCCCTGGCGCGATCGCGGCGCTCGGCGTGCCATTCGAATTGAAGCCGAACGCGACGGAGGGGGACCGCCGCGCCGCGCTCGCGCGATGGCTGACCGCGAACGACAACCCGCTCGTTTGGCGGAGCATCGTCAATCGCGTCTGGCAGTACCACTTCGGCCGAGGCCTCGTCGATACGCCCAACGACTTCGGCAAGATGGGCCAGCTCCCGACGCATCCCGATCTGCTCGACTGGCTGGCTGTGGAATTCCGCGACCGTGGCGGAAGCCTCAAGAAACTCCACAAACTGATCGTAATGTCGAAGACGTACCGGCAGGTGTCCTCCACTCCGCACTCCGCACTCCGCACTCCGCACTCCGAGATCGATCAAAACAACGCCTATCTCTGGCGGCAGAACCGGCGCAAGCTCGAAGCCGAGGCCGTGCGCGATTCGATCCTCGTCGCGGCCCGCAAGCTGGACCGGACGATGGGAGGGCCGAGCTTCCAGGACTTCGTCGTCGAGAAGCCGGAGCATTCGCCGCACTACCAGTACCACCTCCACGATCCGGAGGACGCGAAGGCGCACCGGCGGGCGGTGTACCGCTTCACGGTGCGCTCGAAGCTGCAGCCGTTCATGGCGTCGTTCGACTGCGCCGATCCGTCCTTGAACGTGGAGAAGCGGAACGAATCGCTTTCGCCGCAGCAGGCACTCGCGCTCCTCAACAATCGCTTGGCGCTGGCGATGGCGAAGCACTTCGCGGCCCGCGTCGAGTCGCTGGCGAACGACCCGAAGGGCCAAGTGACGATGGCGTTCCGCCTCGCGCTCGGCCGCGATCCGACGGCGGCGGAAGCCGACGCGCTCGCGGCCTACGCGAAGGACCACGGCCTGCCGAACGCCTGCCGGGCGATCCTGAATCTGAACGAGTTCGTGTTCGTGGACTGAAGTGGAGGAATTGTACTCAGTACCCAGTACCGAGTACCCAGTACCCAGTACCAAGTACCGAGTACCGAGTACCCAGTAGTGAATGTCGAGCGTCGAGTGCCAATGACGATTCAATGACCACTGTGATAAGAACTGAGTACTCGGTACTCGGTACTCGGCACTCGGTACTCGATACTCGATACTCGATACTCGGCACTCGGCACTCGGCACTCGGCACTCGGCACTCGGCACTCGGCACTCGG
>CAYVRB010000112.1:0-18219 GCA_964453375.1 uncultured Alcaligenaceae bacterium
AACCAGTTTTCGACCATGCCGGCGTCGCGGTACTTGGCGAGGACGGTGTTCATCGTGTTCGCCACCTCGCGCGTCCGGTCCAGCGAGGCGGAATCGGGGAGTTGCACGCCGATGATGACGAAGCCCTGGTCTTCTTCGGGAAGGAAGGCGGTGGGGACCTCGTTGTACCAGACCCAGGTGGCGTAACCGAGGGCGAGGAAGGCGACGAAGACGAGCCACCAGACGCGGAGGAGGACGCGGACGATCCAGGTGTAGAGCCGTTCGATCGGCTTGTAGACGAAGTCGAAGATCTTGGTGAAGACGTTCTTGCCGGTGTGGGGGCGGAGGTAGGCGGCGCACTGCGCGGGCTTGAGCGTGAGGGCGTTGACGGCGCTGATGACGGCCGTGGCCGCGATGGTGAGCGCGAACTGGCGGTACATCTGGCCGGTGATGCCGCCGAGGAACGCCGTCGGCACGAAGACCGCGAGCAGCACGAAGGTGATGGCGATCACGGGGCCGGTCACTTCGTTCATCGCCTTGATGGTCGCCTCGCGCGGCGCCATGCCGCCTTCGATGTGGTGGCTGGCGTTCTCGACGATGACGATGGCGTCGTCCACCACGATGCCGATCGCGAGGATGAGGCCGAAGAGCGTGAGCAGGTTGATGGAGAAGCCGAAGAGGTACATGAAGGCGAACGCGCCGATGAGCGTGACCGGCACCGTCGTGGCGGGCACGAGCAGCGCTCGCCAGCTCTGGAGGAAGACGAGGATCACGATCAGCACGAGCACGCCCGCCTCGATCAGCGTCTTGTAGACATTCGAGATCGCGGAGTCGACGAACTTGGTGGTGTTGAAGGGGATGGTGAATTCCATCCCCTGCGGCAGCGTCGGGCGGATCTTCTCCATGGCGGCGATGACGCGGTTGGCGACGTCGAGCGCGTTCGAGCCGGGGAGCTGGTAGACGAGGATGTTCGCGGCGGACATGCCGGAGCGGGCTTCGAAGGAGTCGTAGGTCTGGGCACCGAGTTCGATGCGGGCGACGTCGCGGAGGTAGACGACCTGCCCGTTCGCGCCGCTCTTGACGACGATGTCCTCGAACTGCGGCGCTTCGGTGAGGCGGCCGAGGGTGGTGACGGTGAGCTGGAACGCCTGGCCCGAGGGGTTCGGCGGCTGGCCGACCTGCCCGGCCGCCACCTGCACGTTCTGGCGCGCCAGCGCGGCGATGATGTCCTGCGTGGTGAGCAGCCGCGCCGCCATCTTGTCCGGGTCCATCCAGACGCGCATGGAATACGATCCGGCGCCTTTCACCGTCACTTCGCCAACGCCCTTCACGCGGCTGAGTTCGTCCCGCAGTCGCAGCGTCGCGTAGTTCGAGAGGAACAGCGGCTTGAAGGTGCCGTCCTCGGACGTGAGCGACACCACGAGCAGGATGTTCGACGATTGCTTCTTGACGTTCACCCCCTGGCGGCGGACCTCCTCCGGCAAAGTCGGCTCGGCGGCGGAGATGCGGTTCTGCACCAGCACCTGCGCGTCGTCGAGGTTCGTGCCGATCTCGAAGGTGATCGTGAGCGAGTACGAACCGTCGGCGGAGCTGGTCGAGGACATGTACATCATGTTCTCGACGCCGTTGACCTGCTGCTCGATCGGGGCGGCGACGGTGTCGGCGACGACGCGCGCGTTCGCGCCGGGATAGACCGTCGAGACGACGACCGTCGGCGGCGTGATGGACGGGTACTGTTCGATCGGCAGCCGCGTGACCGCCACGAATCCGAAGAGGATCGTGAGGATCGCGAGGACGTTCGCGAAGACCGGTCGATCGATGAAGAAGCGCGAGATCATGGAACGGCCGCCCGGGGGCGGTCCTTCTCGGAGGTGGAGCGAGCGGTCACTTCGGGGGAGAAGGCGGAATCAATTCGCGCAGGTCGGGCGCGACGGGCTGGCCGGGGAAGGCCTTTTGCAAACCGTTGACGACGACCCGATCGGTGGGGGCGAGGCCGGCCTGGATCGCCACGATCGACTGCACGGGCACCGCCGCCGCGTCGGGCGCCTTCGGGTCCGCGCCCGCGCCGATCCTCCAGCCGGGTTCGGTCGATTCGGAGGTTTTCGGCTTGCGCCAGAAGTTCTGCCGCACGACCTCGACGGTCTGCTTGCGGATGGTGTCGTCGTCCTTGAGGACGTAGACGTAGCGGCCTTCCTGGTCGGTCATCAGCGCCGCTTCGGGGATGACGGGCAGGTCGCGGGCGGGGCCGCTGGGCACGCGGATCTTGGCGTAGAGTCCGGGGTAGAGTTCGCGGTTCTTGCCGTCGGGGCCGACCGGGTTTTCGATCTCGCCGCGGACGCGGACGGTGCCGGTGCCGGTGTCGACGCGGTTCTCGCGGAAGTCGATGGTGCCGACGTGGGGGAAGCCGCGTTCGTTCGTGACGGCGACCTCCATGCGGACGGCGGCGCGGTCGGTGGCCTTCGATTGCAGGAACGCCACGAGGTCGCGCTCGGCGGCGTCGAAGTAGACGTGCAGCTTGTCCATGCGCACGATAGTGGTCAGCAGCGTCGTCTCGTTCTGTCCGACGAGATTCCCCTGCGTGACGAGGGTGCGGTTGATCTGTCCGTCGATCGGGGCCTTGATGTCGGTGTATTCGAGTTCGAGGGCGGCGGTGCGGCGGGCGGCTTCGCCGGCCTGCTCGTTGGCGGTCGCCGTCTTGATCTGCGCCTCGGCGGCGGCCAGCGAGGCGACGGCTTTGTCCATTTCGGCCGCGGACGCGGCGGTGCCCAGCGCCTTCTGCCGCTTCAGCTCCGCCTTGGCGAGGTCCACCTGCGCCTGCGCGTTGGCGCGGTCCGCCTTGGCGCGTTCGATGTCGGCCTCGGCCTTCGCCACCAGCGCCTTGTATTCGCGCGGGTCGATGGTGTAGAGCGGGGCGCCCTTCGCGACGATCACGCCGTCGACGAAGTGTACTTTCTCCAAGTATCCCTTCACGCGGGCACGGATCTGCACCGTCTCGATGGCGTCGAGGTGGCCGTTGTATTCGAGGTATCCCTGCACCTTTTGGATCACGGGGCGGCTGACCGTGACGGCGGGCGGCGGGGGGGCCTTGGGCGCTTCGGCCGCCGGACGGCAGCCGGAGACGGCCAACGCGCCGAGGACGACGGCGAGCGGGCGAAGGAGGATCGGCTTCATGACGGGAATACCCGGCCGGGAACGGAGCGCTTACAACCGACTCATTGTAGATGCGGCCGAGGCGTCACTTCAGCTTCAGCGTGCTGGCCTTGAGGCAGAGGCGATCCTTGCACGCGAGCAGCCGGATGCGGACTTCGAGTTCGCCGTCGTCCTTCGTGCGCGTTAGGACGCCGGTGATGGTCGCGGTGCCGACGTAAATCTGGTATGCGCCGTCGCCCGAGTCCTTCGCGGGAACGCCGGCCGGGAACGCGATCTCGGCCGCGACTTCCTTCCCGCCGACGAGCACTTCGACCGTCGTCTCGGACTCTTTCAAAGATTCATTGCCGACGGGGCTGGCGTAGACGTGCCACGGCTCGGCGATCGTCAGCGTCACGGTGAACGTCTGCTTTCCATCTTTATCGGGCTTTCCGACGGCGAGCTTCGCGGTCACGACGTCGGCCGCCTCGACCGGATTCTTCGGGGCGGGCTTCGGCGCGTCCTTGCCGGCGAGCAGCGTCGGGTCCTTCACAGCGAGGTCGAGAAGTTGGTCCAGCGCGCCGGCGAGGCCGGGCATCGACCCGGGGCTGCCTTTCAGGGCGCCCGCGAAGGCGCGCACGGCGCGGATGCTTTGGTCGCGATACTTCGCGTCGCCGGTCTTCGCCGCGAGGCGGAGGAGGGCACGCGCGGCGACGCCGTTGCCGCTGGGCTGGGCGCCGTCGTAGCTGTCCTTCGATCGCGCGAAGAGCTTCTCGTGGTCGTGGGCGGTGTAGAAAAACCCGCCGAGGTCGGCGTCGCCGTGCCAGCGGATCATGGTGTCGGCGATCGCGCGGGCATCGTCGAGCCAGCGCTTCTCGCCGGTGGCGTCGTGCAGGTTGAGGAGACCGTGCAAGACGAAGGCGTAGTCGTCGAGGAAGGCGTTCCCGCGCGGCGCGGGCTTCTCGCCCGGTGCGGCGGCGTGGAGCCGGAACAATCGGCCGTCCTTGTTCCGCATCGTCTTCAGCACGAACTCGGCGGCCTTCGCGGCGGCGGCGGTGTAGTCGGGATTCTGGAAGACCTCCCCGGCCCGCGCGTAGCCCGCGATCATCTGCCCGTTCCACCCCGCGATCACCTTCGTGTCCAGGAACGGGCGCACCCGCTTCGCCCGCTGCGCCAGCAGCTTCGCTTTCAACGGCTCGAGCTTCGCGAACAGTTCCGCTTCCGTCAGCTTCAACTCCTTCGCCAGTTCCGCCGTCGGCTTCGGCAGGCGCAGGATGTGGAACTTCTCCTCGAAGTTCGGCTCGCCGACGCCGTACACGGTCTTCAGGAACGCGAGGTTCTTTCCGCTCTCGATCACCTGCGCCAGCTCGTCCGCGGTCCAAACGTAGAACTCGCCTTCGACGCCGTTGCTGTCGGCGTCCAGCGCCGAGTAGAACGCGCCGTCCGCGTTCGTCATCTCGCGCGCGAGGTACGCGTGCGTCTCGGCGACGACGCGCTTGTAGAGCGGATCGGGCGTCGCCTTGTAGGCCTCGGCGTACAGCTCCATCAGCTGCGCGTTGTCGTAGAGCATCTTCTCAAAGTGCGGCACCGTCCAGGTGCGCTCGGTGCTGTAGCGGTGGAAGCCGCCGCCGAGTTGGTCGTAGATGCCCCCCTCGGCCATCTTCCGCAGCGTCAGCGCGATCGAGGCCGCGAGCTTCTCGCTCCCCGGCTTGCGGCTCTGGCTCAGGAGAAAACCGACGGCCGCCGGGCGCGGGAACTTCGTCCCCCGGAACTGCGCGAGCTTGTTCCCGATTCCGCCGTGGACGGGATCGAACTCGAACCAGCGCGTCGCGTCCGCCACGATCTCGCGATCGAACGCGAAGAGCGGCGTCGCCTCGCCGCGGCCGAGCGATTCGACGGTCAGCCGCGCGATCCGGTCCGCCTGCGCCGCGAGTTCGTCCCCTTTCGTGGAGTTCAGTTCGATGACGCGCTTCAGGATGGTGGGGAATCCCGTGATCGTGCCGTCCTCGACCTTCTTGTCCGCGGGCGGGAAGTACGTGCCGCCGAAGATCGGCTTCCCCTCCGACGTGAGGAACATCGACAGCGGCCAGCCGCCGCTCACGCCCGTCGTGTTCAGGGCGGCCATGTAGATTTCGTCGATGTCCGGCCGTTCCTCGCGGTCCACCTTGATGCAGACGAAGTTCTCGTTGAGCGTCTTCGCGATCGCGTCGTTGGCGAACGACTCGCGCTCCATGACGTGGCACCAGTGGCACGCGCTGTAGCCGATGGAGAGGAAGATCAGCTTCTTCTCCTTCTTCGCGCGCTCGAGCGCCTCGGTTCCCCACGGATACCAGTCCACGGGGTTGTGCGCGTGCTGGAGCAGGTAGGGGCTGCTCTCCTTCGCGAGGCGGTTCGGCTTGCCCTTCGGCTTCGGGTCGGCCGAGGCCAGCGGCGGCGTGAGGGCGAGAAGCGCGAGCAAAGCGAAGCGCGACATGGCGGCACTCGAGGAGGCGGGCTTCAGCGCAGGGTATGCGGTCGCGGGAATCGGACAAGCCGCGCTGCGGACAATCGCCGGGGTTTCCCGACAATGACGGCACCCACCGGGAGTGCGACCGATGCCGGTCATTCGCCACGCCGACGAACCCGCCGCGAACGCCGAGCGCGCCTCGATCGCGGCGCTCGAACCGCGGAGCCTGCGCACCTTCACGCCGACGCAGGCCGTCATCGCGAAGAGCGCCGGCGTCTTCCACTGGACGCCCGACGGCCGCCGGCTCTACGACTTCACGTCCGGCGTGCTCGTCGCGAACCTCGGCCACAACCCGACGCGATGGACCTCTCGGTTCTTCAAGAACATGGGCTGGAGTCGGGAGTCAGGGGTCGGGGGTCAGGAATCCGAATACTTCGAGGCGTTGCCGCAGACGGCGTACAACGCGATCACGCCGCTCGAAGCCGAAGCGAACCGGCGCCTCGTCGCCATGTTGAAGCGCTGCCCCGGCGGCGGACGCCTCGACAGCGTCCTCTGGGCCGCGTCCGGTTCGGAAGCGATCCAGAAGGCGCTCTGGGCCGCGATGGCGCGGGACAAGACGCGCCCGATGATCCTCGCGACGCGCTTCGGCTTCCACGGCAAGAAGGGCCTCTCGTGCGCCGTCACCGGCAGCGAGACCGACGCCGAGCGCGATCCGCGCGTGAAATTCATTTCGTTCCCGATGGCCGAGTGCCGCGACGTGGCGATGCGGAACGAGCCGTTCGATCCCATGCCGTACCGGAAGGAATTGGACGCCCTCTGGCACCAATACGGCGCGAAGCTCGGCTGCCTCATCACCGAGCCGTACCTCGGCGGCGGCGGCTCGTACCACCCGCCGAAGGCGTACCTGCAAACCCTCCAGCAATTCTGCCGCGAGAAGGACCTCGTCTTCATCCTCGACGAAGTGCAGGCGAACTTCGGCCGCACGGGGAAGCTGTTCGCGTTCGAAGCCTACGGCCTGGAGCCGGACCTCGTCGTGCTGGGCAAGGGCCTCGGCAACGGCGTGCCGGTCGCCGCGGTCGTCGGACGCGCCGACATCTTCGGTGCGCTCGACTACGGCGAAACCTCCGATACCTGGAGCGCGAACCCGATCAGCTCGGCGGCCGTGCTGGCGACGCTCGACGAGTTCGAGTCGCGGGACGTGCTGGGCGCGATGGCGGAACCGTCGCGGATCATCGAGGCCGGCCTCGTGCGATTGAAGCGGTTGCCGTTCGTGGCGGCCGTGCGCGGCGAGCCGGGCGGGATGGTCTGGGGCGTCGAGTTCCAGGATCACGCCGGCAAGACCGGGCCGGAGTGGGCGAACGCGTTCGTCCTCGCCGCGTATCGCGGGAACGGGAAGGACGGCGTGCACCTCCTTGGACCGCTCTCGAAGAAAGTCGTGCGCATCGCCCCGCCGCTCACGATCACCGTCGAGGAGGCGAAACATTCGATGGACCTCGTCGAGCGCGCCGCGGCGGGCATGACATGAGTGATCCGCTGCGGGAACTGATCGCGACGGCGCTCGATCTGATGAACCACTCGTTCGCGCCGCCCGGCGACTTCGCCGCGGCGCGGCTCGAATTCCACCACCAGTTCCGCAAGCTCTGGGACCGCGGCATCCCCGTCGGCATGGGGCTGGGCCACTTGATCTTGAAGCCCGAAGGGGAGACCCTTGTGCTCGAACGGATCGCCGAGAAAGGCGAACCGAGCCGGCGACTGGCGACGATCATCTTCGGTGGGCCATCAGAAAATCACATCGCGATTACTCACGATGGCCGCGCCTGGCGGATGGCGAATTGAACCAATCTCAAAGCAGTTCCACCAACGACGCGACACGCGGCACGCGATCCGTATGCAGAGCGTTTGGATCGATCAGGTACGGCATCATACCGGCCGCGTTCGCCCCGTCGAAATCGTTGACCGGATCGTCCCCGACGAACGCGATCGACTCCGGTGGCGTCCCCGCGATCCGCGCGACCTCGGCGAAGAACGCGCCGTGCGGCTTGCGGTACCCGACGCGGGAACTGACGACGATGTTGGGAGACAGGTGTTCCAATTCGGGAATGCCGGCGACGACGCGATCGAGCCGACTGTCCAGATTCGACGCGATGCCCGTCGCGATCCCGTGATCGGCGAGGCGATGCACGAGCCGCGCGCCGAGCGGATCCACGGTCCAGGCCGACGCCAAAGCGAAGTGGTCCCACAATTCCGGGAAACAGCGTTCGTCGCCGAGCGCGGCCGTCACGATGGACCGCCATCGCTCGACTTCGCGCGCCTCGGACGTGATCCACCCGGCGGCGCGGTCGCGGTCCTCTTCGATGCGGAAAGCGGCGCGGAACCTTCGGCCGATCGCGTCCTCGTAGAGCGCGATTCCGTATCGGGCCGCGACCGCCGCGTACGTTCGCGCCGGCGGTTCGGCCGTGTGGATCAGCGTGCCGACGGCGTCGAAGAACACGGCCCGGATCGAAGCGGGAAGCATACGATTGAAGATATGGTCGGCGACGCTCTCTTCTCCCCGTGCGGCCGCTATCGCTACCGTCTGACGCGCCGCTGGGATGCCGCGCGTCCGGTCGCCGCCTTCGTCATGCTGAACCCCTCGACCGCGGACGCGAACGTCGACGACCCGACGATCCGCTGCTGCGTTCGGCTGGCCATGCGCGAGGGATTCGGAGCGATCCGCGTCGTCAACCTCTTCGCCTACCGCACGCCGGATCGGAAGGAATTGCATCGCATTCCCGATCCGGTCGGCCCGGCGAACGACCGCCACCTGCGTACCGTGGTCCGAGGCGCCGAGGTCTGCATCCTCGCGTGGGGTGGCTACCTGCCCGATCCCGCACGGGTCGCGACGGTGATTGCGCTACTCCGGCGGGCCGGCACTCCGCTAAAATGCATCGGGATGATCGGCCCCGCCGGGAACCGCCAGCCGCGGCATCCGCTCTACCTACGGCGAACCGCGACCCTCGTGGACTTCCTTCGAGACGACCCATGACCGAGCACGCGATCCTGCCCGCCGCGAATCGCCGGCTGTTCCTTCGCCAATCGGCGCTCGGCCTCGGAGGCGTCGCGCTCGGCTCGCTCCTCGCGAACGAATCGCGCGCCGAGGCGATGAAGGGCGTCCTCGACAAGCCGCACCACGCGCCGAAGGCGAAGCGGATCATCTACCTCTTCATGGCCGGCGGGCCGAGCCAGCTCGACCTCTACGATCACAAGCCGCTCCTGAACGAAAAGAACGGCACCGACCTTCCCGAATCCGTGCGCAAGGGCCAACGGCTCACCGGCATGTCCGGCAACCAGGCGACGCTGCCGCTCGCGGGGTCGATCTTCAAGTTCGCCAAGCACGGGAAGTCCGGCGCGACCGTCAGCGACCTGCTGCCGAACATCGCGTCGATGGCGGACGACCTCACCTTCGTGAAGTCCTGCTACACCGAGGCGATCAACCACGATCCCGCCATCACGTTCTTCCAGACCGGGCACCAGATCGCGGGCCGGCCGAGCTTCGGCGCGTGGCTCTCCTACGGCCTCGGCAGCGCGAACGAGAACCTGCCGGCGTTCGTCGTCCTCGTCTCCAAGGACCGCACCGAGCAGGGCCTCTACGCCCGCCTCTGGGGCAACGGCTTCCTGCCCAGCCAGCACCAGGGCGTCCAGTTCCGCAGCGGGAAGGACCCCGTGCTGTACCTGCAAAACCCCGACGGCGTGAGCGCCGAGGGCCGCCGCAAAATGCTCGACCGCCTCGCGGAATTGCACAAGCTCTCCGGAGAAGCCGAGGGTGATCCGGAGATCGCCGCACGCGTCGCGCAGTACGAAATGGCGTATCGGATGCAGACGAGCGTGCCGGATGTGATGGACTTCGCGAAGGAGCCGAAGGACGTCTTCGACCTCTACGGCGAGGACGCGAAGAAGCCCGGCACCTTCGCCGCGAACTGCCTGCTCGCCCGGCGGCTGGCCGAGCGGAACACGCGGTTCATCCAACTCTACCACCCCGGCTGGGATCACCACGGCGGCCTGCCCGGCGGCATCCGCCGCCAGGCGAAGGACATCGACCGCGCGTGCTACGGGCTCGTTCAAGACTTGAAGCGGACCGGAATGCTCAAGGACACGCTCGTCGTCTGGGGCGGCGAGTTCGGCCGCACGAACTACAGCCAGGGGAAGCTCACCGCCGACAACTACGGACGGGACCACCACCCGCGCTGCTTCACCATGTGGTTCGCCGGCGGCGGCATCAAGCCCGGCGTCACCCACGGTTCCACCGACGACCACGGTTACAACGTCGCCGAGAACGGCGTCCACGTCCACGACGTGCAGGCCACTCTGCTCCACCTGCTCGGCATCGACCACGCGAAGCTGACGTACAAGTTCCAGGGCCGCTATTACCGATTGACCGATGTGCATGGAGAATTGGTGAACGCCATCGTGGCTTGAAATCGAAGAGATCACGAAACCCCGAAAGGACGAAAGCACGAATGAGAGCAAACACTCGTTTCGTGGTTTCGTCCTTTCGGGGTTTCGCGATCTCGGTATTCCAACCATTTTCGAGTTCGTGCGATCAGCCCTTCCACTCCGCGACGCCGCCGGCGTTCATCGCGAGGTTCGCGAGGTGAGCCGCCGACGCGCCGGACACGCCCGCCTCCGCCGGCGCCGTCGGCGTCTTCCGGCTCCGCACGCAGTCGATCCAGTTCGTCAGGTGCAGCAGTTCCCCGTCCGGCTTGTCGTAGAAATCCGCCCCCTTCGGTCCCGTGCCGAGGATGCGGTCCTTCGGCTCGAACTTCTTGGTGCGCTCCGGGATGAACTCGTGCCGGCCGCGGTCGATGTAGCAGGTGCCGTCGGTCCCCTGGAATTCGATGTGCGCGCCGTTGCGGGCGTTGCTGAACGTCCCCTCGAAGTACATCTGCACGTTGCCGGGGTACGACAGGATCGTCTGCACGGTGTCGGGCGTTTCCCACACGCCCTTCGCGTTCACGAACTCGCCGAGGCTCACCGCCTTCGTCGGGTGGTCCACATCCAGCACCCAATGCGCCACGTCCACCCAATGCACCATGAGGTCGGTGAAGATGCCGCCGCCGAAATCCCAGTACCAGCGCCAGTTGCGGAAGCGATACTCGTCGAACTCCTGCTTCTTGGCCGCGCCGAGGAACGCGGTCCAGTCGACGCTCTTCTGATCGACTCCGAGCGGGAAGCGCTTCACGCGGTCGCTGTTCCGGTTCCAGCTCATCTTGACCTTCAGCACCTTGCCGATCTTTCCGCCCTGGATCAGTTCGCGCGCCTCGGCGATGTGCGGCATGCTCCGTTGCTGCGTGCCGACCTGCACGATCCGCTTGTGCTCGTTCTGCGCCGCGATGACGGCCTTTCCCTCGCTCAGTTCGTGCGTCAACGGCTTCTCGACGTAGACGTCCTTCCCGGCCTTGCACGCCGCGACGGTCAGCGGCACGTGCTGGTGGTCCGGCGCGCCGATCAGCACGGCGTGCACGTCCTTGTCGCCGAACACCTCCTCGGCCCGCTTCGTCGTCTTCGCCGCCGGCACCATCTTCTTCGCTTCATCGAGCGCCTTGTCCCAGACGTCGCACAGCGTCGTGACGCGGACGCCGGGAATGGTGACGAGCGATTTCAGCAGGTGCCTGGCCCGGCCGCCGGAGCCGACGACGCCGACGTGAATCGTCTCGTTCGCGGCGAACGCCGTGGCGGAGGAGCCGGCGACGGCGAGCGCGCCGGCGGAGGTTTGCAGGAATCTGCGACGGGAGAGGGAGGACATGATGGAGCCTTTCTTGAGATGAGACCGTTTAGCGGCGAGGCGTCGCTGTTCGGCAGGCCCGTGCGGGCGATCAGCAGGATCACGTAGAGGTCCCGCGTCGGGTCGATCCAGTACTGCGTGCCGAAGGCGCCGCCGTGGCCGAAGGTGCCGGGCGAGAGCATCGCCGTCACGCCCTTCGGCTCCTTGACGACGGCGAAGCCGTAGCCGAAGCTCATGCCGTCGGTGAAGCCGGTCTTGATGTCGCCGGTCTGCGTCTTGGTCATCTCGAGGAAGTTCTTCTCGCTGACGATGCGCTTGCCGCCGAGCGCTCCCTTGCCGAGCATCGCCTGGCAGAGCTTCGCGATGTCGCCGGCCGTGGAATAGAGGCCGCCCGCCGGCACCGGGTGCTTCGCGTCCTTCGGAAATTCGAGGATCTGATTCGTCGCCGCGACGAGCGCGTTGTCCTTCTTGTTGTAGATCGTGGCCGTGTTCGCCACCTGTTCGGCCGACGGGTAGTAGGTCGTGGACTTCATGCCGAGCGGGTCGAACACCCGCTTTTGCAGGAAGACGTGGTATGGCTCGCCGGAGCAGACCTCGATCACGCGGCCGAGCGTGTCGATGCCGGGGTTGCAGTACGACCACTTCGTGCCCGGTTCGAAGACGAGCGGTTCCTTGCCGATGATGTTGGAGGTTTCCTCCAGCGTCTTGTGCCGCTTCTGGTACACGTCCGCGCAGGCGGCCGGGTAGTTCGGCAGCCCGGCGGTGTGCGTCATCAGGTCGCGCAGCGTGATCGGCCGCGCGGGGGCCTTCAGATCATCACCGACTTTGAGCTTCTGGCCCTTGAAGGCCGGGATGTGCTTCTCGACCGGATCGTCGGGCGAGAGCTTTCCTTCGTCCGCGAGGATCATGATGCCGAGCGCCGTGATCGGCTTCGTCATGGACGCGATCTTGAACATCGTCTCGCGCGTCATCTCCCTCTTCGCGTCGAAGTCGGCCATGCCGATGGCGTCGAAGTGGACGATCCCCGTGGTGCGCCCGACGAGCGTGACGGAGCCGGAGAGATCGTTCGACTTGTCGAACTGATGCATCCGCCCCGTGATCGCCGACACGACCGGTGGCGCCTGGGCGAACACGGGGACCGCGAACGCGACCAAAAACAGCGCGGAGAGAACTCGACGCATGACGACTCCCAGGAAGAGGGGGACCACGAATCCCACGAATACGACGAATAGAAAACCTTGTATTGATTCGTGTTATTCGGCTTATTCGTGGTCTATTTCAGCAGGTCCGCGGGTTTGACGCCCTTCTTGTGGCCGCCGAACTTGAACGGCAGCGGATGGAATTCGCCCACGATCTCCACGTTCGTCTTGTCGGGAATCTTCGTTTCCATCCCGAGCGCCCAGAGGCAGCCGTTCGCGATCATCCGCCGCGTCGCATCCCATTGCAGGTCCTGCGAGGCGCCCATCGTCGTCGTGAAGACGCGGGCGTGCTTGCCGCCGTGGGTCTTCGTCCACGCCACGGGCATCATCGGGGCGTTCTTCTTGCCCGCGACGGCCTTCGAGTCGTCCTTCAACGTCTCCGTCACTTCGCCCAGCACGAGCGGCGCGCTGTCGCCGGGCAGCGGGAGCTTGACGGTGTAGACGTCCGTCGTGCCGAAGATCTCGCCGTCCTTGATCCCCTTGAGGATCGGGTGCTTCTCCTGGCCGTCGGCGAAGCGGCCGCGCGTGCCTTCCTTGCCGTGGGCGCCGTGGTGCGCCACCCACGTCTCGCCGAGGACGCGCCGGCCGAAGCCGCCGTCCTGGAACTGCCAGTGGTAGTCTTGGAACTCGCTGTTCTTGAGGTTGAAGGCGTGGGTCGCGGTGCGCAGGCCGACGACCGGCTTGCCGGCCTTCACGTAATCGACGACGTGCTGCAATTGCGCGTTCGGCAGGTTGCGGAACCGCGTGAAGATCACCATCAGGTCGGCGGTCTTGAGCGCTTCGAGGCCAGGGATGTTGTCGGTGACTTGCGGGTTGATCGTCTCGCCGTCCTTGTCGATGGCGAAGAGCACGGTGCACTGGAAGCCGTAGTGCTTGTTCAGGATCTTCGCGAGCTGCGGCAGCGCCTCCTCGGATCGGTATTCCTCGTCGCCGCTGACGAAGACGACGTGCTTGCCCTTGCCGATCCCGTCGCCGCCGGGCAGGGCGATCCACGGGTCGGCGGCCGGCGCGACGGATGCGAAGGCGGTCAGCAGGACGAGTGCGAAGCAGCGTTTCATGGGAGTGGTTCGGGAGGGTGGGATTGCTCGCGAGTATACGCCGCGCGCCGCGCGTCGGGAAGGGATCGCCGCTCTCGGCGAATTCTCACTTTGATCCGCTGCGCGATGGCGGTATGATCGAAGGCGTCGAACCGCCCGCCCCGCCTTTCCCTTCAGGAGTCGGCCATGACCTCCCGCGACGAAATCCCCTGCACCGAGTGCAACGGCCTGTTCCCCGCGTCCGATCGCAGGAGCTTCTTCCGCCGCGTCGGCGGCACGGCCGCGGCCGCCATCGCGCTCGGCGGCGCCGCGCAGGTCGCCCGTGCCGACAAGGCGAAGGCCAGCGAAGACCTCGTCCGCGAACTCTTCACCACGCTGACGGCCGAGCAGAAGAAGACCGTCATGCTGCCTTGGGACCACACGCTGACGAAGGGCGCCCTGCCGACGCGCCTGGGCATGTACAACGCCCCGATCAAGGCCGAGAAGATCGCGACGATCTACACGAAGGCGCAACAGGACTTGCTGGACAAGCTCTTCCGCAGCCTCTGCGCCGAAGGCGACGGCTACAAGCGCCTCAGCCGCGGCGGCAACTTCGACGCCAGCGGCGCCTTCACGAACATCGGCGCCCACATCTTCGGCGACCCGACGGACAAGGGCAAATTCTCCCTCGTCTTCTCCGGCCATCACCTCACCATCCGCTGCGACGGCAACTCCGAGCCGGGCGCCGCGTTCGGCGGACCGATGTACTACGGCCACACGCCCGACGGCCTCAGCGAGGAGAACATCTTCTTCTACCAGACCAAGGCCGTCCGCAAGGTCTACGACGCCCTCGACGAGAAGCAGCGCAAGGCCGCCAGCATCGACGGTACGCCCGGCGAACTCATGAACTCCGTCAAGTTCCGCGAGAAGCACCCCGGCCTGCACATCTCCGAGATGAGCAAGGACCAGAAGGCGCTCGTCGAGGGCACCATGCGCGAGCTGCTCTCGCCGTTCCGCAAGGAGGACGCCGACGAGGTGATGGAGATCATCAAGACCGTCGGCGGGATGGAAAAGATTAAACTGGCGTTCTACTTCGAGGAGTTCGGCGACGCCTTGAACTGGCACTTCTGGCGCCTGGAAGGCCCCGGCTTCGTCTGGAACTTCCGCGTCCTGCCGCACGTCCACACGTACGTCAACATCGCGAAGCTGGCGTAAGGCGGGCAAGAAGAGATCACGAAAGCCCGAAAGGATCAAACCGCGAAAGAAGAGGCATTTCTTTCGCGGTTTCATCCTTTCGGGCTTTCGTGATCTCGAGGTCGAATCGGTCAGAGACCTACCCCACGAAGACCCCGCCCGTGTATTGGGGCGGAAACGCCGAGAAGCTGCGGGTGAGGCCCCCAAAGGGCGAGAGCACGCGGACCTGCGAGACGCCCTGCCCGCCGCCGACCAGGAGTTCCGCGCGGCCGTCGCCGTTCAGGTCGCGCAGCGCCACCGGCACACCGCCCGGCTCGGTGTTTCGGAATCCGAACGCCTGATAGAGCCGGCGGGACGGTTGATTCCCCTGCACGACGGAGACGGTCGCGCGGCCGGCGACGACGCGGCCGACGGCGATGTCGGCCTTGCCGTCGCCGTTGAAATCGCCGGCCGCGACGAAGACGCCGCCGCGGTCGTTCGTGCCACCAACCGTGATCGTCGCGAGCTTGGCCGAGTAGGTGGAGGGTTCGGCGTCGCCCCACGTCTTCGCGGTCGTGTAGGCGTGGACGGTCGCGGGGCCGCCGGCGCCGGGGGCGGCCACGATGTCGGCGATCCCGTCGCCGTTCAGGTCGCCGACCGCGACGCGGACGCCGCCGGTGAAGGAAGCCCCGAACGGTTGAAGCTCGGCCGCGATCTTCGGCGAACCCTTCCAGAGATCCTGGCCGCGAATGATGCGGATGGTCGTCGTGCCGCCGGCGACGAGGTCGATGCGGCCGTCGCCCGTGACGTCGCCGAGGGCGAGGAACGCGCCGGTCGTCGCGCCGGCGAACGCCTCGAACTCGCCGGCGAATTTGCGCGTCGCACCGTCGAACAGCGCGATGCGGGAACTGCCGGAAAGGGCCGCGACGACGACGTCGTCGATGCCGTCGCCGGTGAGGTCGCCGGTCGCGACCGCGATGCCGCCGGTGTAGGTATCGCCGAAGGGCTGGAACATCGTGAGCAGGGCGTTGGTGCCGCTCGAGTAAACGCTGACCTGCGCGACCTGGCCGGCGCCGGAGCCGACCGCGAAGCGGCGGGCGTGGACGACCTCGTCCACGGGCGGCTGTTCGACCGTCAACGCCGACGGCGTGTCGCGGTGTTCCAGGGATTCGAATTGCAAACGAATCGAACGGGGGGTGGCGAGCATCATGTTCGTTCTCCGAAATCGCATCCTGCGGCGGCCGCGACGGCGGCCGTTCGGTCCGACCGGGGAACGGCGCCGCCGGCCGCGCTTGCGCGGGAAATCCTTGCAATCCCCTTCTCGATTCCGCCGGAATTCCCTAGAATTTCCGACCGCGATCAATCGAGCGCGAAACTGTCTTCGGAGTGGCAAGATGGGAAACCCCGCCGGCGTCAAACGCAAGAAGAAGGAAAAGCGACGGGCCAAGTTCGAGAAGCGGCTCGGCATCCTCGCCTACGTCCCCAAGGACATCCAGGACGAGATCAAGAAGGAACTCAAGAAGTGAACGAAACCGCCGGCGACCCCGGCGGTTTTTCATTTCGGGAGCAACGCCACGAAATAGCACGATAAAACACGATAAGTCGAGTCTTTGCAAACCTACTTTTCGTGCGTCTTCGTGCCTTTTCGCGGCTATCGGATTACTGGAAATTCGGCTCCGCATCCAAGTCCGCAGGAGCGAACAGGCCGCGATTCCATTTCTCCACGGCTAACGCCGCCATCGCCGCGTTATCGGTGCAGAGGCTCATCGGCGGGATGAACAGCTCGGCGCCCTCTTTTTCGCACATCGACAGCAAGCTCCCGCGGAGCGCCTGGTTCGCCGTGACGCCGCCGCCGACCGCCAACCGCTTCAACCCCGTCTTCCGCAGCGCCTGCCGGCACTTGAGCGACAGCACGTCCACGACGGCGGCCTGGAAGCTCGCGGCGAGATTCTCGCGAGCCGCGCCCGTCGGCGCTTCGCCCTGCGACAGGTTCTGACCGTGGCACGCGTAGAGGACGGCCGTCTTCAACCCGCTGAAGCTGAATTCCAGGCGGTCGTCGTGCGCGAAGGCGCGGGGGAACCGGTGCGCCGTCGGGTCGCCGCCGGCCGCCTCGCGCTCGACGGCCGGTCCGCCGGGGAACCCGAGGCCGAGGATCGCCGCGACTTTGTCGAACGCTTCGCCGGCGGCGTCGTCCCGCGTGCCGCCGAGCAGCGTCAGCGTCAGCGCGTCGTCGCATTGGAAGAGCGACGTATGACCGCCGCTGACAACGAGGCCGACGCAGGGGAAGATGTCCCGCTCGGCCGCGAGCCGGCAGGCGTAGACGTGCGCGTGGACATGGTTGACCGCGAGCAACGGCACGCCGAGCGCGAGCGCGAGCGCCTTCGCCGCCGAGACGCCGACCAAGAGCGCCCCCACGAGGCCCGGCGTGTGGTTCACCGCCACGCCGCCCAAGTCCGCCAGCCCGATCCCGGCCTGCGCGAGCGCCGCGTCGATCACCGGCAGCAGATTGCGCAGGTGCGCCCGCGACGCGATCTCCGGTACGACGCCGCCGAACCGCGCGTGCAGTTCGTTCTGCGACGCCACGACGTTCGACAGGATGCGCCGGTCGCTCGTGAACACCGCCGCCGACGTCTCGTCGCACGACGTTTCGAGGCCGAGGAAGTGGACGGTCATGGTTCGCGGATCCGCGGCGTCTCGTCGAACGGCCCCGGCAGCCGGATGCGGCCGAACTGCTCGGTGATGTAGCGGACGGCAAGGTCGCGCACCTCGTTCGGCACTCCGACCAGAAACAGCGCCCGCTGCGGTCCCGTCGATTCCTCGCCCTCGTCCGCCGCTTCGCCGAGGCGCTTCATGCGATCCGGCGCCAGCACGTCCTCGTTCATCGCGTCCGTCAGCAGGTTCTTCGGCGGCTCGCGATCGAACGGCACGAACACCAGCGATTCCGGCATCCACGGATTCACCGATTCCTCGATGTCCGGGTTAGGGAAAACGGTCATCTCGATCTTGTACCAGGTCTTGCCGTGCAGCTCTTCGTTCCGCTCGGCTTGGAAATCGGGGTCGTCGTCGTCGAATTCGTCCTCGTCGGTGAGTTCGCGCGGCGGGTCGGCGCGCTGCACCTTGTGCACTTGGATCGTGGCATTGCGGAGGACGAGCGACTGGCCGGCGCTCATCTTCGTGAGTTGTTCGCCCCACGCCGCGATCGCCGTTTTGAGCAGGAACTTGCCGCCGAGGAAGAGGATCGCGAGGACCGCGGCGATGGCGAGGATCGCCTGCCACCATTCGAGGTGGACGAACGCCGCCACCGTCACGCCGACGAAGGCGCCGAGGGACAACAGGATGACGAGGAAGATGCGACCGCACATGCGTTGAATGAGACTCGTCGATTAGGGAAGAGTGTATCGCCTACCGAGGGAGTTCACGCCCAATCCTTACAGTTGTTCGCCTGACGCCAGAAGGCGAGCGGGTTCTCGTAGACCACCTTCCGGATCTCCGCGTACGGGTGGCCGCGGCGCATCATCT
>CAYVRB010000113.1:0-18085 GCA_964453375.1 uncultured Alcaligenaceae bacterium
CCCCCCCCCCCCCCCCCCCCCCCCCCCCCCCCCCCCCCCCCCCCCGCACTCCAAAGTTCGGAAGGCCGCCATGTCACCTTTTCCGGCGAAAGGCCGCCTGCTCGGCATCGACACCGGCACGGTCCGCGTCGGACTCGCCGTCTCGGACCCCGATCGCATCCTCGCGTCCCCGCTCGACACCTATACGCGGCAGAACCCGGATGCGGACGCCGAGTACTTCCGGCGCGTCGTGAAGGCCGAACAGATCGTCGGATTCGTCGTCGGCCTGCCGATCAGCTTGAACGACACGGAAGGCCCGAAGGCGAAGGAGGCCCGCGCCTACGCCGAGTGGCTGACGCAGATCACGGGTCTACCCGTCGCCTTCGCGGACGAGCGCTTTACATCGAGCATCGCGGAGGACGCGCTGATCGCCGGCGGCGTGACGCACGACAAGCGGAAGGGCAAGCGCGACCGGATCGCGGCCGTGCTGATCCTCCAGGGCTACCTCGATTCGCCGTGGTGAGTTGCAATCGGTCGACCGGCGTTCAGAAGGAATCCGGCGACCGACGCTGAGGCGTAGAAGCCGGCGCAGACGAAGAACGCGACATTCCAGCCGTACCAGTCCTTGACGACGGTGAGCAAAATCGGCGAAGCGAACGCGCCGAGGTTGCCGAACATATTCCCCCATCCAAGGGCGGCACCGACGTTTTTTCCACCCACGTCCTGGGCGAGCGACCAAATCGACGGATTCCCAAGATCGACGAGAAATGCCATCGCACCCAGGATCACGATCACGGTCCACGCCGAACCGAACTGGGGAACAAGGCAGCAACAAACGACGCAGCCCGCTTTCGCGAAACAAATGGGCAGTGAACGCCCCCAGCGCGGCCCGAACTTCTTGTGAAGGTAATCGGTCACGAACCCGCCCAGAATCATTCCGACGCATCCGATCAAAAGCGTGACGGTTTGTTTCTGTCCGATTTCGTTCAACGGTGTGCCGAAGCGTTCGTTGAGGTAGGTCGGCAGAAGCGTGACGAGCAGCGCCCAACCGACGTTTGCGCCGAATTGCACCGTCGCGAAAAGGGCCATGTTTCGATCAAAGAGGAGAATCGAAAGTTGGGAGAAGAAAGGTGGTCTTTGTTCTCCAACAACCATCGCGCTCGGCACGGTATCCGTTGGACGATCGCGAACCACGAACCAGAATAGCGCGGCGACTAGCAGACCGCATAGGCCGAAGAAGACGAAGACGGCCCGCCAATTCAAGACTTCGACTTGGACTTCCTCGACGCCTTCGATGACGCGAGTCGTTTCGAACTTGTACGTCCAGTGTTCCGGCCCCCAGCCGACGAACGCGACGGCGAGGAACGCGGTGAGGAACGGCGCCACGGCTCCGCCCAGTCGGCCGCCGAGCGCGACGAAGCTGCTGAACCGTCCGCGTTCCGTCGGCTTGGCCCAGTTCTTCACGAGTCCCGCCGCGGCCGGATAGGCGCCCGCTTCCGCCACGCCGAGAAGCAAACGTACCGCGAGCAGGCCGAGGAACCCTTCGACGAAGCCGGTGAGCGCCGTGACGAGGGACCAGCCGACGATGCAGGCCGTCAGTACCTTCCGCTGGCCGAACCGATCCGCGAGCGAACCGGTGGGAATCTGGCAGAGCGCGTAGGCGAGGAAGAACGCGCCGAGGATGAGGGCCTTCTGGTCGCCGTCGAATTGCAGGTCCTTCTGCATCCGGTCGGCGAGCGTCGAGAGGCAGACGCGGTCGATGTACATCCAGAGCGCCGCCATCGAGGCGAAGCCGACGATGGCGTAGCGCTGCGGGGTGGCGGAGGACGGCATGGGGCGGAGCACTCTTCGCGGGTATCGCCGATGGTCCGTTGAGCCGATCCGTAGGTCGGGCCGAGGCTATGGGAGGCCCGACACACTGGCCGACGAAGGTGTCGGGCCTCGAAGACTCGGCCCGACCGACAATCTCGCTCCTATTGTGCCTTAACCGACGAAGACGCCGCCGCGGAAGTCTTCGCCGAAGGCGAAGAAGTCGAGCAGGGGGACGTTGTCGGGGCCGAGGACGCGGACGCGGGGGCCGCCGCCGAGGCCGGTGCCGAAGACCTGGCGCAGTTCGCCGTTCGGCGTCGTCACGTTCGTGACGGTCACGCCGCCGAGGAAGCCGGCCTCGTAGATCATCTGCGTTTCGAGCGGTTGGCCGCTCGTCGCGTCGAAGGTTTGCACGAGCGGCTGCCGGCCGGCGTCGGTGCCGGCGGTGAGCACCAAGCCGGAGCCGTCGAAGCTGAGCGCGACGTTCACGCCGCCGCGCGAGGCCGGATCGAAGGCGAAGTAGCTGGCGACGAGGTTCGCGTCGACGCCGCTGAAGACCTTGACGTGCGGCCCGCCGGTGAAGCCCGGCCCCGTGGCGAGCAGCCCCCCGGCGACGGCGACGGACACGCCGCCCCGGAAGCCGGGATCGTAGGCGAAGAAGCTATTCAGCAGGTTCAGGCCCGCCGCCGGATCGAACGAGTAGACGTTGACCTGCGGTCCGCCGCCGGGGCCGGCGCCGGTGATGATCTCGGCGACGCCGTCGCCGTCGAGGTCGCCCGCCGCGACGTTCACGCCGCCGCGGAAGGACAGGTCGTACGCGAAGAACTCCGCGATCTGGTTGAAGGTGGTGCCGTCGTAGACCTTCACGTGCGGTCCGCCGCTGAGCGCGGTGCCGACGATCACGTCTTCGATCCGGTCGCCGGTGACGTCGCCGGTGGCGACGACGGCGCCGCACCAGTAGTCGGGTCCGTAGGGCTGGAACTCGGCGAGTTGGACGCCGTCGGCGTCGTACACCTTGACGGTGGTGATGATGCCGTAGCCGGAGCTGGCGGCGAAGAGTTCGAGGACTTGGGCGCGCTGGCCGACGGTGGCGGTGGTGGAGCCGCTGCTACCGGCGAGGTTGCCGGTGGCGGGGACGAAGACGGCGGTGAGGTTGTTCGTGCCGACGGGCAAGTTCGAGACGGTGATGGCGGCGCTGCCGGCGTTGATGGACGCGGAGCCGATCATCGCGAGGCCGTTGAAGAAGTTCACCGTGCCGGCGAGGATGGCGGGGTTGATGCCGGCGCGCGAGGCCGCGGTCCTGGGGATGTCGAAGGCGACGTTCGCGGTGAGAAGGACCGGATCGCCCTGCGTCGAGGAGGGCGGATTGGCGACGAGGGTCGTGGCCGTCGGAACCGGGATGACGGAGAGCACCGAGACCGCGGAAGTGGAGCCGAGGAAGAAGCCGGTGGAATCGTCGCCGTTATAGGCGGCGACGACGTCGAAGCTGCCATCGCCGATTTCCAATCCGGCGGGCAACGTGAGTAAAGTCTGGCCGTTGGCGTCGAGTGGGGCCGAGCCCACGGGGTCGCCGTCGATGAAGAACGACACCGTGCCGGTCGGCGTCGCCGAGATTTGTCCGGCCACCGACGCGGAGAGGAAGATCGGATCGGTGGCGAAGACCGGATTCGGGAAGACCAAGAGGGACGTCGTGGTCGGCGACGGATTGACGACGAACGGGGTCGGGCCGGCCGACGAGGAGTGGAAGCTGAAGTCGCCGGAGTAGATCGATTCGACGGTGTGCGTGCCGATGGCGAAGCCGGCGGGCACGACGAGCGTGGCGGTGGCCGTGCCGTCGAGCGTCACCGGAGATCCGAAGGAGGAGCCGTCGACGAAGAACTGGACGGTGCCGGTGGGCAAGCCCTGGAACGTGGAGGTCACGACCGAGACGAGCGAGACCGCCTGCGTGACGATCGACGGGTTCGGCATCGCGGACACCGTCGATGTCGTGGGCGCGAGGGCGTTGAACTCGCCGGTGGGCGACGACGCGGCGACGTAGGCGGCGTCGCCGGAGTAGGTGAGGGACGCGGTGAAGAAGCCGGGCGCGGCGATGATCGTATCGAGCGTGGCGATCCCGTTGGCGTCGAGCGTCGCGGTGCCGACGGAGGAGCCGTTGACGAAGAACTCGACGGTGCCGGTCGGCGGGAATCGCGGGTCGGTGACGGTGCCGGTGAGGGTGACGGTTTGCCCGGCGACGACGGGGCCGGGGTCCGCGAGCATCACATTCGCAGGGATCTGCACTTCGAAGGCGCCGACGTCGGCGGCGCCGTTGATGGCGCGGTCGAAGCCGGCGCCGCGCTGGTCGGTGGCGAGGCCGCCGTCGGCGCCGGTGTCGCGGGCGAGGCTGCCGATGTTCGGGGCGTGGACGAGCGAGAGCGGGCTACCGCCGAAGAACCCGAGCGGCGTGAGGAGCGGATCGAGCGGGGCGTTCACCGAGCCGACCTGATCGCCGTTGACGCCATCCGTGAAGCCGATCTTGCCGCCGCTGACGCCAATGAAGTTCGACCCGAGCGAGGTGATCGGTTCCGGCGTGCCGAAGAACGAGGTGTTGGACACGTCCGGGTTGACGGCGGCGCGGTTGCCGGCCACGATCGAGCTCCGCACGCTGGTCGTCGGACCTTGTGAAAACGTCATGGCGAGGAGGCCGCCGCCGTCGGCGGTGCCGGGAACGTCCCCGGCTCCCGACACGGCCTCGTTGTCGGTGATGGTCACGTTCGCGACGAGCGCCCCGGACGATGACGACGTATCCACGAACAGGCCGCCACCGAAGGCGTCGCCGCCGAACGTGGATTCGACGGGCACCGTCCCATCGCCGCCGACGGCGCGATTGCCGGAGATGGTGGTATTGCGCACGGAGGTGGTGTCGAGGACCTGGAGCGTGATGCCGCCGCCGTTGGCTTCGCCGCCCGCGTTGTCGAATTGGCCACCGCCGATGCTGAGGCCGCCCTGCGCGAGGTTGGAGTCGACGGTGGTGTTGAGGATGTCGATCCCGGCGTTGGCGAAGAGGCCGCCGCCGGAGGCGAAGCCGCCGCCCGAACCGTTCATGCCGACCCCGCCGGCGGCCTGATTGTTATCGATCCGAGACCCGGTGATCGTGTTGAGGCCGAATCCTTCGAGATACGCCCCGCCGCCGCGGGCGTCGCCGACGGAGTCGCCCTCGCTGACGCCCATGCCGGTGCCGCCGAAGGCGCCGTTGCCGGCGATGCGGGCACCGGAGATGGCGACGGTGCCATCGCGCGAGTAGAGTCCGCCGCCGAACGCGGAGCCGGCGCCGGGGAAGCTGGAGATGGCCGGCCCGGCCGTCGCCGTGTTGAGCGTAATCGCGCCGCCATTGATGGTGAGATCGCCGAAGTTGGCGACGCCGCCGCCGAAGGCGCTGCCGCCATTGCTGAAGCTTTGCAGGTCCGGTGTCGCTCCAACGACCCGGTTGTTGGTCACGGTGACGGCATTGAGCGTCAGGATGCCGCCGTTGCGAATGCCGCCGCCGGTCCCCTGGCCGAAGTTGTCGAGAAACGACGGCATGTGCGTGCCGCCCGTGATCGTGCCACCGTTGATCGTCACCGTCGCGCTGCGGCCCAGGATTTCGATCACGCGGTCGCCGAGCTTCGAGGCGTCGATCGTCGAACCGGTCGCCTCCATCGCCAGGGCGTCGGTAATGTCGAGGTCGCCCGTCGCGCCGCCGTCGTCTTCGGCGCCGGCGATCGTGAGGAGATACGTTCCCGTCGGCAGGTTGATCGCGTCGGCCCCCGCCGTGGCGTTCGCGGCCAAGATCGCCGAGCGCAGCGTGATTTCGCCGGTGGGCAGCTTGCCGGTCGCGAGGTCGACGCCGGTCGTGTCGAGGTCCAGCGTCGTCGTCGGAACGAAGAGCGCCGGCACCGTGCGACTTTCCAGTTCCACGAAGCGCAGCGGGAGGCGGGAACGGATCGGATTGCGTTTCATGTTTCACCCAAGGCGCCGGGATTCCCTTATCTTCGGAAATTATCCGAACTGGAAACGATTTCCCACCGTGCGAATGGGGAAGCGTCGAAAATCAGATTCGGCGCAACCGGCACAATCGGTACGAGATCGAAGTGCGACGATCGGTTCACGGGCCGCCGGAAATTGCCCGGAATCGCTGGCCGGAACACCGGCGAATCGCTAGGTTAACGCATCTGGATATTCCGAACCGGCAAGCGTGAGGCGAGACCGTGGCCGTCGTGATTCGCATGAAACAAATGGGCCGGACGCACCGGCACTACTACCGCATCGTGGCGATCGACAAGCGCCAGCCGCGCGACGGCAAGGTGATCGAGGAGCTCGGCACCTACGATCCGCACGTCGCGGAGAAGGACAAGCGCGTCACGCTCGTGCCGTCGCGCATCAAGTACTGGCAGGGCGTCGGCGCGAAGGCGTCGGACCATTGCCAGGTGCTGTTCGACAAGTTCCTGAAGACGTGGGAAGAGCGCGAGGCGGAAGCGGCCGCGAAGGCCGAGGCCGCCAAGGCCGCCCCCGCGAAGTAAGGGTCCGCCCGTGGGCGCCGCCGTGCCGAAGTCGATCCGCTTCGACGTGCTGACGCTCTTCCCGGACCTGTTCCAGGGCTATCTCTCGCAGAGCCTGTTGAAGCTGGCGATCCAGGCCGGCCTCGTGCGGGTCGACCTCTGGAACATCCGCGACTGGACGACCGACAAGCACAACCGCGTGGACGATCGGCCCTACGGCGGCGGCCCCGGGATGCTGATGATGGCGCAGCCGGTGGTCGATTGCGTCGAGGCGGTGCGGGCGAAGGACGCGGACCCCGGCCGGTTGGTGATGCTGACGCCGACCGGCCGACGGCTGACGCAGCGGGTGGTCGAGGAACTGGCGGGCGAACCGCGGATCCTCCTGCTCTGCGGCCGCTACGAAGGCTTCGACGACCGCGTGCGAACGGTGTTGGCGCCCGACGAGATTTCGCTCGGCGACTTCATCTGCAACGGCGGCGAAGTCCCGGCGATGGCGGTGATCGACTCCGTGATCCGGCTGGTGCCCGGCGTGCTCGGCGACGACGCCAGCGCCGCCGACGACAGCCACAACGAGACGGGACGGCTGGAACATCCGCAATACACGAGGCCGCGGAGTTATCGCGGCCTCGACGTGCCCGAGGTGCTCCTGAGCGGCAACCACCGGGCCATCGCCGAATGGCGCGAACGGGAATCCCGAAACCGAACTCCTCGAACCGAGACGACCGATGCAAAACCGACTCCTCGCCCTGATTGAAGACGCGCAGAAGAAAAGCGACGTGCCCGATTTCCGCATCGGCGACACCGTGGACGTGCACCAGAAGCTGCTCGACGGCCAGAAGGAGCGCGTGCAGGTGTTCAGCGGCACCGTGATCTCCCGCAGCGGCGCCGGCGCGAAGGAGACGTTCACCGTCCGCCGCCTCGTGCAGAGCGAAGGCGTGGAGCGGATCTTCCTCGTGCATTCGCCGCGGATCGCGAAGATCGAAGTGAAGAAGGCCGGCATGGTCCGCCGGGCGAAGCTCTACTACCTGCGCGACCGCGTGGGCAAGGCGACGAAGATCAAGGACGACGCGAAGCGCCAGGTGCAGATCGACAAGGCGATCAAGGCCGCGGCGGAAGCCGAAACGAAGGCCGCGCAGGAAGCCGCCGCGAAGGCGAAGACCGAAGGCGGCACCAGCAAGCGCCAGGCGAAGAAGGCCGCCGCGAAGGAAGCCGCCAAGACCGCGAAGAAGTAGGAACAAGAATCCGAGATCGCGAAAGCCCGAAAGTACGAAAGCCCGAAATCCAAGGATTTCATTTCGGGGCTTCGCACTTTCGGGCTTTCGCGTTCTCGGGACGAGGTTTTCAATGGCAGGCCAGCCTCCGTCCATCAGCCTGAGCCGCTGGCCGTGGTGGCGAAAGTGGTTCGGCAGCCGCTCCGAGCGCGCCGCCGCGAGATTCCTCGCGCGGTCCGGCCTGCGAATCCTCGCCCGCAACGTCGCCGACCCGCGGGGCGAACTCGACCTCGTCGCGTACGACAAAGCCACCGGCGAACTCGTCATCGTCGAAGTCCGCTCGACCGCCTCGCCGGACTTGAACCGCCCGCTCGACAGCGTGAACTTCGCGAAGCAACAGCAGCTCACCGAAGCGACGCTCCGCTACCTCGCCCGCAAGCGATTGCTCGGCAACGTCAATGTGCGCTTCGACGTCCTCGCGATCAGTTGGCCCGCCAACGCGAAGACGCCGACCTGTCATCACGTCAAGCACGCGTTCGAGGCCGTCGGGCGCCATCAATTCTGGAATTAATTCCAGCCACAGATAAACACAGATGAACACGGAACGAGTAATCCGGTCTGATCTGTGTTCCTCCGTGTTGATCTCTGGCTAGATTCCGAGGTTTTCATGTCGAACTTTCGGCCGGTGGACGAGCAACTCGCGATCCTCCTTCGCGGGGCGGCGCACGTCGAGAGGGAATCGGAGCTGCGCACGAAGCTCGAACGCAGCTTCAAGGCCGGGGCGCCGCTGCGCGTGAAGTACGGCATCGACCCGACCGGCTTCGACGTCCACCTCGGCCACACCGTCCCGCTGCGGAAGCTCCGCCAGTTCCAGGAACTCGGGCACACCGCCGTGCTCATCATCGGCACCGCCACCGCGATGGTCGGCGACCCCTCCGGTCGCGACGAATCCCGCAAGGGGCTGGACGAGGCGCAGATCCAGAAGAACGCCGCGAACTACCTGACGCAGATCGCGAAGGTCGTGGACGTGACAAAGGCCGAGGTGCGGCCGAACGGCGAGTGGTTCGGCAAGTGGGGCTTCGCCGAGATGCTGCGGCTGCTCGGCCGCGCGACCGTGCAGCAATTGCTCGCGCGCGAGGACTTCGCCAAACGGTACCACGAAACGAAGATGCCGATCTATTTGCACGAGTGCCTCTACCCGCTGCTGCAAGGCTGGGACAGCGTCGAGATCAAGGCCGACGTCGAACTCGGCGGCACGGAGCAGCTCTTCAACCTGATGGTCGGCCGCGACCTCCAACGAGAAGTGGGTCAAGAGCCGCAGATCTGCCTGACGCTGCCGATCCTCCGTGGCACCGACGGCGAGAAGAAGATGGGCAAGAGCGTGGGCAACTACATCGGCGTCGGCGAGCCGGCGAAGGAGCAGTTCGGCAAGACGATGCGCATCCCGGACGAACTGATGCGCGAGTGGTTCACCCTGCTCACGGATATTTCGCAAGACGAGATCGCCGGCATCCTCGCGGGCAAGCCGAACGAGGCGAAGAAGCGGCTCGGTTCCGAGATCGTGCGGTTCTACCACGGCGAGGCAGGCGTCGAACAAGTGTTGAGCGAGTGGAAGAAGCAGTTCGAGGAGAAGGGCGACCCCGACGACATGCCGACGGCGACGGTGCCGGCCGGCGAAGTCGTCGAGGGCCAAATGCCGGCGATCAAGCTGCTCGTCGCGGTCGGCTTCTGCAAGAGCAACGGCGAAGCCCGGCAGAAGATCCGCGAGGGGGCGTTCAACTACGGTCCGGAACGCACGAAACCGGCTGACGAGAAGGCGACGGTTCAGGTCTTCAACGGTATGGTGATTCGCTTGGGGAGAAAGGTCGCTCGCGTTATTACCGCAGACCTAAACGCGACTTTGGATGACTTGAAAATTATCGCTACGGGAACTGTGAGTGAATAAAGAAAAAACCGATCCGCTGATGGCCTCTCCCTCCATCAACGAACCGGCTTTTCTGAGCTATTAGTAAGCAGCCACCGTGCCAAACTCGGCCACGACTACACAGGATTCGCGCAAGTGGTTGTCATTCGATAGTTTGGGAATCAAACGAAATGCCAACGGGATTCGCGACCCCATCCGATCTGCAATTGAATTAGGCAGGGCGTGCGCGCTTTGTCATCGCGAGTTCCATCCACACACGCACCCGGCCCACGCTCCACGCCGTCAATCGGCCCTCCTGCCAGCGACGGACCGATTTCCCGGCCAGCACGGCCACGTGACGCGGCAGCGTCGTCCAGCGCTCGCGGCCGACCGCGTTCCGCCAATAAAGCAACTCCTCGTTCCGCGATTGCCGTTCGACGAGGCGGCGATTCGGCGTCTTCCCGTGGCTCGCCGAAACGTGATGCCAGACCACCGATCGCGGGTCGTAGCGGAGGATGCCAAGGCGGCCGAGGCGCAGCGCGAGGTCCACGTCGTCGAAGTAGGCGACGAACTCCTCCGGGAATCCCCCGGCGCGGAGCAGGGCCTCGCGGCGGTAGAACGCGGCGGCCGCGCAGGCGCCGCGCACGTTCGCCGGCGCCGCGAATTCGCCGTTCGGATCGAACCGTCGGCCGTGGCCGCGCTTCGTCGCGAAGCCGCCGCGGTCGTAGTCGTCGCCGGCGGAGTCGATGATCCCGTCGGTGCCGTGCTGGAGCAGGAGCGGCGCGACGGCGACGACGTTCGGATCGTCGAAGTTGGCGAGCGCCGACTCGGCCCAACCGGTTGTCGTTTCCGTGTCGTCATTGAGCAGTTCGACGAAGTCGCCGGTCGCGGCGGCGACGCCGGCGTTGGCGGCGGCGCAGAAGCCCCTCGCGCGTTCGTGGCGGACGACCGTCGTGCCGGGGAATTCGTCCGCGGTCCGCGACACGATCGCATCGCGGGAGCCGTCGTCGACGACGATGATTTGAGTTCGAGTCGGCGCGTGCCGGTGGACCGACGCGAGGCAGGGCCGGAGCAGGTCGGCGCGATTGTGCGACGGGATGACGATGGAGAGCGTCATGCGGGGAGGTCGTGGCTGGCCGAGACGGGGCGGAGCAGTTCGGCGGCTTCGCGGACGCGGTCGAGGGACGGCCGGCGCGCCAGTTCGCCGAGCCGGCGGTAGAGCCGCGCGTCCTCGCGCCGGCCCGCGAGGAACGCCGTGCACCGCCGCGCGAAGGCTTCCAGCCGCACGACGAGTTTCAACAGTCGGCGTTGGGGCGTCGGCCAGTGCCGGTCCGCGTAGGCCAGCAGCGCCTGGCGCGTCACCAGCCGCATCGCCGCCGGTACCCGCCGCCCGTGCAGCGGCGAATGGTGCGTCGCCGTCACCGACGGATCGTACCGCACCGCGTACCCCGCTTCGCGGGCGCGGCGGCAGAAGTCCACGTCTTCGTAATAGAGGAAGTACCGCTCATCCAGTCCGCCCGTATCCCGGAAGCAATCGCGCCGCACCAGCAGGCAGCCGCCGGTCGCCCAGTCCACGTCGCGCGGCCGGTCCGTCGCGTAGTGCCGGCACTTCCGACTCTCCCGCGGTCGCAGCAGCCCCAGCACCGTCGAGGCGAACGTCGGGAACGGACCGGCCGACGCCTGCGGCGAACCGTTCGCGTCCACGAGCCGGAACCCGATCGCGCCGACGGTCGGATCGTCGCGCTCGGCGCGGTCGATCGCGGCCCGCGCGTCGTCCAGGAATCCGTCCGGCACGCTCACGTCGGGGTTGAGCAGCAGGATCCAATCGCTCGGGAACAGCTCCGCGCCGCGGTTCACCGCCGCCGCGAAGCCGAGGTTGCGAGGGTTCGCCACGACGCGCGTCTCGGCGAGGCGCTTCAACCGTTCCGCGGCCGGATCGTCCGGCGAGGCGTTGTCCACGATGGCAACGGCGGCGCCTTGGTCTTTGAAAAGGATCGAACGGCGCAGCTGCCGGACGAGGCGCTCGGTGTTCCGCCACTGGCAGAAGTTGACGACGACGACCGCGACGGCGCGGGTGCGCGCGGCCGGCGGGCGGACGGTCGATTCTCGGGTGCTCGGCGCGGGAGCCGAAGCCATGCGGGGTCCTTCCCGTCCGGCGGGTCGCGAAGAATGCGGCGACTATACGAAACGGGCAAAACCGACGCAACCGCAAGTGATACCGGATGCCATGCGCACTGGGGCGTATGCTATACTGGTCGAAGTGCCCGAGGCCGCTCCCATGATCGATCGCATCGCCGTTTCGTCGCAGATCCACTTCGGCAAGCCGTGCGTGGCCGGTACTCGGATCACCGTTCAGAGCGTTCTGGAATTGATCCTCGAAGGCGTGCCATCGGCCGAGATTCGACGCGATTACTACCCGGAATTGACCGCGGACGACGTGCGCGCCTGCGTTCAGTACGCGATCGATCTGATCGCGTTGGAAGACATTCGGCCGGCGATGTCGGCATGAAATTCCTGACCGACCAGGACGTGTACGCCGCGACGGTCGCATTTCTTCGCGGCCTTGGGCACGATGTGGACACGGCTTCAGGCCGGGGTCTCTCCCGTGCCACGGACGCCAACCTTTTGACATGCGCGCATTCCGAAGGCCGAGTCTTCGTCACGCGGGACCGGGATTACGGGGGACTCGTCTTCGTGCAATCGTTGGGCGCCGGTGTTGTGTACTTGCGCGTTCTCCCGTCCACATTGCAAGCCGTTCACGCCGAATTGGAACGCGTGCTCGGAATGTACGACGAAGCGGCGATGTCGGGCGCGTTCGTCGTCGTCGAACCGGGGCGGCATCGCATTCGGCGCCCCACGGTTGGCGATTCCAACGATCCGCCCCTTTGATGGTTGGTAGTTCACGCGGCTCAACGCCCTTCGAGGGCGAACCAGTTCTTCGTGCGGCCGGTGGTCGCGTCGTAGCTGTGGCCGAGCCAGAAGTTCGGGGCGATGAGCCGGAGTTCGTCGCGGACGTTGGCGAAGGCCTTGGCATCGGGCGGGTATTGCAGGACGAGGCAGGGCAGGCCGTCGAGCCAGCTCGGTTCGATGCGGACGGCGTGGGTACCGGCGGCGATGCCGCCGAGCCATCGGTTCGTGAAGGTGCCGTCGGCGTGGAAGGTCTTGCCTTTCCAGAGGACGCCTTGGACGCGGGCCTTGAGGCGCGGGAGCGCGCCGTCGGCGGTGAGGACGGTACCGCGCGCGGTGCCGCAGGGGGCGCAGGCGAGGATGCCGCAGCGGAAGAGCGATTGCAGTTCGCAGTCGCTGGAGCGGCGGAGTTCGGCGACCGAGGGGCCGGCGAACGAGGGAACGGAAAGGGCGAGGATGAGGGCGGCGGCGATGGCTTTCATGCCCGATTATGACCGCCGGCCGTCGGCGGGCAAGTCGGGGCGGGCGTCGCAGGGCGATTCCGGCCGCTACGACCGGTGCGAAACGAAGAACCGGGCGACTCGCGCCCGGTTCTTCGTCAACCTCGTCGGCTCTTCGGAGGGCCGAAGATCTCCTGCAAGACGATGATCGAGGGAATCGACTGCTTATTACTGAGCATGGCGAGCAAGTTCTTGCCAAACGGAGTCGCGGCGGCGGGTCGAGACGATTTGGACACCATCGGCCGGTCCAGCGACAGCGCCGGCACCGGCGGGGGCGGGGTGGGCAGCTCGACCGGGAACGAGGTCGGCGGGGGCGGCGGCACGACGGTCGCCGTCGGCAGGTCGTCGATGCGCCGCGACACCGGCACGGTCGGCGCCTCGCGCTTCGACTTTTTCGGCGGCACGACCGTCGGCACGGCGCGGGCCGACTTCGCCGGCCGGGCGACCGGTTTCTTCGGTTCGTCGCCGCCGTCGGCGGCGCGCTTGCGGAGCTTCTCGATCTCCTGCAGGAAGCGGTCCATGTCGCTCGCGCCGGTCTTCACGCCCGACGCGTTCGCGCGGGAGTTGTTGTTCCGCCGGCGCGGCGCCTGCTCCTTCTCCTGCTGGTTCTTGATCGTCTGCGCGATGGCGCTGACCACCGCGATGACGATGATGATGACGACGACCCAGACGTTCATGGCCGGCTCCGGTTAGTTGGTCCGACCGCTTTCGGACGTGCCGCCCGACAGCGCCGAGATGCTGTTGCGCATCGACGTGTCGGATTGCAGGTTCCGCATGTTGTAGTAGTCCATGACGCCCATCTTCCCTTCGCGGAAGGCGACGGCGATGGCCATCGGCACCTGGGCTTCGCTCTCGACCACCTTCGCGCGATACTCCTCGACGCGCGCCTTCATCTCCTGCTCGAGCGCCACGGCGGCGGCGCGGCGCTTCTCGGCCTCGGCCTGCGCGACGCGAAGGTCGGACCCGGCCTGGTCGGCGGCCAGCTTCGCGCCGATGTTCTCGCCCGGCTCCAGATTCGCGATGTCGATGGACACGATCTCGAACGCGGTCTGCGCGTCGAGGCCGGACTTCAGCACTTCCTCGGAGATCATGCCGGGGTTCGCGAGCACTTCCTTGTGGTCGTGCGCCGAGCCGATCGCCTTCACGATCCCCTGGCCGACGCGGGCGATGATCGTTTCTTCCGTCGCCCCGCCGACGAGCCGCTCGAGCTTCGTCCGCACCGTCACGCGGGCCTTGGCGAGGAGCTGAATCCCGTTCTTGCACACGGCGTCGAGGAACTGCTTGCCCTTCGCCGGGTCGGGGCAGTCGATGACTTTCGGATTCACGCTGGTGCGGACGGCTTCGAGCACGTCGCGGCCGGCGAGGTCGTTGGCGGCGGCGGTGCGCCACGGGAGGTCGAGGCCGGCCTTGTGGGCCGCGATCACGGCGGCGGCCGTCTTCGGCACGTTGCCCCGCGCGAGGTAGTGGCTTTCGAGGTCGCCGGTGGTCACCTTCACGCCGGCCTGCACGAGGGCGATCTTCTGCTTCACGATCAGGCCGTAGTCCACGTTCCGCAGCTTCATGCCGATCAGCGTGCCGATGCCGATGTTGGCGCCGGTGAGCAGGCTCTGGATCCAGAGGCGGACGAAACTGAAGAAGATGAACAGGAAGACGACGAAGATGAGGACCGCGATCGCGGCGACGACGATCCAGACGGTGTTCATGTTGTCGCCGCCGGTCCGCCCCTGGGCGAACAAGAGGGCCGAGTTCACGGTGGTCACGGGCCGTTTCCTTTCGTGGGGGATCGGTTCGCGGGGGAGGGAGTCGCTCCCGTGGGGATTACTATACCGCTCCTTCGCGGGCGGCGATGGGCTATTTCAGGTCTTCGAGTTCGATTTCGTTGAGGTCGGGCGGCTTGGGCACCGGCCGAACGACGACGCGGGCGCCCTTGACCTCGACGCATTTCACCCACGCCTCGGCGTCGATCGGCATCCCTTCGGACACGACGTCGACGCGGCGGCCGTCGAACTCCGCGGCGCCGGACGGACGCAGCGGCGTGACGGTCTTGCCGTAGCGGCCGACGAGCGGCGAGGGTTCGTCGGCGGCCGGCGCATCCTCCTCCGTCGATTCCGCGACGGCCTTGAGCGCGAGGCGCTTGCCCGCGAGCGACATCCCCGCGATGGCGAGGATCGGCTCGCCGATGCAGAGGATCACGATGGCGGCGATCGTCTCGCGGTAGTCCTCGGTGTTCGCGGCGACGACGCCGACGGCGCCGGCCGAGACGAGGAACCCGCACACGATCAGGATGCCGCCGGTGGGGAGGAAGTATTCGGCGAGGAATAGCACGAGGCCCAGCACGGCCAGGATGATGGCGATGGACAGGTACGACACGCGAGCGCCCCGGCGAGGGAACGATTACACTTCCTTCACGACGATACGGGTTCCTTCCACTTCGACCACCTGCACGCGGACGCCGGAGTTGACGAAGCCGCCCTCGGAGACGACGTCGACGTACTGTTCGCCGAACTGCGCCATGCCGGCGGGGCGGAGCTGCGTGGCCGTGGTGCCGATGGCGCCGAGCAATGCCGCCGCGGCGGCGGCGCCGGGCAGGTCGGCGACGGGGCTGGCGTTCGGGTCGTCGGTCGGCGGCGTCAGCACCATCCGGTTGGCGAACGGGATCTGCGGGAGGAAGCGCGCGATGAAGAAGGCGATGGCCATGCTGGCGGCCATGGCGCCGACGTACATCGTAATGCGGCCGCCGAATTGGGTCCAATCCTCCATCGTGTCGGGGATGCGGTCGAACGTGGCAAGCCCGATGCCACCGATGAGGAAGAGGATGCCGAGCAGGCCGGTGACGCCGAAGCCGGGGATGACGAAGATCTCGACGAGGAGCAGGATCAATCCCAGGAGGAAGATTAGCCCGCCGAGGATGGCGGTCTGGCCGCTGTACTGCGAGTGCGACCAGAAGACGAGGATGAAGCAGAGCGCGGCGATGATGCCGGGGACGGTGACGCCGGGGACCTTGATCTCGAGGATGAGGCCGGCGAAGCCGATGACGACGAGCAGGACGGTGACGGCCGGGAGGCGCAGGTAGGCGGCGAAGCGGTCGAGCCAGCCGGGCGTGGCCTCGCGGACCTTGCCCGCCTCGACGCCGTAGAGGGCGTAGACTTCGGCGATTTCGGAATTGTCGACCGTGAAGCGGGCGATGCCGAGTTCGGCGGCCCGCGTCGCGTTCAGCTTCAGGATTTGCCCCTTCGGCTTGACGGTGCCGGTGGACACCCACTCGGCCTTGTTCGCCTGGAATTCCTCTTCGGTCATCAGACGGCGGCGGCTGCGGTCGACCTTGTGGTGCGCCGAGACGATCGCGAGGTCGCGCTCGAGCATGCCGCGCACGAGCAGCACCGGATAGCCCTGCTGGCCGGCGAGTTCGGTGAGGCTCTTGTCGAGCAGGTCGCGGCGGCCGGGGTCGTTGCCGATCACGCCCTCGAAATCGCCGAAGACCGCTTCGCGCTCCTCGTCGCCGCCCTTGTTGTCCTTGCGCTTGCTCATGACGATCTCGCCGCATCCGAGCGCGACGATGGCGGCGGTGTCCGGCGCGGCGACCGGTACGAACGCCACGACGAGGATCGACTTCTCCTTCTGCACTTTCACGAGGTGGTCGGCGATGTCGCGCGCGGCGGAGACGTCGCCGCCGGAACTGCGGAGTTCGAGGAAGAGCACGTTCCCCTTGCGGGCGACGACGTCGTCGACGGTGCGCTTGATCGTCTCGCGGAGGCCGCCGTCGATCGGGCCGTTCAGCGTGAGCTTGAAGGCGACGGGGGTCTGGCCGGCGAGCGGATCGTCGCGCAGGCTGCTGGGCGACAAGGTGTAGCGCTCGACGAGGTCCCGGCGCGATTCGACCGTCGTGGCGACGAGGCCGAGCGAATTCAAGCGGTCGGCGGGGAACTTGCCTTCGGTGCCGGGGCCGGAGAAGGGCAGGGGAGTGGGGTCGGGAATCTTGACGCCCTGCTTCTTGAGCGATTCGGCGTCGCGGAGGTCGACGTAGAAGAGAACGCCGTTCTTCTCGCCCTTTCCGAGCGAGACGCCGCGATCGTACATCTTGCGGACGACGGCGCCGAAGCCCTCGCGCGTCTTGCCGAGCGTCTCGCGGTAGGCGGTGGCGACCGACTCCTTGACGGTCTCGCCGTTCGGCAGGATCTCGCCGAGGCTGCCGGTCTTCGCCATCGCGATTTCCTTGCAGGCGAGCACGGGGAGGACGGCGTGGCCGGCGACGGGATGCGAGACGAAGCCGATCGTGCCGAGGTCGTGCAGCGAGCCGATGTACTCGGCGAGTTGGTAGCAGGCGCCGAAATCGGTGGTGGCGATCTCCTTGCCGTCGGGGTTGAAGTCGAAGACGACTTTGCGGAGAGGGCGGTTGGCGTTCGCGCGGCCGGCTTCGATCCGGTTCTTGATGCGCGCGACCGCTTCGCCGGTGATCGGGTTCGGCACGTTGATGAACGCGGCCTCGTCGCCGAGGGCGTTTTGGGCCGCGGCGCGGTCGGTCGCGAGCGTGAGGATCGCGGCGACGCTCGCCAGGACGAGGTGCAGGGCGACGATTCCCGAACGGAGTCTCGACATCGGTTTCGGTTCCTGCGGTGCGTGCGCGGTGATGGGGGAATTATAAGCGGTCTTGCGGCGCGGGGCAAAACGGAACCGCCGACGCGGCAAGGTTATGGAGGAATTCGCCGGCGGCGGGTGAATATTCGCGGCGAACCGGTCGGCGCTCGCGTCGTGCCGAATCTAACGCGGCGGATCGGATCGAGATGAAGTTCCCGGCGTTTGGGGGGATTGCATCGCCTGTCGCAATGCGGTAAAACTGTGGAATCTGGCAAAGCTGGGCGATGGAAGGGGTTCCGTCGCCGGGCGAGTGGCCAGACGAACCCACGAACCCCCAACGGGTTACGGTCGGACGCCGCGCCGGTTCGATATCGCTGCAAGTGCGCCGCCGATCCGGAGGATCGTCGTGTGCGTGTGGGGTGGCACGCCATGCGTAGGGTTGCGGTGACCGGGATCGGGGTGGTGGCCCCGAACGGAATCGGCCGGATCGCGTTCTGGGACGCCTGCAAGAGCGGCGTGTCCGGAATCGGTCCGATCCGAACGTTCGACGCGTCGAACCATCCGGTGAAGGTGGCGGGCGAAATCCACGATTTCGACCCCGAACCTTACATCCCCCAGCACGTCCGCAAATCGTTGAAGGTGATGGGCCGCGCCGCCCAGTTCGGCCTTGGCGCCGCCGGGCTG
>CAYVRB010000114.1:0-18042 GCA_964453375.1 uncultured Alcaligenaceae bacterium
CCTGCAGCGCCAGCACCGTCTTGCACTGCGGGCAGCGGATGGTGTCGGCCCCCGGCGGCACGCGGAGCATCGCCTGGCAGGTCGGACAGGTCACCATCATCGACATGCGCGAAACCTCAATTTTCCGGTCGGGCGACAAGCCCACCCTTCAAGTCTAGTTTCCATTTGGATACCGCACAATCGAGCCGGGCGCTTCCGTTGCGCCGATTCCAGCGCCCGGCGCGGATTTTCCTGTCGGGAGGCGCAGGGGGCTGGGCAAAAAAACCGGAAAATTCCGGCAGTACCGGTGGCGTAACCTATTGTGCTTTCAAGTCCGCCAGGTCGAGACCCCTCGCGACCGACCACCGCCCAAACCACGGTCGATCCCATGGAACAGCTTTCGCCCCAAGTCATGCACCGGCTGGTGTTCACGGTGCTGATGCAGCACCTGCCGGAAACGCAGTGCGCCCCGGCGTTGCACCTGCTGACGGACGCGCTGTCGCACACGCAGAGCCAGATTCGCGAGTTGGCCGTCGTCGCCATTTCGGAGCTGCCGATCCCGGAAGCCCGGCGAGTGGAAGCGCTCGCTCCGGCGTTGCGGGACGTGTCGCCCCGGGTGCGCCGCCGCGCGGCCCGCGCGATCGGCGACCAGGGCGCGGCCGCGATCGGCGCCCTGCCGCTCCTCATGACCGGCCTGAAGGATCACGATCCGAGCGTGCGGCGCGATTGCATCGGCGCGCTGGGCCGCCTCGGCGCCGCGGCGCACGCCGCCGTCCCGCTCATGATGCCCGCGCTCTCCGACCCGGACGTGCGGACGCGCGTGGTGACGGCCGTGGCGCTCAAGCGCATCGGCCGCGCGTCGGTGCCGGCCCTCTTGAACGGCCTGCTCTCGATCGACCCGGAACTTCGCGGCCGCTGCGTCACGCTCCTCGGCCAGATCGCCCCGGACGACGAGCGCGTGGCGCTCGCCCTCGCCGCCGTCGATCACGACGAGGACGACGACGTGCAATCGCGCATCGACGAAGCGATGCTGGCGGTGCGCACGCCGCCCCCGACGCCGATGCCGCTGCGGCATCAGTTGGGTCTGCAGGAAACGACCACGACGACGCGCACTCCGATCCAGGCGCCCGCCCTCGAGCGCTTCGTCGCTCTGCGGTGAACCGAAGTCGAAACCGAACCGACGCGGGCGAATCTTCGCCCGCGTCTTCGTTTGGTATCGTAACGGCATGTTCACCCGCTACGCGCCCCGCGCCCTCTCGTTCCTCGGCGTCGAGTCCGTCGCCGGCCATCGGTTGAAGCTCTACGGCATTTCGCACGACGCCGCGCCGGTGGATCGGTCGCGCTTCGCCGGCGCGTGGGACGCGGCCGTCGCCGCGCTGCCGACGCCCGCGATCGCGCCGGGCCGGCCCGGCCTCGGCTTCGCCCTCCTGCACCAGGGCCGCACCGGCGACTACTTCATCCTGTGCTGGTGGGACCACGAGAACGAACTGCCGACGCGCGTCTGGGTCCGCGACGCCGACGGCTGGCGGCCGGCGCGAAGCGAATCGTTCTGCGTCTGGGACCTGCGCGTGCTCGGATGGGAGCGCGACGCCTACGTGGCGACCGTGCTTGCAGGCCGGGCCGACGGCGCCGAGGCGTACCTCGCGATGACGGCGCACGGATGGGCGTGAGTCCTTCCGTGGCGACCGTGCGGCCGCGCGCGGTCACGCGTTGACCAGCACCTCGTCGACGTCGCTCGATTTCCCGGTGGGAAGTGCCGGCACTCGATTTGCACGCGTACGATGGCAGGAACCCCCGGAGATCGTCGATGTCGCTTCGCATGTTCGCGTTGGCCCTCGTGATCGCGCTGCCGTCATGGTCGAGCGCCGCGCCGCCGAAGGCCGAGTGGCAGGCCGTCGTGGACAAGGCCGTCGCGTTCCTGAAGGCGAACCAAAAGCCGGACGGGAGCTGGGGCACCGCGCCGCAGGCGATGGGCGTGAGCGGCATCGTCGTCACCGGCCTGCTCAAGACCGGCGTCGCGCCCGACGCGGAACCGGCGGCGAAGGGGCTGACGTACATCGAGAGCCTCGTGAACCCGAAGGCGGGGCACATCGCCGGGGCCGACCCGCGCGTCGGGTTGCAGAACTACGTGACCAGCGTGAACCTGATGGCGCTCGTCGCCGCGAAGCGGGACGCGAAGTACAAGGCGGTCGTCGGCACGGCGTCCGACTTCCTCCGCAAGCTCCAGTGGGACGACGGCGAGGGCAAGACGGAGAAGGACGACTTCTACGGCGGCGCCGGGTACGACAGCAAGAGCCGGCCGGACCTTTCGAACACGCACTTCTTCCTGGATGCGCTCAAGGCGGCCGGGGCCGGGAAGGACGATCCGGCGATCAAGAAGGCGATGGTGTTCGTGAGCCGGTGCCAGAACCTGAAGACGGAGCACAACGATCAATCGTGGGCCGGCGCGATCAACGACGGCAGCTTCATCTATTCGGCGGCCGGAGGCGGTTCCACGAAGACGAGCGACGAACCGGGCGCGCCGTTGTCCGGCTACGGCAGCATGACCTACGCCGGCATCAAGAGCATGATCTACGCCGGCGTCGGCAAGGACGACCCGCGCTACAAGGCCGCGCTCGGCTGGGCCAAGAAGAACTACACGCTCGACAAGAACCCCGGCATGCCGAACCAACTCGCGAATCGCGGCCTCTACTACTACTACACCACCTTCGCCAAAACGATGGACGTGCTGGGCGAGGACGCGTTCGAGGACGACAAGGGCGCGAAGCACGACTGGCGCGCCGACCTGTTCGCCGCGCTCGCGAAGCGCCAGAAGGCCGACGGAAGCTGGACCAACGAAAACGACCGCTGGATGGAAGGCGACCCGGCGCTGGTGACGGGGTATTGCCTGATCGCGCTCGGGTCTTGCCAGCCGAAGTGAGTTAGAACCGGATTTTCTTACCCTTTCGTTGCGTTTTCGATTAAAACTTGAGATCACGCGAACCAGAACTCCTCTGCCTGGTCCTGAGCAATGGCCGTCGAACCGTTACCGCCTGACGTGTTGCAAGTTGCAACACGTATTGCCGATGCGAGAGACGCGGACGTATACTTTTACGTCGGCCCAATCGATGGGTCGGGAGCGGCGAGATTCCGCGAATGCGTCATTTCCAATAGGAAACGCCCTAATGCATTGCTGATTTTGACCACTCTCGGCGGTTCTGGCGACGCGGCTTACCAAATGGCCCGATGCTTGCAAGACAGCTATTCGGGTGGGAATCTGGCCGTCTTCGTCGCCACCATTTGCAAGAGCGCTGGAACGCTTCTAGCATTGGGTGCGAAAGAGATGGTCATGACCGATTTGGCCGAACTAGGGCCGCTTGATGTTCAAATAACCAAACCGGACACTCTCGGAGAACGTACTTCCGGGCTCACGCCAAGCCAATCGCTCTCGACCCTTCGGGTGGAGGCTTTCCAGTGTTTCGAGAAGTTTTTCCTCGACATTCTAGAGTCTTCGGGGTACGCGATTACGACGAAGACGGCCGCAAGGGTTGCTGCATCCGTGACATCTGGACTGTACCGGCCCGTTTTCGCACAGATCGACCCAATGACTTTGGGTGAATTCCAAAGGGCCGTTCAGATAGCGAACGAATACGGAAAACGGCTTGACTTCTGGGCCAGGAATCTAAAGGAGAAGTCGCTGGGCCGTCTGATTAACGGTTATCCGTCACACGAGTTTGTCATTGACCGGCAAGAAGCGGAAACGTTATTCAAGCGGGTCTCGCTCCCGACCGATGACGAGACTGAACTGTTCGCCCTAATGGCCCAAGAAGCGAATCGCTCGATAGGGGGAAAACATGCAATCACTCGATACTTCCCTCCACCAGTTCCGGGACCGAAAGTTGGAGGCGGAACTTCTGGAACTCCGCCGACAGCAAGAGGAGGAAATGGAAGCGCTGGGACGCGTTCGTCGAGAAATGGAAGAAGAGGTCAATCGGGCGCTGGACCAGTCCCAACCCGGCAAGGAGGGGACATGCACCCAGATCCCAAGAATCCGTAAACGCACAGGATATTGACCGCGCATTCCGATTCGTTTCCAGCAAGCCGCTGCCGCTATTTTGGTGATAGCGGCCTGTTTTTTCTTGTTCATCAACTCGGCATGTGCGGCGTCGCGCTTCACCCCTAAATATCACGACTGCCAGATTCTTCCCCTCGTCCGGGTTCGGTGGCATCGACTACGCGGCGCTTGGTCCATCACTTCCTACAACCCTCACGGGCCGGTCCGAGGCTGGCACGGTCCGTCAATCTGAGACGCTCCCCTATTTGCGGATCACTTCCATCGCCACGAGGGCGAGGATGGCGATTCCCAAGAGCAGCCGGTAGCCGACGAAGACGGCGGTCGAACGGCGTTGGAGGAAGCGCATCAGCCAGGCGATCGACGCGTAGCCGACGACGAACGCCACGAGCGTGCCGACGAAGAGGTTGATCGCTTGGCGCTCGAAGTCGGCGTCGCCTTTCTTCAGCCAGTCGTAGAGGTCCTTCGCGCCCGCCGCGCCGATGGCCGGGATCGACATCAGGAACGAGAAGCGCGCGGCGGCGGGCCGGGCGAGGCCGAGGAACAGGCACGCGGTCAACGTCGTCCCCGAGCGCGAACCGCCGGGCATCAGGGCGAACGCCTGGAAGCAACCCACGACGAGCGCGTCGAACCACGTCAGCGTCGAATCGTCGCGCGGCGGATTCGTTCGGCGCTTCGCCCACCATTCGGAGGCGAGCAACGCGAGCGCGAAGACGATGGAGACGATGGCGATCGCGGTCGGGTTGTAGAACTGGGCCTTGATCTTGGAACCGAACGCCGCGCCGACGACGAGCGCAGGGAGTGTCGCCACGAGGACGAGCTTCGCCAGCCGGCCATCGGGCGACGACGATCCGACGATGCGGCCGGAGCGCAGATCGGAGCCAAGCCCCGCGAGCATGCGCACGATTTCGGGCCGGAAGTAGAGGACGACGGCGGCGAGCGTGCCGAGCTGAATGACGACCGTGATCGGATCGTTCGCCAGCTCCTCGCGCGTGCGGCCGAACCACTCCTGCACGAGCACGAGGTGCGCCGTGCTGCTGATCGGCAGGAACTCGGTGAGGCCCTGCACGAGGCCGAGCACGGCGGCTTGCCAGAGCGGCATGAAGGCGATTCCTTTCCGGCGGTCCCGAACACTTTATCGCCCGATTCCCGTAAACTGTAGTATTCGGAGGAACGGAATGGCGGCGCGCGTGGTCTTGGCGATGAGCGGCGGGGTGGACAGCTCCGCGTCGGCGGTCCTGCTGAAGCGGCAGGGCTACGACGTGCTCGGCCTGTTCATGCGCACCGGCGTGCATTCGGATTCGCACGACGTCCGCCGCGAGAACAAGAAGGGCTGCTGCTCGGCCACCGACGCCGGGGACGCCCGCCGCGTCGCGGACCGGCTGGACATCCCGTTCTACGCGCTCGATTTCGAGGCCGAGTTCCACCAGATCATCGACTACTTCGCGGACGAGTACCTGAAGGGCCGCACGCCGAACCCGTGCGTCGTCTGCAACAACTGGTTGAAGTTCGGTCAGCTCTGGCAGTTCGGCCAGAAGCTCGGCGCCGACTACATCGCGACCGGCCACTACGCGCAGGTCGTGAAGGGTTCCGACGGCCACAACGAACTGCACAAGGGGGCCGACCCCGACAAGGATCAGAGCTACGTGCTGCACGGCATCAAGCGGGAGGTCCTGGATCACCTGCTCTTCCCGGTCGGCGGTTATTTGAAACCGGCGATCCGCGCGATCGCGGCGGAGGCCGGACTCCAGAACGTGGCCACGAAGCCGGACAGCGTGGAGATCTGCTTCGTGCCGAGCGGGAACCACGTGGACGTGGTGCGCGGCCGGCGACCGAACGCGAACCAGGCCGGCGCGATCGTGGCGAGCGACGGCACGGTCCTCGGCGAGCACGACGGCATCGACCGGTTCACCGTCGGCCAGCGCAAGGGCCTCGGCATGGGCGGCGGCGGCACCAAGCGCTTCGTGCTGGAACTGGTGCCGGAGTCGAACACCGTCGTCGTCGGCGACGAATCGGAACTGTTCTCGGACGGTTTGCTCGCGTCGCGAATCAATTGGCTCGTCGACCCGCCGACGGAGCCGCGCGCGATGACGGCGAAGATCCGCTACCGCCACGCCGGCTGCGGCGCCGTCGTGACCGCGACGCCCGACGGCGGCGCGACGGTGCGCTTCGACGAGCCGCAAGCCGCCGTCACGCCCGGCCAGGCGGTCACCTTCTACGACGGCCCCCGCGTCCTCGGCGGCGGCTGGATCGAAGGTTGAGTTTTGCATTTCTCGTTTCTCGTTTTGGGTTGATACCAATTGGAACAACTCAAAACGAGAAATGATAAATCCAAAACGCAGGTCGCACTTTCAACTTCCGCTTGACCGAATCGCGGGATTCCTTCACTCTGTGGCGTCGTCGGACACGGAGGTCCCGCATGCGCCGATTCATCCCGTTCGTTTTGCCGATCTTCGCTTGGCCCGCGTTCGCGCAGTCGCCGCCGCCGGCGCTGCTGCCGCCGAACATCACGGGGGCGACCGCGCCGGCGCCGGTGATCCCCGCGGCCGCGAGCGTCGCGAAGACCCCCGCGATCCATCGCTACGCGAACCTCAAGGACCTGCCGCCCGAAACGGCGTCCGCGGTGCTCGGCCTGCGGTCCGGCGCCGACTGGCTCGCGCAGCGCCAGCAACCGCACGGACGCTTCCTCTTCGGCGTCAATCCGGCGCTGCGCACGCTCCTCGAGGGCGATAGCGATTTCCGCCAGGCGCTCGCGACGTGGGCGGTCTGCCAGGCAGCGGGCTTCACCGGCGACGAGAAGCTCGCGGCGTGCGGCGCCCAGGCCGTACTCGGCTTGCTGACCCAAACGAAGGAACCCCAGGGGTCGCAGGCGGTCGGCGTCGCCGCCGTAGTCGCACTCGCGATCCAGGCGCTGCCGACGGCGGACGCCAAGCTCCGCGCCGAGGCGGACCGGCTGACGGCGTACCTCGCCCAGCGACTGCGGGCCGATGGCTCGTTCGGCATCGACGCGACCGACGCCGAGAGCCTGCACGCCGTGCCGGGCCTCGCCCTCCAGGCGATGGCGCAGACGAACGCGCCGGCCGACGCGATGACCCGCGCGCTCGCCCATTATCGATCGAAGTTCAAGGAGGCGCCGCACGCCGTCGCCGCCGGCACGCTGATCCCGGCCGCCGTCGAGCAGTGCCTGCGCACGAAGGACGCGAACGCGGCGGCCTTCGCCTTCGAGATGGCCGATTGGCTCTGCTCCGCGCAGTACGGCAAGCTGGACGCGAAGCAGCTCCTCTGGGCCGGCGGGTTCCGCACCGACGTCGGCGCCGCGCCGAAGGAGCCGGGCTTCGAATCGGCGCACGCGGCGCGCGGGCTGGCGGCCGCCTGCCAGCTCATCCGCCAGGCCGTGCCGGACCTCCAGCGCTACCCGAAGTATCGCGGGGCGACGGTCGACGCCCTCGGCTTCGCGCGCGGCCTGCAATACACGCTGGAGAACACCGGGCACTTCGCCGCCGACTTCCGCGCCCAGTACCTGCTCGGCGGCTGTCGGACCGGCCTCACCGACGGCAACCTCCGCGCCGACGCGACGGCCCTCGCGACCCTCGCATTCCAGCGGTTCCTCGAAAGCGGCGCCGACCAGCCGTGACGCCGCGCGGGAAAAACGCCGCCCGGCTTCTATAATGCGTAGGCGGTTTTCGATTCCCGTTCCCCCGTCCGAATTCCGCCGTCCGAATTCGCCCATGCTCCATCCTCTGCCGCGGCCGAAGTGCAAATCCCTGATGGGCGTCCGCGTCGCGGGAACGGGCAAATATTTGCCGGAAGTCGTCGTCACCAACGCCGATCTCTTCGACCGACTGAACTTCGCCGCCCGCGGTTACAACGCCGAGTGGATCGAACAGCGCACCGGCATCCAGGAGCGCCGCCACTGCCGCCCGGAGCAGGCCACCTCCGACCTCTGCGTCGAGGCCGCCCACGATTGCTTCGCGAAGACCGGCTACGGGCCGAAGGACATCGACCTCATCGTCCTCGGCACGTTCTCGCCGGACATGACCTTCCCCTCCACCGCCGCGATGGTGCAGGACCGGCTGAAGATCTCCGCCCCGGCGATCGAAGTCGAAGCCGCCTGCGCCGGATTCGTCTACGCGTTCGTGACGGCGGCCGCGTACGTCGCCTCCGGCGCCAGCGATCGCGCGCTCGTGATCGGCGGCGACGCCAACTCCCGCATCGTGAACCCGGCCGATCCGAAGATCTTCCCGCTCTTCGGCGACGGCGCCGGCGCGGTCATCCTCGAGAAGGGGGAGCCGCACCAGGGGATCGTCGCGTACAGCATGGGCGCCGACGGCGGCGGCGGCGGCATGCTCTGCCGCCCGGCCGGCGGCAGCGCGATGGAGCTCACGCCCGAGGCGCTCGCCGCCGGCAAGCACTACATGCACATGGACGGCCAGGGCGTCTACCGCTGGGCCGTCGAAATCCTCCGCGACACCGTCCACGACGTGCTCGCCGCCGCGAAGAAGACCACCGACGACCTCGCGCTCATCGTGCCCCACCAGGCGAACATCCGCATCATCGAGCAGTCCCTCAACAAGTTCCTGAAGATTCCGCACGAGAAGGTGTTCAACAACATGGACCGGTACGGCAACACGTCCGCCGGCTCCATCCCGATCGCGCTGGACGAGGCGCTCGCGGCCGGCAAGCTCCGCCGCGGCGAACTGCTCCTCGTCAGCGGGTTCGGCGCGGGCCTCGCCTGGGGCACCGCCCTCGTGCGCTGGTAGCCCGTCAGGAGGACGACCATGAACCGACCGCTCCCGCCCGACGACGCCGATCCGTGGACGATCCCGTTGCACGGCGCCGTCGTTCCGCTGCCGCCGACCGCGGACGTGCCCGCGCCCGCCCCCGACGCGCCGGACGCCGATGCGATCCTGGGCTTCCCGGGCGCGGACGACGTGCCGTCGGACGTCGGCTTCCACCCCCGCCTCCGCCGCTCGGCGTGAAGCGGTGATTTCACCGCCGAGATCGCGGAGGACGCGGAGGAGAAAAAACGAATGAAACCAAATCTTCGAATTGGTTTTTCTCTCTGTGTTCTCTGTGGTCTCTGTGGTGAAATCCTCGCGGCCCCGCCGACGCTCACCTCGCTCTTCCCGGCCGGCGGGAAGGCGGGTTCGACCGTCGAGTTCGACACGTCGGGCTCGTTCGACCAGTGGCCCCTGCAGGCCTGGGCCGGCGATCCGAACGTCGCCATCGCGGCCACCCCGTCCCGCGGCAAGTTCGCCGCCACGATCGCGCCGAACGCCAAGCCCGGCACCGTCTGGATCCGTCTCTTCGACGCGAGCGGCGCCAGCCCGCTGCGGCCGTTCGTCGTCGGCGTCCTGCCGGAGATCGCCGAGGCGGAACCGAACGACGACGTCGCCAAGGCGCAGGCCGTCGAACGCTCGTGCGTCGTGAATGGCAAGCTCGGCCGTTCCGGCGACGCCGACGTCTTCGCCGTCAAGCTCGCGAAGGGGCAGACGCTCGTCGCGTCGCTGCTGGCGAACCACGTCCTCCGCTCGCCGATGGACGCGGTGCTGCAAGTCGTGTCGCCCGACGGGTTCGTCCTCGACCAGAGCCACGATCATCGCGGCCTCGATCCGCAGCTCGCGTTCACCGCCCCGAAGGACGGCGCGTACCGCGTGCGCCTCTTCGCGTTCCCGTCGCAGCCGGACAGCAGCATCCGCCATTTCGGCTCGGACCTCTGCGTGTACCGGTTGACGCTCTCGACCTCCGGCGTGGAGGACGTGCCGATCCCGCTGGCGATGCAAACGGGAACGAAGGCGAAGCCGAAGGCGACCGGCTGGAACCTGGCGATCGCGCCGGTGGTGCCGAGTCCGGTGGCCGTGCGCGAGGAGGCGTTCGCGTGCTACGACTTCACCGCCGCGAAACCGACGGCGGGGCTCGCTCCGCCGTTCGCGCTGACGGGCCGCCTCGCCGAACCGGGGACGGCCAACCTGTTCCCGATCGTGCTGACGAAGGGGAAACCGATCGCGGTGCAGATCGAGAGCCGGGCGCTGGAACTACCGCTGACGCCGGTGCTGCGATTGGTGGACGAATCGGGGACCGTTCTCGCGAAGGCCGAGCCGGCGCGGCCGAACGCCGATTGCGAATTGAGTTACTCACCAACGAAGGACCAGACCGCGAAGCTGGAAGTGCGGGACCTCTACCGCGCCGGCGGCGAACGGTTCGTCTATCGCCTGCGCGTCGTGCATCCGGAAGCGGATGTCGAGCTGACGGTCGCGGCCGACCGCTTCGCGCTCGCGCCGGGCACGCCGCTGGAGATTCCCGTCACGGTCGTCCGCAAGGCCGGATTCAAAAGCGTCCTGGAACTGAAGGCCGAAGGGCTGCCGCCCGACGTGACCGCGACGAGCCTGCCCGGCAAGGACGACAAGTCGCTGACGCTGAAACTGTCGACGGAGGCGAAGGCGCTGTCGAAGCCGTTCCGCATCGTCGCCGTCGCGAAGGACGCCCCGGCCTTCGCGCGCCCCGCCCGCGCCGCGCTCTCCGACTTCGAGACCACGACCGCCGACCTCTGGTTGACCGTCGGCAGCGACGCCAAAGTCGCCCCGCCGACGCCGAAGAAGAAAAAGTGATTGGTGGGGGTGACGATGTACACCCTGACATTCCTGGCGATCGGGCTTCTCTCTCTCGCGGGCCAAGTCCTCGTCGTTGCCGCGCTGGAACGACAAGAGATCAGTTTCCCGCAACCCGGCTCACGGATGGCGTCCGTCTATTGGCGAGCGGCGATTCGTTCGTTGGCGATCCTCGCGATCACGATCCTCGCGGTCGTCCAAGCGAACCGTTGATATTCGATTTGCGTCGTGATGCGTGGCAGCTCCACTGAAACGCGCTTCCCAGGAATCATTTGACGGGGTGCCATGCCCACGGCTTTGCGTGGGCATGCTCACATGCTTCAAAACAAAGCATGCCTACCCAAAGCGGTAGGCATGGCACCCGGCGAACGCCGCGTCCCGAACCGGAGGTTCGGGACGAGTTGAGCAATCGCTTCGCGAGCGCTACTTCGTCGCCGGGAAGTCCCAGAGGCCGAGGCGGGCCGTGCCGCCGGACGAGGCGCCGCTACCCATCATCATGGCCGGCGCGCCGCCCATCGGGCCGCCGGGAATGCCGACGGGCCGTTCGAGGATCGCGAGCGTCGGCCGGTCCGGCGCGAACGCGAGCGTCACGGCCAGTTGCGTTTCCCACTTTCGGATCGGCTTGCCCGATCCGTTGTCGAGGATGGTGACAAAACTCGTCCACGATCCCTGTGCCGGGGTGGGGCTTCCGCTGTCGCCGGACAGCCCGGCCGCCTCCGGCCGCGGCCGGCGCGGCCGGCGCCGGGCGCTCGACGATCGCGGTCAGCCGGCCGTCGTGCGACAAGATCGCCTCGGAGATCAACCGGTTCGCGGTCGCCGCGTACTTCTGGAGTTCCCGACCGGAGACGGCGTCGTGGACCGTCACGCCGCCGGACTTCGCGATCGCGAGCGTTTTCGAATCGTGGCTGAGCACCGCGAGCACGTCGGAATTGAGGATTCGCTCCTTCGGCGTCCAGGTCCAGAGCTTGCGGTTCTCGCGCGTGTTCCAGACCGTCAGGTCGTGGAGGTTCTGGACTTCGATCTCGCCGGGCGGACCGCCGAAGGCTTCGGCCTTCGCCTTCTGCGAGATGTATCGGGTCGTCACGGCCAGCGATCCGTCGGCGCCGATCGCGAGGAGATTCCCCTCCGTGCGGAAGGCCGCGCGATCGAGCTTGCCCGTCGTGAAGTCGATCGCGCGGAGTTCGTTCGACCGCGTCGCTTCGTCGTAGGTGGTGAAGAGAACGATGCGACCGTCCGTCGAGAGCATCGGCTCGAGCGCGGCCGAATCGGACAGCTCCACTTCGCTCAGCACCTCCTTGCTGGTGGCCTTCACGATTTGGAGCTTGTTCTGGACGTTGATGCCGCCGGTCTCCTCGAGGTGGACGATGTACGAGGACGCGTCCTTCGGATTCAATCCGAGGATCGAGCCTTTCATGGTCGTCTCGCCGCCGGCTTTCGGTCGGGCTTCCTCCGTGCGAATGACCGTGACCGACGTGGACACCGTTCCGAATTGATTCCCCTGGGACCGCGGATCGACGCCGGTCAGCAGGAGCGTCCGACCATCGGCCGACCAAAGGATGGATTGGTAGCGGGCGGAAACGTCGACGATGCTGCGCTGCCGGGGAGAGCCGACCGCGGCGACGACCGGAGGCGCCTTGGCGACCTCCGCGATCGCCGGGGCCGGCTTCGCCTCCGGCGGGGGCGCCGGCTTCGCCGGGTCGCCGGCGAGTCCAAGGCCGAGCGCCGAGATCGTGGCGGCCCCGCAACCGATCATCATGACTTTCCGCAGCATGGTCATCCCCTCGCGCGTCAGTTCGAGAATCGTTTCGGCGACGGGACCGCCCGCCAGGCCCGTCGCCGCCGTTTCGAGCGTTCGTTGGATCAACGGTTCCGGCACCGCCGCGGAGGCGACGGACGCCAGCGCCGGCAGCGAGAGCATCACGCCGCGCCGGGCGAGCCGGGCCGCCAGCCGCTTGCGCCCGGCGGCGAGGCGGCTGCTCAAGGTGCCTTCCGGGATGCCGAGCCGAGCCGCCGCCTCGGCCCGCGAAAGCTCCTGCACGTCGCACAACACGATCGCCTGTCGGTACCACTCCGGCAGCGCGGCCAGCTCCGCGTCGAGGATCGGCCCGAATTCGATGTCGCGCGGCGGTTCCATCGCGGCTCGCTCCGGCACGGTCGCCCGCGCGTCCTCGCGCCGCCGGGCCGCGCGCCCCCGCGCCTTGTTCGCCACCCGCACCGCCACGCCGTACAGCCACGACGACAGCAGGTGCGGCTCGCGGATCTGTCCGGCCTTCTTCGCCAGCACCAGGAACGCCGCCTGGAACGCGTCCTCGGCGTCGTGCGCGCCGCCGAGCGTCCGCCGGCACACGCCGAACACCAGCGCCCCGTGCCGCCGCACCAGCGACTCGAACGCCGCCGCGTCCCCGGTGGCGGCGTAGCGGCGCACGAGGTCCGCGTCCGATTCGTCGGACCCGGACAATCGCAGGAAGAACGGAGCCGTGCGGTTCGCGGTCATGCGGGGCGCGCCCTCGCGGAGTACTGCCCCCCACTGTACCGGCGCGTCGCGCGAAAGGGAAAAATCGAAACGAAAACGCGGCGGGAACCCCCGCCGCGCCTCGCGAAGACACTGGAAGTTATCGGCGGACGCTGACGGCGCCGTCGCCGGTCAGCTCGCCGCCGTTGGTCAGGTCGCCGGTGAGGACGGCCCGCGTGTCGGCGACGCGCAGCCGCGTCGCGTCCACGGTGAAGCGGACGACGAGATCGAGCCGGCCGTCGCCGTTCACGTCGCGGAGCTGGAACTGCGCGACCCCCTGGGCGTTGCGGACGATCGAGTTCTCGCGGCCCGTTCGGCCGAACCGCAGGCTGTCCACGTTGATCAGCCCGACGTCGAGGTCGGCGGCGCCGAGGATCGCCACTTCCACCGTCGCGTCCCGCAGGCTGATCCGGTTCAAGGAATCGCCCGGCACGATGTCGAGCGCCGCGCGGCGGTTCTCGTCCACGTCGAGCAGGCGGATGATCGCCCGCGCCGAGGACGATAGGCCGTTCGGATCGGTCACGCGAACGGAGAGGCGGAAGGTGCGGAAGCTCTCGAAGTCCAGCGCGGCGGGGTTGGCGACGGTGATGACGCCGGTGGCCGGGTCGATGGCGAAGGCGCCGTTCCGGTTGCCGCCGGTGATCGCGTAGGTGAGGGTGTCGCCGTCGACGTCCGCGCCGACGATGGTGCCGACGGAGGTGCCGGCGGGCGAGTTCTCGGCGACGCTGAATTCGGACCGCGCGAGCGTCGGGCGGTCGTTCACCGGCCGCACGGTGATCGTCACGGTGGCGAGATTGCTGTTCGCCTCGCCGTCGTTGGTGCGGAAGGTGAAGCTGTCGGTGCCGAAGAAGTTCGGGTTGGGCCGGTAGGTGAAGGTGCCGTCGGCGTTGACCACGACGCGGCCGTTCGCGGGCGCATCGACGGCGGCGAAGGTGATCGCGTCGCCGTCGACGTCGGCGCCGAGGAGGACGCCGCCGAAGCCGCGGTCTTCGCGGACCGAGAAGGCGGCGTCGAGCGCGGTCGGCGGCGTGTTGGTCGTCGCGGGCTGAACGAGGATCGTCACGGTGCCGAGCGCCGAACCGCCGCGGCTGTCGTCGACGATGTACGTGAAGCTGTCTTCGCCGAGGAAGCCCGGGTTGGGCGTGTAGGTGAAGGAACCGTCGGAGGCGAGTTCCAGGATTCCGTTCGTGGGGCCGACGTCGAGCCACGCGCTCAGGGTGTCGTTGTCGGGATCGGAGTCGTTGGCGAGCACGCCGTGAACGGCGTCGATCGCGAGCGTCGCGTCGGGGGTGGCGAAGTAGTTGTCCGGCTCCGCGACCGGCGATTGGTTGGCGCCGGAGCCGACGACGAAGGTGACGGTCGCCGGCGCCGACTCCGCGCCGAACTGGTCCACCGCGATGAACGTGAAGACATCGTCCCCGCTGAATCCCGGATTCGGCGTGTACAGCAGCATCCCGGATTCCGTCGGCTCGACGATGCCGTTCGCGGGTTGGACCAACGGCGAGATCGACGGGCTGACGCCGTCTGGATCGAAGCCGAGGTCGGCGGGCGAGAACAGGAGCGAACCCTCGGTCACTTCCAGCGTGATCGAATTCCCGACCGGCGAATGGTTCAAGATCAACGTGACGCGGGCGCTCTGGGTTTCGCTTCCGTCGAACACGGTGTAATCGAAGCTGACCTCGCCGAAGTCCGCGGCCGAACCGTTGTAGGTGAACCCGCCTTTGGAGTTGACCGTGACCGTTCCCGGGCCGGTTTGCGAACCGGGGACGAAGGTGGCGACGCCGTTCTGGACGGGGCCGTCGTCGTTCGCGTCGTTCGCCATCAGCCCGGAGGCGTCGTCGACGCTGAGTTGGCCGTCGAACACGACGTACTCGTCGGCGTTGGCGACGAGGCCGGCCGGCACGTCGCGCACTTCGAGCCGTTCGAGCTTCAGATTCCAGCAGCCGGAGGATGTCTTCGGGTTCGAGGATTGCTTCTTGAGCGACATGGGCGTGCCATCCGAATGGGTTTGTACGGCGGGATATTGCCGAACCCTAATTCGACGAACGCTCTCATGCAAATGGCACCGTCGGTATTTCCTCGCGGAATTTCATGTTTTTCCGGGCCACCGGTTTGACTCTTTCGTTCGTAGAATAACCGCGCTCCCCTTCGCGTTACCTTCGTAAGGGCCTCTCACCATGTCCGCCGTAGCAACTGTCAAGAAACCGAAACACGCCGCCCCCGCGGTGGCGAACCAGAAGATGTTCATCGGGGGGAAATGGGTGGACTCGGCGTCCGGGAAAAGCTTCGCGACGCTGAACCCGTCGACCGGCGCGACGATCTGCCAGGTGGCGGAAGGGGACAAGGCCGACATCGACCTCGCCGTGAAGGCCGCGCGCAAGGCGATGGACGGCCCCTGGGGCCGCATGAGCGGCGGCCAGCGCGGCCGGCTGATGCACAAGCTCGCCGACCTCGTCGAGAAGAACGTCGCCGAACTGGCGGCGCTCGAAACGCTCGACAACGGCAAGCCGATCGGCGACGCCCTCGCCGCCGACCTGCCCCTCACCGTCCAGTGCTACCGCTACTACGCCGGCTGGGCCGACAAGATCGCCGGCAAGACCATCCCGATCGAAGGCAACCACTTCTGCTACACGCGCCACGAACCGGTCGGCGTCGTCGGGCAGATCATCCCGTGGAACTTCCCCCTGCTCATGCAGGCGTGGAAGTGGGGCCCCGCCCTCGCCTGCGGCAACGCCCTCGTCCTCAAGCCCGCCGAGCAGACGCCGTTGACCGCCCTGCGCGTCGCCGCCCTCGCGCAGGAGGCCGGCTTCCCCGACGGCGTCATCAACGTCGTCCCCGGCTACGGACCCACCGCCGGCGCCGCGCTCTCCTCCCACATGGACGTCGACAAGATCGCCTTCACCGGCGAGACCACCACCGGCAAGATCGTGATGACCGCCGCCGCGAACTCCAACCTCAAGCGCGTCAGCCTCGAGCTGGGCGGCAAGTCGCCGAACGTCGTCTTCGCCGACGCCGACCTCGACGCCGCCATCGAGGGGGCGTACTTCGGGCTGTTCTTCAACCAGGGCCAGTGCTGCGTCGCCGGCTCGCGCCTGTACGTCGAGGAGCGGGTCTACGACGAATTCGTGGACAAGATGGCGAAGAAAACCCGGACGCGCAAGGTCGGCGATCCGTTCGACCCCGAGACCGAACAAGGCCCGCAGGTGAGCCAGGAGCAGCAGGATCGCGTCCACGGCTACATCGAGCACGGCAAGAAGGACGGCGCCAAGCTGATCGTCGGCGGCGGCCGCCACACCGGCGCCGGCTACTTCGTCGAACCCACCGTCTTCGCCGACGTGCAGGACGAGATGACCATCGCCAAGGAAGAGATCTTCGGCCCGGTGATGAGCATCCTGAAGTTCAAGGGCGTGGACGAGGTGATCGACCGCGGGAACCGGACGCACTATGGCCTCGCCGCCGCGGTCTGGACGAAGGACGTGCAGAAGGCGCACGCCCTGGCGCACCGCTTGAAGGCCGGCACCGTCTGGGTGAACTGCTACGACGTGTTCGACGCGGCCGCCCCGTTCGGCGGCTTCAAGATGAGCGGCATCGGCCGCGAACTCGGCGAGTACGCGCTGAGCTTGTACACGGAGGTGAAGACGGTGACGATGGCGATCTGAGTCGAGAAAAGGGGACGCAGCTCATTTCCGGAAATGAGCTGCGTCCCCTTTTTGCCCCCGTCCCCTTTTTGCCCCAAAACTCCGAGCAATGACTTAAGATACGGTCAACTCTCGCGTCAGCCGGGTACGCACGCCTTCCCACAATTCCGCGAGTTCGGCTTCGATCTGCGCCCGCAGCACGGCGAGCGGCACCACCTTGAGCAGCCCCGTCCGTTCGACCACCTCGGCCGACCAGGCCACGCGCGTGCCGCCCGCGTCTTCCGCAAAGTCGAAGCGGCCGTTCACGACGAGCGTGGCGCCGGGCAGGCGGTTCGCCAGCGCGAACGTCGTGGCCTCGTCGTTCGCGGCGATCGTCAGCGTCGTCTCGATCGGCGCGGCGACGAACCGGAACCGCGACGGAGCGGTCCAGCGCGCGGTCCGTTCGTCGGCCTCGTGCACGGTCGCGCCCGGCGCGCAGGCCGCCAGGAACCGCGCGTCGGACAGTCGGCCGGCGACGGGGCTTCGCGGAAATGGGAATCGGACTTCGCCGTTAAATCGGACCATTTTCACCGATTTCAACTCCGCAACCGTTTCGTCTTCTCACGGACGGGAAAAAATGCGAGGATTTTTTCCCGGGATGGCGAGAAGCGGGGCCATCTCTCTCCTATACCTTCAGGACGGTTTGCTTCCTACCCGGCCGCCTGCGGGCCGCGCCAGTTTCCGCCGCTCCGCGAAAGGGAACGATCATTCAACCGATACTTCCGCGCCCGACCCTCCCCGCCGCGCCGCGTCCCCACGGGCTGCGCCGCGCGGCGTCGACGATCTTCAATTGGATCAACGTCCTGCCGTTCCTCGGCATCCACGTCGCCTGCCTCGCGGTCTTCTTCGTCGAATTCCAGTGGTGGGCGATCCCGCTCTTCCTCGTCACCTACTCGCTGCGCGTCTGGGCGCTCACCGCCGGCTTCCACCGCTACTTCGCCCACCGCGCCTACAAGACCTCCCGCTGGTTCCAGTTCGTCATCGGCGTCATCGGCTCCGCCGCCATCCAGAAAGGCCCCATGTGGTGGGCCGGCGAACACCGCCAACACCACCGCCACTCCGACCAGGACGGCGACCCGCACAGCCCGATCAAGAAGTCCGTCTTCTGGGCGCACGTCGGCTGGGTCCTCAGCCGCGGCAACGGCGACACCGACTGGCACGAAATGAAGGACTGGCACAAGTTCTCTTTTATAGGGGTTCTGAAGCCTGTATAAC
>CAYVRB010000115.1:0-17881 GCA_964453375.1 uncultured Alcaligenaceae bacterium
GCAGACCTTCGGCACATGGATCGAGCCGTATTCGCAGACGCGCCCGAGATCGTTTCGCAGGAGGTCCACGATCATCACGTTCTCGGCGCGGTCCTTCGGGTTCGTCGTCAGGTCGCGGAGCAGGGCGGCATCCTCCGCCGGCGTGCGGCCGCGCGGGCGCGTCCCCTTGATCGGCCGCGTGACGACTTCGCCGTCGGCGACCTTGAGAAACTGCTCCGGCGACGCGCTGAGGATTTGGAAGTCGCCGAGGTCGAAATAGCAGCCGTAGGGCGACGGGCAGCGCTCGCGGAGTCGGCCGTAGAGATCGAGTGGATGTTCCGCGAGCGGCGCGAGGAGCCGCTGCGCGAGGTTGACTTGGAAGACGTCGCCGGCGCGGATGTACTCGATGACGCGCTTCACGGCCGCGATGTATTCGGTTCGCGTGAAGTTCGAGAAAACATCTGGTTTGATTGCGTATTTGTTTAGCGGCGACTCGGAGTGTTCGGTGCGGATCGAGCCTCTACGATATAGTTGAGGGCGCTCTGGTTATCGACGATGGCCGACCGCGCTCCGCTCCGAAGACTCCGCGTCGCGGCTAAACGGGTTTTGTTTCTCAAGTAGCGCTTTCACTCCGTCGAGATGTTCCGCATCTCCTCTCGAAATCCACCAGGCCCGGTTTTCGACGTGATCGAAGCTCACGACCCATGCGTATTCGCCCAGGCCGAAGATCGGCACCGGCAGGTCGCCCTTCATGGGGGGAAGGCGTTCGAGTTCGCGGTTCAGATCGTATCCAAACGCGCCCGCCAAGCCGCCCTGAAACGGAGGAAGTCCGGGGATGCGCTCGGCGCTCGGTAACGATGGCCAGGAAAAACGATCGTCGGCTTTTCGACTAGGCTCGCGGGGGTTTGGTTCGAGAACGTCCGCGTTCCAGCGGATCGGATCGGCCATCACGTACGAATAGCGACCGCGCTCGGGATGGCGTTCGGTCGAATCCAGGAACAGCAGGTGAGGCAGGTGCGCGAGCCGGCGGGCGACGTCCCACGGGTCGGGGCAGGGGATCAGTTCCTCGACGATCGGCGGCATGACGAGATTATAGGCCCGCGTTCCGATGGCTCGTTTCCGGCACGGTGAGGAACCCCCACCGCAAGGCCCGATCCTGCTCGTAGTTCTTGCCGAGGGTCAGCGCCGTCACCGCCTTCGCGAACTCGTAGCCGAGATAAAACGCGTGCGAGGCGTCCAACTTCGGGTCGCGCTCGGCCATTTGTCGGAAGAGCTCGAACGGATCGACGCCGCGGAGGTAGATCGAGCCGTTGAGGACGTGCAGCTCGCCGCGCTCGGCGAAGATGCGGTAATTGCGATCCGTGATGCGCTCCGCGAGTTCGCGCAGGGCTTCCTCGCCGTGGACGTGCAGCTTCGGATCGCGGAGGAGCACGAGGTTCGGTTCGAGCCGCTTCGGCACCACTTTTTCCCGCACGGCGTGGTGGACGAGCCGGCGGGCGAGGTCGAATTCCTTCACGCTGCTCCGCGACCAGTTGATGACTTCGGTCGTGAGCACGCTGCGGATGCCGAGTTCCTGGCAAAAGCCGGCGAGAAGAACGTTGAGGCCGGCGGAATCGGCGTCGGTGAGTTCGGTGAGGTTGCCGACGCCCATCATCATTTCGGCGTCCGGGTACCGTCGTCGCGTTTCGAGATACCGCCCGAGGGACGCGGCGAAGCCGAAGCCGATCGGTTCGAGGATCGGGTCGAGCCGGTGCTTCACGCCGTGGCGGACGAGGACTTCGGCGGTGCGATCGAGGCTGTCGAGATCGTTCGGCGTATCGGGGATCGCCACGACATCGGCGTTGAACTTCTCACTCCAGCGGCGGGCGCGTTCGACGTTAGTGCCGTTGACGCTCAGCACCAGCTCGGCGCCGGCCGCGAGCGCGGCTTCCACTTCGTCGGCGTCGAAGGAATCGATCGACACGCGGAACCCGTCGTCCTTCAAGGCCCGCACGGCGTCGCCGACGCCCGCCCACGGCGGACCGGGATCGCAGCCGAGGTCGATCACGTCGGCGCCGGAGTCCCGATAGCGGCGCGCCATCGCGAGGATCGCGTCCGGCCCCAGGCGCGGCGCGTGGTTGATCTCGGCGAGGATTTCGATGTTGTGCGCCCCGTAGTTCGCCGGCGGACCGGAGCGTTGGCCGAAGTATTCGGGGAGGTCGCGCAGGTCCGGCGGGCCGAGCTCCGCCTTCGGCACGTGCGCGAGCTCGCCCTTCACTAACCCCGGCAGCACCACGCGGTCGACCGCCTCCGGCACGGTCAAGTGCGATTCGATCCACTTCGTCGTGAGCAGCGCCGCCACGGTGATGGGCAGCACCGCCACGTCGGACTCGAACGCGACGCGGGGGCGCAACTCGTCGAGCGTCCGGCGCAGCGCCGGTTCGGCGAGCTTGCCGGTGACGAACAGGATGCGCTCGCGGCGTTCGGCCATGCGGTCACGCGCCCGAAACGGCCGGCTTCGTCCGGTCGGGGAGGGGGCTATGGAACTTCGCGTCCTTGAGGACGGTCCAGAAATCCCGCCAGGCCGCGCGCGGGATCGCGTCCGGCTTCGGCGTCAGCGGCTGCTCGTCGATCAGCACCGACAGGAACGTGAGCTTCGCGAAGATCTCGGCGTGGACGAAGTCGCCGTCGGACTGGATCGGGAAGCGGTCGAAGAGCGAGCGGCGGAAGACCTTGAAGGTCGAGTTCGCGTCGTGCAGCGGGACGCCCATCGCGAGCCAGAGGAACCAGGCGCGGGCATGTTCGCGGACGCCGAGCCAGGTGGGGGATTTCTCGCCGCCGACGCCGAGCGCGACGCGGCAGAAGGTGCGGTAGATTCTGCCGACGCCGCGCCAGAACGCCGGCGCGGTCCGCCCGGTGCGGCAACCGCTCACCGCTTCGACGGTCAGCTCGCGGTCGTAGATTGGCGCTTTCGTTCCCAGTCGCGCGAGCAGCTTCGCGAGATCGGCCGGCTCGTAGGGGTATTCCAAGCCGGCGTACGCGACGATCGGGTTCGTCGTGCGTTCGAGCGCGGTCCGCAAGCAGGCGCCGAAGCCGCGAGGGCGGTCGTGCCTCAGAATGGTCAAGTTCGGCAGATCGAGCGCGGCCAGAGTGCCGTCGGCGGTGCCATCGTCGACGACGACGAGTTCGGTTTCGCGATCGGGTTCGGCGCGGAGCCGGTCCGCCCACGCGCGGAGGATCGGTTCGAGCCGGGCGTCGCCGTTCTGGACCGGAATGATGAGCGTCAGCGCGTCGGGCATGGTCGGATCGCGGCGGAGGGTGTTCTTCCGTCACGATACGGCCGGACGGCGGCGATCGGTAGGGGAATCAGGCCGCCTCGGGGCGGACGAGGCCGACGGTGTCGTAGAGCCGGGCGTATAGCGGGCACGATTGCAGCAGCGCGGCGTGGCCGCCAACGGCGACGACGCGGCCGGCGTCCATCACCACGATCCTGTCGGCGATCTCGAGGTTCGAGAGCCGGTGCGTGATGAGGAACGTCGTGCGGTTCTTGACGAAGCTTTGAATGGCGAGGTGAATCTTCGCTTCGCTCTCCGGGTCGATCTGGCTCGTGAACTCGTCGAGGATCAGGATGCTGGGGTTGCGCAGGATCGCCCGCGCCAGCGCGATGCGCTGCTCCTGCCCGCCGGAGGGCTTCCACCCCTTGCCGACGATGGTGGCGTAGCCTTCGGGCAGCGCGACGATGAACTCGTGCGCGAACGCCTTCGTCGCGGCCGCCTCCACTTCGTCCTTCGACGCGCCCGGCTTGCCGTAGGCGATGTTGTTGAAGACGGTGTCCTCGAACATCACGGTCTGTTGCGTGACGACGCCGATCTGCTTGCGCAGGCTGCGGAGGTTGGCGGCGCGGATGTTGGCGCCGTCCACGAGGACGCTGCCGTTGTCGGGATCGTAAAGCCGGGGCAGCAAGCCGAGGAGCGTGGATTTGCCGCAGCCGTTCGGCCCGACGATCGCGATGGTCTCGCCGGCTTTCACGGCGAGGGAGACGCCGTTGAGGATCGGCGCGTCGGTGCCGTGGACGTAGGAGAAGGTGACGTTGCGGAACTCGATGCTCCGGGCGTGGCGGGGCAGCACGGGGCCGTCGGAATTGCCGGTGACGGCGGGGACCTTGTCCATGAGCGCGAAGATGCGGTCGGACGCGGCGGCCCCGGCCTGGATTTTCGTGTAGACGCTTGAAAGTTTGCGGACCGGATCCGCGACGGCGATGAGCAGGGTGTAGAGCGTGAGCAGTTCGGTGAAGCCGATCGGTTCGTCGCCGCGCATGTTGAGGCCGAAGATGCTCTTCTGGCCGCGGATGACGAGATAGGCGCCGGCGGTGAGGGCGGCGCCGAGCGCGACGACGCCGAGCCATTCGATGGCCGGTCCGGCGACCGCGTCGATGTTCGTCACCTGCTGCGCGCGGCGGGCGTAGTCGTCCGAGGCGCGGCGGAACCTTCGGCGTTCGTACGGTTCCATGGTGTACGACTTCACTACTCGGATGCCGTCGACCGTCTCGCGGATGATCAGGTACAAGTCGGACATCCGTTCCAGCAACCGCTTGGCAGCGCGGCGAACCATCCGGCTGAGCTTCGTGAGCAGGATGAACGCGAGCGGCACCAGCACCGCGAAAACGATCGTGAGCTGCCACGAGATCATCCACGCCGCGACGAGGCAGGCGATCGCCTTCAACGGTTCGACGACGAGCCGGCCGTAGAGCGTCTTCATCCCGCCGCCGAGCTGTTCAACGTCATTGGTCATCCGCGACATGACTTCGGAAGTGCCCGTTTCGACGAGTTGGCGCGGGTCCTGGTGCACCAGAGAACGAAATAGCCGGTTCCTCAGATCGTAGAGCGTCCGATTGATGACGCCGCCGACGAGCACTTCCTGCCAGAAATCGAAGATGCCCTTCACGGCCACGCCGATGACGACGGCGATCATGATCCAGACGAACGTCTCGAACCGGTCCTTCGGCAGGAAGCGGATCACCTGCATCTGAAGGAGTTGGTTCCAGTAGAGTTTGCGATTGATCTCCTTCTGCTGCCCGAGGATGTCGGCCAGTTCCTTGTTCTTGTTCCGCTTCTGGTTCTCGCGATCGACCGCGTTCGGATTGTCCTCGAGGAGTTGCAGGTCCTTCTGAACGCGCTCGCGCTTGGCTTCCTTGTCCTTGCTTTGCTTTTCGAGGTTCAGGATCCGTTCGTCCACCCAGTCCTGCAAGGACTTCTCGTCCGCGAGGATGGTGAGCACGGCGCCGACGCTGGAAATGTTGGCGCCCCAGAGCGCCGCGACCATCAGGGCGCACAGGAACGATAAGATGAGCCGGGTTCGATAGACCCACGAGAACTTGAGCGCCCGCAAGAAGCTACGCATGGATTCGACCGCTCCGGGCCGGACAACCGGCGGCCGGTTGTACCGTCGGACGGCCCCGGACGGCAAGTGCAAACGCCCATGAATACCGGTTTACTCCGCGAATGGCTCTCGCTCCCGGCCGGGGACTGGCCGCCGGACGACCGCGCCATCCTCGGCCTCGCGCCGGGGCCGTTGACGGCCGTGGACGTCGAGACGCGCGCCCTGGCGCAGATGGAGCGGCTGCGCCCGCACCAGCTCAAGCACGCCGACCTCGTCACGGAGGGGATGAACCGCCTCGCGCAGGCGCTGATCGCGCTGACGGACGAGGCGAACCGCGCGACCCGGCCGGCGGCGAAGCCGGCGGACGATCTCGCCGATCTGGTGCTGGACGCGGACCGGCTGCCGGGGGCGAAACCGGCAACGACGTCGACCGCGTCGGTGGTGCTCGAGGCGGAGGTGGTGTCGGCCGCGCCGAAGATGGCGGACCGGGTGGCGCGGAAGCCTCGCAAGCCCCGCGCGCCCAAGGCGAAGCCGAAGCCCGCGCCGAAGCCGGCGGCGCCCGCGGAGCCGCCGGTGAGCGTGCCGGAGGCGGAGCCGGTGCCGCCGGGGACGATCTATCGGCCGGAGGAACGGCGGAAGGGCTACGCGGAGTTGGTGGCGCTGCGGCGGCTCCTCGGGAACTGGGAGCGGCTGCAGCCGTACTTCGCCGCGCCGTCGGAACCGCTCGCGACGCCGTCGGCGGTGTTCGGGTTCGTCGACTCCGTGCGCGAGTGTCGGCGCAGCGTGGCCGTCGACGGCGACCTCGCATGGTTCGGCGAGCACGGCCAACTCGTGCTGGCGCTCGTGCGGAATCCGCTCGCGCTGCCGATCTTCCGGGAGTTGCTGCGCGGCCAACGGCAGGAACTCGCCACCGATTGGGCGCGGACGACGGCGCGGCTGCGGGCGTGTTATCGCGGACTGCGAAGCGAATTGAAGGCGACGAAACCGAAGCGGAAATGGGGCGCCACGCTGCGCGACGCCGAGCGATGGCTGCGGGCGAACCCCGAATGGCTCATGGGCCTGCTGTTGCTGGTCGCCGTGGTGCTCGCGTTCGTGCGCACGGTGCAGCGCGCGGCGCCGAACCCGTGACGTTTACTGTTTCGGCGCGGCGGCGACCGTCGGCTTCTTCATCTCGACCGGCCGGTAGATCCACCGTTCGCCGCCGAGGCCGCCGTTGTTCTCGCGCTTGATGTCGTCGATGCCGGGGCTGACGTCGTCCGTCGGCTTCTGGAAATCGAGTTGCAGCGTCTTCACCTTGATGAGCTTCGAGCCGTCCGCCTGCTTCTCGGCGACGAGGCCGTCCGAGAGGCCGCTGACGTACACGCTGAACTTGTTCGTCGTCTTCGCCCGCAGCGGCACGTCGGTCCAGACCGCGAGGCCGGAGACGTAGCGCGGGAACGAATCGGGCTTCGTCACCGGGATCGGGTTCTGCGTGATCTGGACGGTCGTCTTCAGCTCCATGTTCTTGTCGGGGTCCTCCTTCTCGGCGATCGCCTTGAAGACCGCGGGCTGCGGTTCGTCGAGGTGCGTCGTGAGGAGGTCCTTGGTCACGAGTTCGAACTTGAGCGACGTGACGGCCTGCGGGTTCTGCGTGGTGTTGTAGATGCGGTAGACCATGTACCAGGCCGTGACCTTGCCCTTGCCGGGCACGTCGACGGTGAGGATGCGGGGCGGGGCGTAGCGCAGGTGGAGCGTCCAATTGCCGGGCTTGTCGCCGGGGGCCGGGGCGGGTTCGACGAGGCGGAAGGGGTCGCCGGCCTTGGGCGCCTGCGCGGCGGCGGTGGGGCCGAACGCCGAGGCCAGCGCCGTCGCGGCGAACCCCGCGAACGCGCGCCGCGTGAACCGTCGTGCAGACATGCCGTACCCCCGCCTGAACCCGATGGGATCGCTATTCCGCAAGGTTAACCGGCAACGCGCGGGCGAGCAAGGGGCGGGCGGCGGATCGCGCCAGTTCGTCGTGGCCGCGCGTCGTACAGTCGCTACGAACCTTTCCGATTGTGCCGGTCGTGCGGGCCGATCCGGCGCTCATTGCTTCTTCGCCGGCGTCGCCGGCCGCACCTTCAGCTTCACCGACACCGGGAAGTGGTCGCTGTAGCCGCGCTCGGAATCCTTCACGTCGCGGTCGGGGTCGCCGAAGCGCCACGGTTCGCGGCGCGTGGCGCCGGCGCGCATCAGGCCTTCGGTGTGCGTGCGGATCGAGTCGGGATCGGCGGACCAGCCGGCGTCGTCCAGCAGGCCGCGCGAAACGCAGATGTGGTCGTAGATGTACGGCTTGCCGTTGTAGAAGATCGTGCCGAACTTGTCGGCCGTCTTGCCGGCCATCAGGTTCAGCAGGGCCGGATACTCGCCGCCGGCCTTCACTTTCTTGATGTCGGCGATCGAGCCGAGGTCGTGCGTCAGCGTGCGGGCGTCCGGCGTGTCGTTGAAGTCGCCGCACAGAAGGAAGTCCGTCTCCGGGTTCTTGTCCGCGATCTCCTTGAAGGCGTCGTAGATCGTCGTGGCGTACTTGAAGCGGCCCGATTCGCCGTCGCTGCCGTCGGCCTGCTTGAGCTTCGAGGTCCAGTGCGACGCGACGATGCAGAGGTCGTGGTTGTTCACATACAGGTGAGTTTCAAGGATGCGCAGCGGCGAGCGCCCGCCGAGCATGCGCGTGCGCTGCTGCGAGAGCGGCAGGCGGCTGAGCACGCCGGGCGCGATGTGCCGTCCGCCGTCCAGGTTCCGCATGGCGAGCGACGCGTACTTTTTCTTCGGGTCGTCGATGCGCGCGTTCAGCGCCCCTTGCAGCAGTTCCAGAGAGCGCACGCTCTCCAGCTCGCAGCACGCGAGGATGTCCGGCCCCTTCCCGTCGTTCATCTTCAGGATCGCCGTCGCGATCCGATCGAGTTTGAGGTCCCGCAGCGCCTTGTTGTCGGCGAACGGGTTGTCGTACTGTTCGTCGATGCTGTTCCGCTTGTCGTTCTTGTCGTCGAAGAGATTCTCGACGTTCCAGAAGCAGAAGAGCAGTTCCTGGACCTGGCCCGGCGCGGCGTCGGTTTGGATCGTTCGCGCGGCGGGCGGCGCGTCGGCCGGCGCCGGTTGATACGTACAGGCCGTCGCGCCGAGCGCGAGCGCCAGGATCGAGGCCGCGTGCGTCCACCGTGCGTTCATGTCGAAATCCTTCGCGAAATGCGTGTCCTCTCCAGTTTACGGGGTCGCCCCGGCGAGGCGGCGAAAATCGACTGGACAGCGGCGCGCGGCGCGGCTATCTCCGCGACTCGCCACCGATCGGGCGCACGGGGAGGACGAGCCATGGCGCGGACGAATTTCTTCGCGGGGATCGCGTGCGGCGCCGCCGTCGGGGCGGCCGCGCTGCTCCTGACGAACGGCCAACCGCGCGAGGTCCGCGCCGCCGCCGGCGACCGCTACCAGGACTACGTCATGGTCACCGGCGCCGTCTCCATCAACCCGCGCATCCAGACCGACGGCGTCTGGCTGCTCGACTACAAATCCGGCCGCCTGCTCGGCACCGTCATCGACAAGCAGGTCGGCAAGATCGTCGGCTTCGCCGAAGTGGATCTCGCCACCGAGTTCAGCGTCGAGCCGCGGCAAGACGTCCACTTCCTCATGACCACCGGCTACATCACGCAGGGCCAATCGGCGCTCTACATCGCCGAGACGACGACGGGCAAATTCGGCGTCTACACCATGGGGCCGGGCACGAACGGCGCCGGGCTGGTGATCCGCCGACACGACATGACGAACTTCCGCCAGGCGCCGCCGCCGCCCGCCGCGCCGGAGGTGCAACCCGCCGCGGCCGGACTGCCCGCCGGCGTGCCGATCGAACAGCCGAAGGCGCAGCCGCCGGTGCCGGGCGCCGTGCAACCGGTGCCGATGCCCGTGCCGGTCATGAAGTGATTTCGAAGGCGGCCTTCAGGCACGCGAGCGCCTCGGCGCCGCGCGCCGGATCGACCACGACGCCGAGGCAGACCTCGCTCGTATTAATCATCGCGATGTTGATGCCGCGCGCCGCCAGCGCCCCGAACATCGTCTTCGCGACGCCCGTGTGCGTCCGCATCCCCACGCCCAGCACGTAGAGCACCGCGATCGCGGCGTCGCCGACCGCCTGGCACGCCGGATCGATCGACTTCACCACGGCGTTCGCGAGCTTCAGCGCCGGCGCCAGATCGCTCCGCGGCACCGTGAACGACAGCTCCGCCCGGTCCGGGCCGGTCATGTTCTGCACGATCATGTCCACGAGGATGCCCGCCTCGGCGATCGCCGTGAACACCGTCGCGCAGTTCCCCGGCGTGTCCGGCAGATTCGTGATCGTGATGCGGCTCTGGTCGTTGTTCAGGTGCACGCCGCTGACGAGGATGTCCTCCATCCCTTCGAGTCGAGCGACGGCGGACGCGCGGTTGTCGGCGGTCGGCGGCACGAGCGGGACCGTGCGACGGAGGAAATCGCCGACGTCCTTGCCGGCCCCCTTCCGCGGCTGCGCCAGCCCGAACGCCGCGTGAACCGCGCGCAGCGCCTGCCGGCCGCGCACCGCTTTCCGAGCTTCCAGGTGCGCCTTCTTGATTGGTTCGCCGCCGGAATCCTTCACGACCTCCTCGCCGAGTTCCTCCTCTTCGATCAGCACGCTGATCTTGATGTCGCCGGTGGTGATCATCTTCAGGTTCACCTTCTCGGCCGCGAGCGCGCGGAACATCCGCTCCGCCACGCCGCTGACGGCGCGCATCCCGGCGCCGACGACCGACACTTTGCTGACCTTCCCCATCTCGCGCAGCGCGGCCCCGAGCGAGGCGACGATCGGCTGGAGCGTCTTGATCGTCTTCTCGCGGTCGGTGTTCAGCACGGTGAAGCCGATGGTCGCCTTGCCGCCGGAGCCGACGGACTGCGCGATCATGTCCACGGCGATGTTCGCCGAAGCGAGCGCCGAGAAGATTTGGTGGCTGACGCCGGGCCGGTCCGGCACGCCTTCGAGCGAAAGCCGGGCCTCGTCGTAGGCGAGCGCGACGCCGCAGACGGGAATCTCCGCCATCCAATCGGCTTCGGGCACGATCCAGGTGCCGACGGCGTCCGACTGGGCATTGCGGACCATCAGCGGCACGTCGAACTTCTTGGCGAACTCGATGCTGCGCGAGTGCATGACGCCGGCGCCCATGCTCGCCATCTCGAGCATCTCGTCGTAGCTGATCGCGTCCATCTTGCGGGCGTCGGGCACGATGCGCGGGTCGGTGGTGTAGACGCCATCGACGTCGGTGAAGATTTCGCATTGCACGTCGTACCCGGCCTGCTTCATCGCGGCGGCGACGGCGACGGCGGTCGTATCCGACCCGCCCCGGCCGAGCGTCGTGATGTCGTCCAGTTCGTCCGTCCCCTGGAAGCCGGCGAGGACGACGATGTGCCCCGATTCGAGCGCCTGCGACAGGCGCGAGGTGTCGATCTTCTTGATCCGCGCCTTGCGGTGCGTGCTGTCCGTCACGATGCCGATCTGCGGGCCGGTGAGGCTGATCGCCTTCTCGCCGAGTTCCTGGATCGCCATGGCCGCGAGGGCGATGCTGATCTGCTCGCCGGTGGCCAGGAGCATGTCCATCTCGCGGGCCGAGGGCGTCGTGGAGATTTCGTGCGCCTTGGCGATGAGGTCGTCCGTGGTGCTGCCCTGCGCGGAGACGACGACCATGACCTGGTGGCCGTCGTGCTTGGCGCGGATCGCCTTGCGGGCCGCCTCCATGACGCGGGCCGCGTTCTTGACACTGGAGCCGCCGAACTTCTGCACCACGAGCGCCACGGTCCGATCCTCGAAGGGGGAGAGAAATTGTTGTATGTCCCATTCAAGCGGCGTCGGGGGATGGATTTCATATAGCTGCCGGCTTGCCGGCAGTGCGCCTCCGTCGAGCCAAGGCGCTCTGCCGGCAAGCCGGCAGCTATATGGGGAGCGGTTTGATTCTTCTTGCGACGATGGCGACGGGCTGGCCGGCGCCGCGGGTGAGCAACAACTCGCGGTGCACATCTCCTCTGAGCTTCCATTGCTTCGTCAGGTCGTCCACATTCGACGACGAGCCGCGCTTGACGAAGGTCACGCGACCGACGCTGTGGGACTTCAGCCATTCGCCGACGCGCTTCGCGTGGAAGGGCAGCGTCTCCTCGACTTCGTAAGTCGTCGCGAACGGCGATTCGTGGAGCGTGTCCGAAGTGAGGAACGCGATGGAGTCGTCGATGAGGCTCGCTCCGAGAGAATGGGCGAAGTTGGAGAGTAGCCCGGACCGCGTCAGCGACGGATCGGGATCGTAGACGTACCGCGCGACCGGGCCGACCGGCGGCGGTTCGTCCGGTTCGTCGGCCGCGATCGACAGGCCGGACGGCAGCGCCGTGGCGCGCAATCGAGTCGTCCGCAATCCGTTCAGCCAGAAGACGCACTCTTTCAATTCCCCGTCGAGCGATAGGAATTCGGCCTCGCCCTCGAATTCGATCAACTCTTCGAGGGGCACGGCCGGGGCGAGCTTGAACGCGCCGGGCAAGGTTAGCCAGCGATCGCGGATCGCGCGCGGCGGTGGAAGGTAGTCGGCAACGGAGAGGAACCGTTTTCCGTCCGCCCGGCGGGCCGGATCGCAGAAGTACGCATCGATCGAATCGAGCGGAACCGCAAGCGCGTCGCCGAGGTGGACGCGCGCCTTCGGCACGTTCAGGGCCACCATCCGCGCAATCAGGGGATCGCGTTCGACCGGGACGACGTTCGGGACGAATGACGACAACGCCATCGAGTCGCCGCCGATGCCGCAGCACAGGTCGGCGACGATTCCGAAATCCCGGTATCGCTTCGCGCGATGCGATGCGACCGCGAACGACGACGATTGCTCCAGCGCCTCGCGCGTGAAGTACATCCGATCCGCGTCCGGGAACTTCGCCCGCGCCTTCGCGCGCAGGATCGCTTGTTCGACGGCCGCTTTCGCGACCTCGTTCGAGCCGAGCTTGCGCACCCGTTCGTAGGCCGGCAGGAAGGTCTTGTCGGTCGGCGCTAATTCGACCGCGAGGGCGAGCATCCGCTGGCCGGGCGGCGACAGGAGTTGCTCGAAGGTATCGAGATTCATGCGACCTCGACGGGGTCGCCCCCGATCCAGATTTCGCGGATGTTCAGTTCGGCATCCGTCACGAGCAGGTCGGCGCGCTTGCCGGGTTCGAGGCTGCCGAGTTCGCGGTCGAGGCCGAGGATGCGGGCCGGCGTCAGGCTCGCGCAGCGCACGATTTCGTGCAGCGGCGCGCCGGTCGCCTTCAGCATCGTTCGCACGCAATGGTCGAGTCCCATGACGCCGGAGGCGAGCGCCGTGCCGTCGAGCGTGACGCCGACGCCGTCGCGCTTGCGGATCCGCTCGCCGCGCCCTTCGGGGCCGAACCAGTATTCGCCGTCCGGCAAGTCCACGGCGCGCATCGAATCGGTCACGAGCGCGAGCTTGTCCGGCCCCTTGAATTTCCAGGCGATTCGCAGCAAGGCGTCGTTCAGGTGCTTCCCGTCGGCGATCACTTCCGTCGTCAGCTCGTCGCGGTAGAGCGTCGCCTCCATTACGCCGGCGCGCATCGGGTACGTCTGCTTCTGCCGCAATCGGGCGCGGTCCGACATGGCGCAGAAGAGATGATCGACGTGCCGGGCGCCCCAGCCGATGGCGGCTTCGACCTGCTCCATCGTCGCGAAGCTGTGGCCGATGTTGACGCGAATCCCCCGTTCGCGGCAGGCGCGCGACAACTCTTCCGCATGGGCAAGCTCGGGTGCGATCGTCACCGTCAGCGGGAACGCATCGTCGAAGCCGGCGAACGCGTCGACGTGGCCCGCGGAAGGAGTTTGGAACCCCGTCGTGGGATGACAACCTCGCGCCTCGGGCGAGAAGTAGGGTCCGTAGTGGTGCGCCCCGACGATCCGCGCGCCGCCCGTCGAATCGTTTCGAAACGACCGACACAGTTCGAGGAACCTCGCCGTGTCGGCCTCGTTCGCGACGGTGCTCGTCGGCGTCAATGAGGTCGTACCGTGTTTGGCGTGAGTCCGACAGACGGTGCGGAACGCCTCCGGCGTCAAATCCATGAAGTCGGCTCCGCCGCCGCCGTGGACGTGCAGGTCCACGAACCCCGGCAGCACCAGGCAACCGTCGAGGTCGCGGACCTCATCCGGTTTCGGAAGGAGCCGCTCCGCGATCCGCGAACCGTGGATTTGGAACCGCTCGACGCGCTCCGACCGGTCCGGGAATACGACGGTCGCGTTGCGGAATTCCACGATCCGAGACATCGCGCCCCACCCGTCACAACTGGAACGAACCCTACGACGCGCCGCCGTTCGCGCCGCCAACCTCCGGTTACGGTAGTGGACGGCCGGCGATTCCGATAAAAAAAGGGGACTCGGAGGATCGAATCGATGGCGCGACGGGACTTGAAAGGCTTGCGGCTGCTCGTGACGGGGGCTTCGCAGGGGATCGGCCGCGCGATCGCGGTCGAGGCGGCGAAGCGCGGCTGCCGCGTGCTGGCGTCGGCGCGGTCGGGCGACCTGCTGAACGAGCTCGCGGCGGAAATCCGCGCGGCCGGAGGCACGATCGAGACGATCGCCTCCGACATCACCAAGCCCGCCGACCGCCAGGCGATGCTCGACGCGGCAACGAAGCAGTTCGGCGGCCTCGACGTGCTCGTCAACAACGCCGGCATCGGCGCCACCGGGCACTTCATGGACTCCGAGCCGCAGATCCTCCGCGACATCTTCGAGACGAACTATTTCGCCGTCTGCGAACTGACGCGGCTGTTCCTTCCGGTCTTGAAACAAGGGACAACGCCGCAGATCGTGAACATCTCGTCGGTCGTCGCCCGGCGCGCCTACCCGGCCCGGTCGCTCTATTCGAGCAGCAAGTTCGCCCTCGCCGGCTGGAGCGAAGCGATCCGCGCCGAACTGGCGAAGGACGGCGTCGACGTGCTCGTCGTGACCCCCGGCCTGACGCAGACGAACTTCTCGAAGAACATGCTGGAGGCGAAGGCGAAGGTGTCGCTCGACCACAAGCGCGGCATGACGAGCGAGGAAGTCGCCATCGCGACGCTCGAGGCGATGCGGAAGGGGAAGAGCGAGATCACGCTGACGCTGCAAGGGAAGATGCTGGTGTTCGTGACGCGGTTCTTCCCGTGGATCTTCGACATCTTCGCGAAGAAGAAGGTCCGCAAGCTCTTCGCCGAAGAGATCGCGGCGCGGAAGGCGGCAATCGACACTCGATAATTGTTCGGCTATAATTGGGCAACAGGAATCTGAAAGCGAGCAGACAATGGACTACGTTGACCAAATCCTCGCACAGTTGGCCGAATTGATTACTAAAGGCAAGTTTGTCGATTTAGAAACTGATGGCCTAGAGATAAAGCCGGTCCCCCCGAATGGTGGCGATTGGAAAGAGCGGTACAAGAGTGTCAATGCATTCCTAAACACGCGTGGCGGGATTCTATTGCTTGGCGTGAAAGAAGAATTGGTAGCCGGAGTAAAAAGATACGTATTCACCGGCTGGAAGGAGCACGCGGAGTCTCAAATTGCAAATCTTCAAAACGCATTTCGCGACATTGACGGCAACCCATTGCAGCTTACGGATTGCTTTCGAAAGATACAGCTTAAGGAATTCCAGGATGGCAGAGTCGCCATTATTTATGTAGATGAATTAGTGGCAGATCGAAAATATGCATTTTTCGATGGCGTAGCATACAAACGAGTGCTAACTGGTGATCATAAAATAACCCAAACAGAAATCGAATCGCAAGAGGAGCTCAAGCGAGAAGCAATCAATAATCGTGAACTCCATGAGATTCACGGCCTGTCCGAGTCTAGCCTCGATTTGACAAAGATCAATCATTATATTTATCAACTTAACCAGCCTGTCTTAGTGGAAACGATGAAGTCGGATATTGCACAAGCCAGGCCATTCTTGGAGCGCAAGTGCTTTCTCCGCCGTGGAAGCGTGACAATACTAGGCGCACTTGTTTGCGCACAGCACCCAGGGGACCATCTCGGTTTTCGCGCCCACGTTCATGGGTACGTTGACTTGCCGGACGGCCACGAGGCCATTGAGTCGTCGGCACTGCTACAGGACAAGCAAGATTTCGTAGATAATATTTTGCAATTAATGGAACAAGGAATAGCATACCTGCTTCGCAATATTCAGGTTGGCGTAAGCGCCCGGGAGGGCGGAATAAGCCAGCCGCAATATCCGAGCGCACTATTGCGCGAAACAGTGAATAACGCCCTGGCTCACAGGGACTACAAGATTGATCGACAGGTGATCCTCGCGATTAGCCCCGGTAGGCACATCTCGATTTGCAACCCGGGCACGTTTCGCAAAACGCTTCTCGTAGATGACTCATCTGGGTCTCTTCCGATTCGTCGCATCATCCCGGAAGCTAAGCCGCGAAATCCAAAACTTGCCGACGTACTCAGGGTTTACCGAAAGTGGGAGGGGCGAGGAATTGGAATGGCAACATTGGTGAACATGTGCTTGCAAAATCAAATCGACCTTCCGTACTACAAGCTGAAGATGGAGGAGGTTTGCCTATTTATTTGCACAGGCAGGCTCGTAGACGAGAGGATGGGAAGGCTATTTGATGCTTATGATGGATACTTGGGGCGGAAAATGAAGGGTCGAAAGCTGAACGAAGAGCAGAGGCTGGTTTTAGCATATTTCATCAAGTCGGAATGGGCCAATCGGCGTCTGGAATACACGATACTACTTACTCCTGACAATAACCACTACGGTGCTATTCATGACCTGGAGCAAGCGGGTCTACTTGTGAAGCATTCGGCTAGCTTGCCAAATTACCCAATTTATGTTGCAGATAGAGTGCTCATGGATACAGATTACATTGACGCTCTAAGAGAGTTGTTTGGATATTGGTTCGATTCCCTCGATGAGTTGCCAAAAAGAGTGCTGGGGATTATTTACAGATATCACAACTACAATAAATTGCATATGGCTAGCGCAAAGCAGGCTAGTTATTCGTTGTGGTATGAGAAGCGAACCGATGAGAACATTGAGCAGTTCGACAGTTTTTATCGCAAAATCCGCAGGGTATTCAACAAGTTGTCAAAACTTGAATTCATCGTCAAAAAGCCTGGGACCAATGGGTACAGATTAAACGATCAATATCGGAAGAATAGGATCGACGAACCGAGCTGATTTGTCCATTATTGTTGGATACGGATGATCATCCGCTGGCCGATGCGGAGCAGCTCCTTCGACGGATCGAGTTCGATGATCGCCTCCGTCGTGCGCACGTCGTTCATCTCGCCCGGCTCCAGCAGGATCGAGCGCTTCTGCGCCACCCAGCCGGCGACGGAGCGCACCCGGCCGGTCCAGGTCGGGGAATCGGGCCGGGCGTCGTCGCGGATCGTCGCCTTCATTCCGGCCATCACGCGACCCATCGCGGCCTGATCCACCTCGGCGCGGACGATGATCTGCGACGTCGGCGAGAAGAGAATGGTCGGCAACGGCATCCCCGGCGCGAGCGCCGCGCCGACGCCGGTGTTGATCCGCAGGATCGATCCGTCGATCGGCGCCGTCAGCCGGCAATCGGCGACGGCCTTGTTCGCCCGATCGAGCGCGGCCTGGGCCGCCTCCTTCTTGGCCGCCAGGGCCTTTAGTTCCAGGTTCGGGTCGAGCTTCTTCAGTTGATCGAGCTGGAGTTGGTCCGCCTCGCCGAACAGCTTCGCCGCCTGCACCTTGGCGGCGAAGGCGTCCACGTCGGCCGCCGTCACGTTCGACGTCAGCTTCGCCTTGTCGCGGAGCTGGTCCAGTTGTTTCTCGAGCGCCGTCAGTTCGGCCTTCGTCGCCGCGAGCTTCTTCTCCTGGAGGGCGATCTGGTCCGGGTGCTGCTTGGCGCGCACGTCGGCGGCGTCGATCTCGGCGTTCACGGCCTTCAATCCGGCGGACGCCTCGCGCACGAGGCCCTGGTACGGCGCGTCGTCGATGCGCAGGATCGGGTCGCCGGCCTTCACCGAGGCGCCCTCGCGCACGTTCAGTTCGACGAGCCGGCCGGCCTGGAGCGGTTCGAGCGAGATGACGGTGCCGTCGAAATCGACGCGGCCGTTGCATACGACGTCGAGGTCGGCGAGCGCGATGGTGTCGGTGGGCTTGGGCTTCTCGCGCGTCAGCAGCCAGGCGGGCACGGCGATGGCCCCGACGAGGAGGAAGACGCCGAGCCAGACGGCGGCGCCGGTGAACCGGGATTCGGAAGCCATCGGGTGCTCCGCTAACGGAGGTTGTGCGCGGGGTCGACGTTCTGGAACGACCGCAGGGCGGCGAGGCCGGAGGCGATCGCCATGAGCATGGTGACGACGACGGCGACCGAGATGACGATCGGGTGCAGGCGGACCTGCGTGCCGAGGCTGCCGGCGGCCTGCGCGAGCAGGAGCGACACCGGGATCGCGATCAGGATGCCGAAGAGGCCGACCCAGAACGATTGTTCGAGGACCGACAGTTGCAGGCGCCAACGGGGGATGCCCATGGCGCGCAGGGTCGAATACTCG
>CAYVRB010000116.1:0-17571 GCA_964453375.1 uncultured Alcaligenaceae bacterium
CGCACTATGGCGAGCGCTGGGGCCGGCACTGGCTGGACATCGCCCGCTACGCCGACAGCGACGGTTACGAGAAGGACACCGGCCGACCGTTCGCCTGGCGGTATCGCGAATGGGTCAGCGGGGCGTTGAACAAGGACCTGCCGTTCGACCAGTTCTCGCGGGAACAACTGGCCGGCGACCTGCTGCCGAACGCGACCCTCGAACAGAAGACCGCGACCGGCTTCCACCGGAACACGCTGACGAACAAGGAGGGCGGCGCCGACCAGGAGGAGTTCCGCGTCGCCGCCGTCGTCGACCGCGTGAACACGACCGGCACCGCGTGGCTCGGCCTCACGGTCGGCTGTTGCCAGTGCCACGACCACAAGTACGACCCGATCAGCCAGCGCGAATACTATCAGCTCTTCGCGTACTTCAACTCGGATCGCGAGGTCGATCTCGACTCGCCGCTGCCGGGCGAGTTGGAAAAGGTCGTCGAAGGGACGAAGGTGACGCAGGCCGAGCGCGCGAAGCTGAAGGCGGCCGTCGAGGAGGCGAAGGAGAAGAACCTCTCGGCCTCCGAACTGGTGAAACGCGAGACGGCGCTGGCGTCGTTCGAGAAGAAACAGGCGAGCGTGTCGAAGGTGTCGACGCTGGCACTCGGCAAGCCGCGCACGACGAACGTGCTGATCCGCGGCGACTTCCTCCGCAAGGGCGTCGAAGTGAAGCCCGGCACCCCCGGCGCGCTGCCGAAGGCGAAGGAATCGGCGAACCGATTGGACCTCGCGAACTGGCTTGTGTCGAAGGACAATCCACTCACATCGCGAGTTGTCGCGAACTGGGCCTGGGGCAAGTTCTTCGGCCGGGGCCTCGTGGCGACGCCGGAGGACTTCGGCACGCAGGGGCAGAAGCCAAGCCATCCCGAACTGCTTGATTGGCTGGCCGTACACTTTCGAGACGACTGCGGCTGGTCGCTCAAGAAGTTGCACAAGTCGATCGTACTGTCCGCGACCTACCGTCAATCGTCGGCCGTTCGCAAGGATCTTCTCGAACGCGATCCGCTGAACATCTTGCTTGCGCGGCAATCGCGACTCCGTCTCGAATCCGAGATCGTGCGCGACGGCGCCCTCACCGCGAGTGGCTTGCTGAATCGCACGGTCGGCGGCCCGTCGATCCGCCCGCCCCAGCCGCCGGGCATCTCGGAATTGACGTACGCCAACAGCGCCCGCTGGACCGAATCCAAGGGGCCGGACCGCTACAAGCGCGGCCTCTACATCTGGTTCCAGCGCACCAGTCCGTACCCGATGCTGATGACGTTCGACGAGCCCGACTCCAACGTCTGCACCGTCCGCCGCGAACGGTCGAATACGGCCCTGCAGGCGCTCACCGTGCTGAACGACGTCGTCTTCGTCGAAGCGGCCCAGGCCCTTGCGAAGCGCGTTCTGACGGAGAAGAAGGGCGACGCGATTGGCGGCCACGCCTTCCGGCTGGCGCTCGGGCGAACCTGGACGGAACGCGAGCAATCGGCGGTGTTGAAGCTGTTCGCCGAATTGCGGACGCTGGCGAAAGCCGACCCGAAGTTGGCGAACTTCAAGGTCGAGGGCGTTTCGCCCGAGGACGCCACCGCGTGGGTCGGCGTCTGCCGTGCGATAATGAATCTGGATGAGTTCGTGACGAGGGAGTGATTCGAATGTCGACCGCCACTTTGGAACCGATCAAGCACTCGATGTTCAGCGCGATCGTCAACCCGACGATCGTTTTGAACGACGTCGATTGGAAATCCTACGAGATGATGGGCGAAGCGCTGCGGGACCGGCCGAACCTTCAGATGACCTACGACCGGGGGACTCTGGAAATCATGACACTATCCCTGGAACATGAACGGGTCAAAAAGTTCCTGTCTCGATTACTCGACATCCTCACGGAAGAGCTTGAGATCGAAATCGCCCCGTGCGGTTCGACTACTTACAAACGCGAGGCGATGGCCAAAGGCCTCGAGCCCGACGAGTGCTACTACGTGGAGAACGTCGATCGAATACTCGGCCTGACGACCGTCGATCTCGAACGCGACCCGCCGCCGGATTTCGTGATTGAAATCGATGTCTCCAATCGTTCCGTGAAGCGCCTTCCAATTTACGCGAAACTCGGCGTTCCTGAAATCTGGCGCTGGGACAACTGGACGATGCACGTCCTCGTTCTGGGTGAAAATGGACAATACATCGAGCCTGATACGAGTTCGCTCTTCATCCCAAATTTCGATATTGCGGAACTGTTGCCGTTCGTGAAGGTCGGGTTGGATGAAGGTTACGGCGCCATGGGCCGCCAATTCCGCGCCTGGCTCAAGCAGTACCTCGCCGACCGCGGCCTCGCCTCCTGACATGGACTCCGCCATGCTTCCGCCGCTCGCCCGGTCCCGCCGCGATTTCCTCGCCACGTCCGCCAACGGCGTCGGCCTCGTCGCGCTCGCGTCGTTGCTCGCGCAGGACGGCCGGCTGACGGCCGACGAACCGAAGGCTCCGCACTTCGCGCCGAGGGCCAAGAACTGCATCTGCATCTACCTCGAAGGCGCCCCCTCGCAGATCGACCTCTTCGACCCGAAGCCGAAGCTCAACGAACTCCACAAGCAGAAGCTGCCCGAATCGTTCACGAAGAACGTCCGCTTCGCCTTCCTCCAGAAGGACACGGCCACGATCCTCGGCTGCCCGCGCACCTTCAAAAAGCACGGCCAGTGCGGCATGGATCTCTCCGATCTCCTCCCGCACCTCTCGACGTGCGTGGACGACATGGCATTCGTGCGTTCGATGCACACCGAGGCGTTCAACCACCATCCCGGCCAACTCCTGATGAACACCGGCAGCACCATGTTCGGCCGGCCGAGCATGGGAAGCTGGTTCAACTACGGCCTCGGCAGCGTCGCCAAGAACCTGCCCGGGTACGTCGTCCTCTCCGCCGGTCGCGGCACCTCCGGCGGCACCTCGAACTGGGGCAGCGGTTTCCTCCCCTCCAGCTACGCCGGCACGCTCTTCCGCAACACCGGCGACCCGGTGCTGAACCTCTCGAACCCCGCCGGCCTTTCGGACGCGATGCAAGCGAAGACCATCGAGGCCGTGCGCGATCTCAACGGCATCCGCCACGCGACGATTGGCGACCCGGAGATCGAGAGCCGCATCGCCGCCTACGAACTCGCGTACAAGATGCAGTCGGCCGCGCCGGAACTCATCGACCTCTCGAAGGAGGACAAGAAGACGCTCGACGAGTACGGCATCGACCGCGAAGAGCCGGAGATAAAGGCGAGCCGCGGCGGCGGCAAGGGCCAGTTCCGCCAGTTCGCGACGAACTGCCTGCTCGCCCGGCGCCTCGTCGAGCGCGGCGTGCGCTTCGTCTCGCTCTTCCACGCGAGCTGGGACCACCACTCGAACCTCGACGCCGAGCTGAAGCACAACTGCCTCATGGCCGACCAACCCGTCGCGGCGCTGCTCAAGGACCTCAAGCATCGCGGCCTGCTTGACAGCACGATGGTCCTCTGGCTCAGCGAGTTCGGCCGCACGCCCCTCGGTGAGAACCGCAACGGCAACCCGAACGTCACCGGCCGCGACCACCACCCGTTCTGCTTCACCGTCTGGATGGCCGGCGGCGGCATCAAGGGCGGCACGGTGTTCGGCAAGACCGACGAGCTTGGCTGGAACGTGGTCGAGAATCCGGTCCACATCAACGACTTGCACGCGACGGTGTTGCACCAGTTCGGCCTCGACCACAAGAAGCTGACGTACCGCTTCCAGGGCCGCGATTTCCGTCTGACGGACGTGGCCGGCAAGGTCGTGAAGCAATTGATCGCTTGATTCCCTTCAGGAAACCGACATGTCCCGCGCACTGCTCTTGCTCGCGCTGCTGTTCGTTCCGCGCGCTTCGGCGCAGGTTCCTGACAAGTACGCCGACGCCGTTGCGAAGCTGAGCACGCTGGTCGATCGCGAGGCACGTGACAAGAAGATTCCCGCGATGTCGATCGCGCTCGTGGACGACCAGCGCGTCGTCTGGTCGAAGGGCTTCGGCAAGCAGGACCGCGACGGGAAATTGCCGGCCACCGACCAGACGATCTACCGCGTCGGTTCCGTGTCGAAGCTCTTCACCGACGTCGCGATCATGCAGCTCGTCGAGGAGGGCAAGATCGACCTCGACGCACCGGTGACGAACTACCTGCCTGATTTCAAGCCGGCGGTGAAACCGGAGCAGAAGCCGATCACGCTGCGGATGCTGATGTCGCACCGTTCCGGCCTCATCCGCGAATCGCCCGTCGGCAACTACTTCGACCCGGACGGCCCCACGCTCGAAGCGACCGTCGCCAGCGTGAACGGCATTCCGCTCGTCTATCCGCCGGGCGAGAAGATCAAGTACTCGAATGCCGCCATCGCCGCCGTCGGCCTCGCCGTGCAGAAGGTGCGCGGCGAGGAATTCACGAAGTCCGTCGAAAAGACCGTGCTTGGCCCGCTCGGCATGACATCGAGTTCGTTCTCGCCGGACCGCGACTTCGTGAAGAAGAACCTGGCGGCCGCGACGATGTGGACCTATCACGGCCGCGAGTTCCCGGCCCCCACGTTCGAACTCGGCATGGCCCCGGCCGGCTGCATGTACTCGACCGTCACCGACCTCTCGAAGTTTCTCTCGTGCCTCTTCGCCGACGGCAAGACCGCGAACGGCCAACTGTTGAAGCCCGAAACGCTCGCGGCGATGTTCAAGCCGCAGTTCGCGCCGGCCGACGCGAAGGAGGGCTTCGGCATCGGCTTCGCGCTCGGCCAGCTCGACGGCCGGAAGCGCATCGGCCACGGCGGCGCGATCTACGGCTTCTCGACCGAACTGGCCGCACTGCCGTCCGAGAAGCTCGGCGTCGTGGTCGTCTCCTCGCGCGACGTGACGAACGCCGTCACGTCGCGCATCGCCGACGACGCCCTGCGCCTGTTGCTCGCGGCGAAGACCGGGAAGCCGCTGCCGGAACTCGCCGAGACGAAGCCGCTGGAGCCGAAGGACGCGAAGGCGCTCGTCGGGCGATATGCCGCCGGGGATCGGACACTGGAGATTCACGAGCTGTTCGGCAAGGCGATCCTCACGCCGGGCCGCGGCGGGATGCGCATCGAGTTGAAGGCCGACGGCGCAAAACTCCGCGGCGACGACGCGATGAACTGGGGACCTGTTCTCGAGCGCGTCGACGGCGGCCTCAAGTTCGGCGACCGCGTCTTTACCAAGCAACCGCCCGCTCCCGCGCCGGCCGCGCCGCCGGCGAAGTGGCTCGGCCTCATCGGCGAATACGGCTGGGACCACAACACCCTCTTCATCCTCGAACGCGACGGCCAACTGAACGCCCTCATCGAGTGGGTCTTCCTCTACCCGCTGACGGAGGAATCCGAGAACGTCTTCGCCTTCCCCGACTTCGGCCTGTACCACGGCGAAAAGCTCGTCTTTTCGCGCGACAAGTCGGGGCGCGCGACAAAGGTCGAGGCCGCGAGCGTGTTGTTCAACCGCCGCAAGGTCGACGGTGAAAACGGCGAAACGTTCCGCATCACGCCCGTGAAACCGCTCCCCGAGATCCGCACGGCCGTGCTCGCCGCGAAGCCGCCGGTCGAACGGGGCGTGTTTCGCCAATCGGACCTCGTCGACCTCGCGACGATCGACCCGACGATCATGTTCGACATCCGCTACGCCACCGACGACAACTTCCTCGGCGCGCCGGTCTACACGTCGGCGAAGGCGTTCATGCAGAAGCCGGCCGCCGAGGCGCTCGGGCGCGTCCACAAGTCGCTCGCCGCCGAGGGGCTGGGCCTCTGGGTCTACGACGCCTATCGGCCCTGGTACGTGACGAAGATGTTTTGGGACGCGACGCCGGAGAAGTTCCACGATTTCGTCGCCGATCCGTCGAAGGGATCGCGGCACAACCGCGGCTGCGCCGTCGACCTGGGCCTCTACGACCTCAAGACCGGCAAGGTCATCGAGGTCGTCAGCGGCTACGACGAGTTTTCCGACCGCGCCTATCCCGACTACGTCGGCGGCACGTCGCGCCAGCGCTGGCACCGCGATCGGCTCCGCCGGGCGATGGAGGCCGAGTCGTTCACCGTGTACGAAGCCGAATGGTGGCACTTCGACTTCGCCGACTGGCGAAAGTACGGCCTCCAGAACGACACGTTCGAGCAGTTGGCGCAGCCCAAGCATTGATTGCCACAAAGAGGCACCAAAAGACACGAAAAGTAATTCGGTAAATGCCTTTACTTTTCGTGTCTTTTCGTGCCTCTTTGTGGCCATGCTGTCTTTCCTCCGGAACCGACCGCCATGATGCGATCCCTTGCGATTCTGTTACTCCTGGCCACTCCCGCCCTCGCCGCCGACAAGCCTCCGGTGCATCTCTGGTACGAGCCGGAATGGTTCGACGGCGTCGAGGGATCGTTCGCGTATTGGACCGGCGAGGCGAAGCCGACGGGCAAATGGGGCGTCGCGGGGCCGGGCATCTCGGCCGAGTGGACGCAGGGCGGCGAGAGCGAATGGAACTCGATGGGCGCGGCCGCGGGCGAAACGAAAGCGATTTGTGGGCGAGACATCGTCGTGCCGCGCGCCGGGAAATACCGGGCGTGGGTGCGGTATGTCGACCACCGGCGGAAGAGCGAACCGTTCACGATCGCGGTGAAGCAGAACGGCAAGGCGGTCCTCGGCGGCGAGTTCGGCGCGAAGCCGACCGTGCCGGAGAACGACGAGTACCAGCTCTATTGGGGTTTCTCGTTCGGTTGGGCGTCCGTCGACGGCGAGCTGGCGGCCGGCGCGGCGCGGCTGGAACTGAACATCGACAAGCCCGGCGAAGGCTGGCGGCAGGTTGATGCGATCCTTCTGACGGACGACATGAACTTCGTCCCGAACGGCCGCGAGAAGCCGCCGTTCGCGTATCTCGATTCCTTTTCACTGATGCCCAAGGACGGCGCGGCCTGGCGCGGGAGCGCGAAGGGGATCGCGATGGACTGGACGCGCCCCGCGCTCGCCGGGCGCGACTACACGATGTGGGCCGGCATCGAGGCCGACGCGAAGACGTGGGAGAAATTGAAGGTTGACGGACTGACGAAGTACGACGTCTTCTTCCACCAATCGACGCCGACGGACATCCGCTCTCAATTTCAGAAGCAGTTCGCCGGCCGGAAGGACCTGCCGATCCTGTCGTGGCCGGGCCTCGTGCCGGGGTTGTACCTCGGCACGTCGCCCGACCTCTCGCCCGGCACGCCGCTGCGGACGTGGCTGGAGAAATCGAAGACGCCGTTCTACATCATGACGAACTACGCGAGTCCGACGTACACGGACAAGACCGGCCCCGCGACGTATCAAGCGCTGACGGGGCCGCTCAAAGACCAGTTCCTCGGCTACATCCACGGCGAGGCGCTCGCGACCTCCGGCATCGGAATGCCGGCGAAGCCGTTGGCGCCGACGCGGCGAGAGCACCTGAACGCAATGATGGCGGACCTGAGGAAGCAGCAGGCGGCGGCGTGGACGAAGTTCTACCAGACGCCGGTGCCGGAGGAGCATTGGGCCAAGGGTATTTCCTGTCTCTCCGTCGATTCGATCGCGCTCGCGCACGCCTACCACGAATCGGGGGCGAAGGTCGTCGGCTACGAACTGGACGCCACGAACGCGCACGCGCCGATGCGGATCGCCTTCGAGCGCGGCGCGGCCCGACAATACGCCGGCGCGTGGATCAACTACGCCAGCGGGAACTTCGGCGACGCCTGCAACTACTTCACGCAGAACCCCGTCGTCCCGCGCGGCGCCCCCGGCTGGTTCCACAGCAAATACGCCATCACGGACGGCGTCAGCGTCGGCTGGTACCGCAAGATGTACTACCTGAACCACCTCTCCGGCGCGGCCGCGACCTTCTGGGAGCAAGGCCTCGGCAACCAGTGGATGCTGCCCGGCCCGGGCACGCACCCGATCCAGCTCTCGCCCTTCGGCCGCGCGACCGAGGAGTTCCAGGCGTTCGCAAGCCGATTGCCGGACCGCGGCGAACCGATCGCGCCGGTCGGCATCCTGCTCTCCGCCGGCCACGGCTACGAGCGCGTGAACTATTCCTGCAAGATGCTGCACCACTTCGCCGAGAACGCCGCCGACCGCGAGCTACGTGAACTCTTCAACGTGCTCTGGCATCCCGCCGGCGTCGCGGAGGGGCAACCGGCCGCGCCGGACGTTCAGAGCCTGCCGAACGGCCGCTACGGGAACATCTTCGACGTGCTCGTGGACCGGCCGAACAAGGCGCACGCGATCTTCCGATATCCCGTGCTGATCGTCGCCGGCGACGCGAAACTCGACGGCATTTGGCCGAAGACGCTGGAGGCGTACGTCCGCCGGGGTGGCACGCTCGTCGTGACCGCCGACGCGGCGCTCGGCAAGCTCCCCGAGGCGATGCTCGGATTGAAACTGACCGGCGCACGCAAGGTTCACGACGCGTGGAAACCGGGCGACGGCGCGGCCCGCGCCTGCGTTCCTTTCGAGTGCGAGTCCGCGACGACCGGCACCGCGAACGTGCTGGCGAAGGCCTCCGACGATTCGCCCCTCCTGACGCGCAACGCCGTCGGCGACGGGGCCGTGATCGTCTCGCTCGTTCCCGGCATGATCGGGCACGACGAACGCGCCCACCCCGCCCTGCCCTGGCTCGTGAACGGCCTGACCGACGGACTGCTCCCCGTCGACGTGCGCCTCGCCAACGGCGACCGGCCGAACGGCGAGGTCTTGTTTCAGGTGAACGCGACCGCCGACGGCCCGCTCGTGCTGCTCATGAACAACCGCGGCGTCGACAAGACGCAATCGGGCGTGGCGAGCGTCGACCGACGACAATTCGTGGACCTCATCGTTCGATCCAAGTCGCCCGCGAAGTCCGCCACGGAATGGACGGCGGCGAAACCGCTGGAATTGAAGGACGACGCGGTGCGCGTCCGGGTCCACCCCGGCGACGCGCAGGTGATCGGTTTCCGCGCGAAGTGAATCAGCGGAACGACGCGGCGATGCGCCCGCCGTTCGCGATCCACGCGACGGCGACGCCGAGCATTGCGACCCCGGCGAGGCCGAGCGCCCACTTCGCGGCCGGGCGCGTCAGCGATTCGCCGCCGAGCGCCACGAGCGTTTCCTCGGCGATCCAATTCACGGCCTGCACCGGCCGCATCCAGAGCGGAACGCCCGAAGCTTCGACCACCGGTCGCATCGCGTATTCGGTGTCCATCCCGTTCGACACCGGCTCGGCGGCGCGCAGCGCGATCGGTTCCGGCACCGGCTCCGGCGCGGGCGGCGGCTGGAACGGCTGCGACGGCGTCACCGGCACGGCGGCGAACACGTCCTCGAGCGCCTCGGGCAACGACGGCTCCGGCGCGACCGGTGCGATTGGCGGCTCCGCCGGCACGAACGCGACGGTCGGGGCGGGCGCGGGCGCCACGGGCGGTTCGAGCTGCAAGCGCGGCATCGGCAGGTCCGCGCGGTCGATGCGCCAGCTTTCGACCACCGGCGGCACGGCCGGGGGCGCCCGGCGCGGCTCCGGCGTCGGGGCCGGCGCCGCCAGCATCCGCTGCAAGAGCGAATCCAGCTCCTCGAGTTGCTGGCGGGTGAGATCGTTGGAAGTCGTCGCGGCCATGGGATTCCGTCCCGAGCGGTGGGTCGTCCGTCCGCGAAGTGTATGCGATCCGCCGACGGGAAGAAAGGGCAAATCGTCGACCGCGTCAGCGAGGCGGCAGGATCTCGAGCTTCGCTTCGGCGACCGCGTCGGCGACGGTCGCGCGCAGCGTCGCGGGGCGGTTGAACGGGCCGGGTTCGCCGGCCGCGAATTGGACGGCGAGTTCGCCGTGCTCCCGGTCGGCGGGCAAATCGATCGCGGCGGCCGTCACGCCGCGCCAGTGCGCCGGCAATACGAGTTCGACCTTCGCGGCTCCGGCCAAGCCCTTCGCCCGCACGACGCGGAACGGCACGCGCAGCGTCCGCCCCGGCGCGGCGACCACGACATCGTCGCCGAGCTCCACGTCCAGCCGGCCCGGTTCGGGCACGACGATCATCTGGTGGTTCTGCTCCGTCGACGTGTAGGCGACCGCGTGCTCGGTCCCGTCGGCGTCGCGGACGCGCCCGACCGCCATGAGCGTGACGCGGCAGGTGCGGCCGGTTTCGATCCACGCCGGCAGCCGGGCGGCGTAGAGGAACTCGGTCGCGTCCGGATTCAGGGGCAGCGGATCGCCGTCGGCGCCCTGCAGGTGCCGGATTTGGCGGTCGGCGAGCGCGATCGTGATCGGTCCGTCGTAGCCGTTGCGTTCGATCTTGTACTTGCGCGCGTAGGGCTGGCCGCGCGGGGCGTTGCCCATCGTGTAGTCGCCGGTGAACTTGAAGGGCGTGGGCACGGCGGGGATCGCGAAGAGCCGATCGGCGCCGTTGAACGAGACCCGGTGCGAACCGAGCTTCGAGCGCCCGACGATGGCGACCTGCGCCGGAACGATCTTGGCGTCCGCCGTCGCCGAGATCACGAGATCGACCGTGTTCTGCTTCTCGCCGATCGTAGTCTTCGCCATCGAAAGTCCCGCCGGCCATCCATCGGCCGCCAGTTCAATCGGGCCGACGAATCCGCCGATCCGTTCGACCGCCAATTTTAGTTTCGCCGTCCCGCCGCGGGGCACGATCGCGAGATCGTTCGCGACGGTCAATCGCACGTCCGGCGAGGGCGTCTTGGCGTCCCGAACCTTCAAGCGATAAGTGAAGTCCGGCCCGGCGCGGCGGCGGAACCGTTCGCCGACTCGCACGAGATAAGTCCCGTCGTTCGGTGCGGTGAACAGCACTTTCGGGTCGGTCGCCGGGTCGGCCGACTCGCCGCGCGCCACGATCTTGCCGGACGCGTCTTCGATCGCGACAGTCGCGCACAACGGCGAGCCGAGGGAGCGCGCGAAAACGACGAATTCGTAGATTCCGCCTTTTTTCAAGGCGAATCGCCACTCGTCCGCCCCGTCCGACTTCGCGAGGCGGCCGTTGAGCGTCGCGGGCACGGTCACGGCCATCGTTGGGTCGAGGAATTCCGGCGCGTCGTCCACGTCGAGCGCGACGGGGTTCGCGCTCGCGATATTCGAGTGCCACGTCGCCGGCGCGTCGGCGGGGATGGCGATGTCGAACCCGTTCGCCGGCAGCCCCTGGCCCGACGCCTCCAGGCGAACGCGCGAACCCCGGCGCCCGCCGAGCGGAAAGACGCGATCGACGACCGGGCCGGTGGTGATCGTGAGGCGGTAGACGTGCGCCGGACCGCCGGCGTTCTTCGCATCGCGGACGCGCACGGCGTAGCGGCCATCGACCGGCGCGGTGAATCGCACGGTCGCGTCCTGGCCCAAACCGGATCGGGGAGACTGTTCCGCGACGACACGACCCTTGTCGTCGACGATTTCGAGCAGCGGCACGACGGACGAGCGGATCTCCGAAACGACGGCGAACGCCGTGATCGATTCGCCCTTCTTCGCGGCGAAGGACCAGAGGTCGATGTCCTCACGGGGGAAAACGCGGCCGTTCGCGGTCACGGGCAGCGTCACCGGCACGGCGATCGGATCGCCGTCGATCTCCGCCTCGACGACCTCCGGCAGATCGCCGACGACGAACGCCGGCCCGGCGCCCGCCCCCTGCGACGTCCAGACGCGGGCGCGGTGCGGGCCGCGCGGCGCGTCCTTCGGAATCGCCAGGCTCGCCGCGCGGTCGACCGGATAATCCTCGGACTGCTGCGATTCGGGCAGCGGCAGGATCGGCCCCTCGAACCAGAGGCGCGGCATCGGTTTCAATGAAGCGGAGAACTTCAGGCCGTCGATTTCGAGTTGGCTGCGATCGTGGAGGAAGAGGCCGCCGACGCGGAGTTGGACGGTCTCGCCGCGCCGGCCGCCGGCGGGGAAGACGTAGGACAGCACCGGCGGCACGGCGCCGGCGACGGACGCCATCGCGAGGAGCGCGAGCGCGGCGAACGGGAAACGCGGCATCGGCGGGCCTCAGAGCAGTTCGCGGATCGGCTTGCCGTTGTTGACGACCATGATCGGGCGGCCTTCGGGCGTGTGGAATTCGGATTGCGGATCGATGCCGAGCTGGCCCATCAACGTGGCGGCGAGGTCTTCGGGGCCGTAGGGCGCGTCGACGGGGCGTTCGGCGCGGGCGTTCGTCGCGCCGACGGTCACGCCGTTCTTGAGGCCGCCACCGCCGAGGAGGACGGTGAAACCCGGCCCCCAGTGGTCGCGGCCGGCGTTCTTGTTGATGCGCGGCGTGCGGCCGAACTCGCCGGTCACGACCACGAGCGTGCTCTCCAGCAGCCCGCGATCGGCGAGGTCGCGGAACAGCGTCGCGATCGCCGAGTCGAACTGCGGCAGCAACGAATCCTTCAGCGTCTTGAAATTGCCGTCGTGCGTGTCCCAGTTGCTGTGGTCGACGGTGACGCATCGGACGCCGGCCTCGACGAGCCGCCGCGCGAGGAGGCACGACTGGCCCAGCGAATGCCGGCCGTAGGCGTCGCGCAGCTTCTCCGGTTCGGCGGCGATGTCGAACGCCTTCTTCGCGTCCGCGGAGGTCATCAGGTCGAACGCCTTGCCGCGAAACGTCTCGACGGCGCCGGCGGCGCGGTTCGCGCGGCTCTCGGCCGACTTCTGGAACCGGTCCACCGTGTCGAGCAGCTTGCGCCGGTCGTCCAGGCGATCCGCCGCGACGACGGGGGGCGGGGCGAGGTCGGGCACGGAGAAGTTCGCCGCGCTCGGGTCGCCGTCGATGACGAACGGCGCGTGAGCGGCCCCGAGGTAGGCGGAGCCGGCGCTCGGGTGCATCTTCGGCAGGCAGACGTACGGCGGCACGGAGCCGCGCGGGCCGAGCTTCTTGGACACGATCGCGCCGAACGCGGGCTTGTGGTTGTTCGGCGAGAGGCCGCCGTTGAACCCGGCCGAGGGAAAGTAGCCGGTGAGCATGTAGTGGTCGGCGGGGCCGTGGTCCGAGTTGTGGTGCGTGAAGGAGCGGACGAGCGAGAACTTGTCCACCTCCTTCGACACCTTCGGCAGGTGTTCGCAGACTTGCAGGCCCGGCCGTTTCGTGGCGATCGGTCGGAAGTCCCCGCGGAACTCGGCGGGGGCGTCGGGCTTCAGGTCGAACGTGTCGATGGTGCTGAGGCCGCCGTGGAGGAAGACGTAGATCAGCGAGACATCCTTCCTCGCGCCGGCGGCGAGGAGGTTGCGCGCCGTGAACGGCAGACCGAACATCGCGGCCGCGCCGAGGCGCACGCAATCGCGGCGCGAGAGGCCATCGCAGAATCGGGAGCGCGGCATGGCGGCCCTCAATGGTTGAACGTGAATTCCAGCGCGTTCAGCATGACCCACGCCAGATCTTCGGCGGCCTTCCGGCGTTCGGACTTCGACCGGAAGAACTCGACGACCTTGGTCGTTTCCTCGGCCGTCGGGCGGCGCGAGAAGTACGCGAGGAACAATCGCTCGGTGAGCTTGGCGTCTTCGACTTCGGCGCGAAGGAGCTTCGCCACGACGCCGTCGGGATGCGAGAGCCGTCGTTGGAAATCGGGCGAATTCAGCAGGTGCAGCACCTGCGTGGAACTCGGTTCGACGTTCCGCTCGCACTCGCAGGCGGTGGCGCGCATCGGTCGGGCGAACAGCCGCAGGAACGGCTGCTTCGTCTCGCTGTCCCACACCTGCACCGCGCGCGTGCCGGCGGGCAGCCCGGCGAACCGGTCCGGCACGCCGGTCGCCTGACCGATCATGTCGAGGAGGACCTCGGCGCTCGGTCGTCGAAGGAGCGCCCGCGAGAAGTTCCGCTCGTCCTTCTCGTTGCTCGCGTTCGGCTTCGACGAACTCTGATACGCCCGCGACGCGCAGAGGAACCGCACCATCGCCCGCGTGTCGTACTTCGTCTCCACGGCATGCTTCGCCAGCAGATCGAGCAGTTCGGGATGGCTCGGCGGGTTCGTGGCGCGCACGTCGTCGACCGGATCGACGATGCCGCGGCCGAAGAGGATCGCCCAGATGCGATTCGCGAAATTCCGGGCGAAGTACGGGTTCACCGGATCGGTCATCCAACTCGCGAGCACGGCGCGCCGATCGCCGGGCGGATTCGCCGACGGCATGATCGTACCGAGCGCGTGGGCGAACACCGGCTCACCCGTACGCGGATGCTTCGCGATCGGATCGCCGGCCGCCACGATGGCGTCGCTCCGCACGGCCACGGGGGCGAAGAACGCCAGCATCCCCGCGTAGTCGGCCTGCGTCCAGCGGTCGGTCGGGTGGTGGTGGCACTCCGCGCAGGCGATGCGGACGCCGAGGAACACCTGCGACACCGCGCTCGCCGCCTCGCCCGGCTTCGTCACGACCTTGTAGAAGTTCGCCGCCGGTATATCCGCCAGCGGCCCCTCGGCAGACACTAGCTCCCGTGCGAATTCGTCGAACGGCTTGTTTTGCAGGAAGGAATCGCGGATCCAGCGATGGTAGGCGTAGGCCCGTTGGTGGCCGAGCGCCCGGCGATCCACTCGGAGAAGGTCCGCCCAGCGCAGCGCCATCAGGTCGGCGAAATCCGGCCGCGCGAGCAACGCGTCCACCGCCTTCGCGCGCTTGTCCGTGTCGGCATCGTCCAGGAACGACCGCGTCGCGTCCGGGTCCGGCAGCAGGCCGATCAAGTCGAGATGGACGCGGCGGAAGAACGTCGCGTCGTCGCACACGTCCGACGGCGCGACGTTCAGCTTCGCGAGCTTGCGATCCACATGCTCGTCGATCGCATTGAACCGCGGCGCGGCGTGCCCAACCTTGGGTCCTGGCCTTGGTACGAGCACGTTGCACACCGCCACGTGCCCGCGATACGACGCCATCGCGGCCGCTTCGCCGGGCACGTCGTGCGTTTCGATCCGGCCGTCGGCGGTCGCGGTCGCGACGGCGTCGTGGTTCGTCTGGAACTTCGCGTGGTCGGTGACATCCGACTCGCGGCCGTCGGACCGCTTCGCGATCACCTTCATCGAACGGGTATCGCGCGGCGTCATCACCAACTCGACCGGTTCGACACGGATGCCGACGACGCGCGGCGCGTTCGGGTCGCCGACGGGCGTGCCGGCGGCGATCCAGTCTCGCAGGGTGCGGTAGTCCTTGCCGTCGACCTTGAGCCGTGTTCCGCCGCCGTGGGGCGCGCGGCCCGTGGCCTTGCGAAGCAAGAGGCTTTCGTCGGCCGCGGTCGCCAGCACGCGCCGGCCGCGCCCCTCCTTCACGAGGCTGGCGTAATCGGCCGCCGGATCGAACCCGAAGACGGAGAGCTTGAACCCGCCTTGGCCCTCGGCCTTGCCGTGGCAGCCGGAGGAATTGCAATTGTGCCGGGACAGCAGCGGGGCGATGTCGTTCTCGAAATGCAACGGCTCCGCGGCCGCGCGGGGCGCGAACGGTACGGCGATCGCCAGGATTATCAGGAACCGGATCACGACGGCGGGGAGGCGAGGCTTCGGCGGGTTGATCCAAAACTACCAGAATCGCCGGCGGAAAGCAAGAAAATCAGGACCGTTCACGCTTCCCCGTCCACGTAGCGCTCGCACTCCGGCAGCGCGTCGAGGAATTGCCTTCCGTAGGGCTTCGTCAGGACGCGCGGGTCGAAGAGCACCACGATGCCCCGGTCGGTCGCGGTGCGCACGAGCCGGCCGAAGCCCTGCTTCAGTTTGATCGCCGCCTGCGGCACCTGATACTCCATGAACGGATTGCGGCCCTCCGCCTGGATCGCCTCCAGCCGCGCCTCCGTCAACGGCCGGTCCGGCACGGCGAACGGCAGCTTCGTGATGACCACGTTCGAGAGCGCCTCGCCGCGCACGTCCACCCCCTGCCAGAAGCTGTCCACGCCGAAGAGCACCGCCCGCGGCGTGCTTCGGAACTGTTCCAGCATCTTCGCCGCCGCCAGCCCCTCGCCCTGGCAGAAGAGCGTATACCGGTGCTTCGCCATCCACGGCCGCAGCCGCTCGGCGGCGCGCGTCAAGAAGGAATAACTCGTGAACAATACGAACGCCCGGCCCTCGGTCTTCTCGAGGTAAGCCGGCAACTTCGCGATCACTTGTTCCTCGTACTCGGCGCTCCGGCCGGCCGGATCGGGCATCGAGTCGCGGAAGAGATGCAACTGGACGAGACTCTTGTAGTCGAATGGGCTGCCGAGTTGGAGCGATTGCGCGCCGTCGCAGCCGAGCCGCTTCTGGACGTGCGCGAAACCGTCCCGGCCGCCGGCGCTGAGCGTAGCGCTCGTGAGCACGACGCTCGGCACCTTGTCGAAGAGTCGCTTCTTCAGCTCCGCGCCGACTTCGATCGGCGCGCTCGTCAGCGCGACGCGCGTGCGGCCCATCGAGGTCTTCTGGTCGATCCAGTAGACGTGCCCCTTCGCCGTCTGGCCGAGCCATTCCCGCACCGTCTGCGCCGTCGAGATCAATCGCGTCGCCTTGCTCGTCAGTTCGATCTTCTCCTCCTCGGCCGAGAGCTTCGCGGCGATCGCGTTCAGGATCGCCGCGAGCTTGTCCAGCTCCTCCGAGAGGATGTCGGGCACGATGCCGGCGGTGCGCACGCGGCCGTTCGATTTCCCCTGGAGCCGCGTCCAGTCGTGGACGGTGGCGAAGAAGCGTTCGGCCGCCAGCCGCGCGTTCTCGATCTGGACGAAGCTCGCCGCGTCGCCGTGGGCGGCGAGGACGCCGCGGTTCCCTTTTTGCGTGAGGATCTGGTTCAAGAGGTAGTCGACGCCGCCCTGCGACACCTGCAAGCCGAGATGGTCGGCGGCCACGTCCTCCAGCGTGTGCGCCTCGTCGAAGATCACGGCGGAGTAGTCGGGCAGGACGCCGCCGCCGACCTGTCGCAGGGCGAGGTCGCTGAAGAAGAGCGCGTGGTTCACGACGAAGAGATTGGCGCCGAAGACGGCCTTGCGCGCCTTGTAGTAGAAGCACTCGCCGTGGCGCGGGCAGGCGCGGCCGAGGCAGTTGCCGCTATCGGACTCCACCGCGTCCCAGACGTGCGGCGCGGGCACGAGTGGCAAGTCGGCGCGGCTGCCGTCGGTCGTGGAACGCGACCATTGCCCGATCTGCGCGAGTTGCGCGCCGGCGGAGGGGTCGGCGAAGAGCGTGCCCATCCGCTGCCGCGCGACTTGGAGCCGGCGAAGGCTCAGGTAGTTGCTCCGGCCCTTCACGAGCACGGGGCGGAACTCGAACGGCAGCGCTTTCTGGAGGAACGGGATGTCCTTCTCGATGAGCTGGTTCTGCAGCGCGATGGTGTGCGTGGAAACGACGACGCGGAGGTCCTTGTCCTGCGCGAGGGCGGCGATGGCGGGGAGCAGGTAGGCGAACGACTTGCCGACGCCGGTGCCGGCCTCGACGAGGAGTTTGCGGTCCTTCTGGATCGCGGCTTCGATGGCGGTCGCCATCGCGACCTGTTGCGGCCGGGCCTCGAACCCCGGCAACCGCTCGGCGAGCAGGCCGCCGGGAGCGAGGAGTTGTTTCAGGTTCGCCATGCGTGGAAAAGGGGACTATCACCTTTTGATCGGGCGATTATTGTTAGGCCGTATTGATTGTAGTTGGGTGGTTTTTGGGAAGCTACGCAAGCATCATGG
>CAYVRB010000117.1:0-14415 GCA_964453375.1 uncultured Alcaligenaceae bacterium
CGCGCGACGGCGCGCCACGCCAGGCCCATCGTCGCCGCGACGCCGGCGAACGCCGCCGCCACCGCCGCGGCCCGCGCCGCCGGCGCCGCGTCCAACACCAGGCACGTCTTCGTCGTCGCCTTCGCCATGCGTTCGCCCCGCCGTGGATCGGGATACGGTACGATCGCTCGCGTCGAACGGCCGCGATCGGTATACTCGATGGCGTCGCCCGTCCCGCTTCGGAGCGCCGCCATGATCCGCGCCTTCGCCGCCGTCCTGCTCGTCGCGTTCGCGTCGTCCGCCGTCGCCGCCCCGGTGCCGAAGGGGATCAAGCGCAAACTGCTGATCGTGTCGATGCGCTCCGGCACGGCGGGCCTGTACCTCGTGGACGACGACGGCAAGAACGCCGTCGCGCTCACGAACGACAAGTTCCACAACTCCTACCCGGCCTGGTCCCCCGACGGAACGAAGATCGCCTTCAGCTCGAATCGCGGCGGCGGGCCGATGCACATCTACACGATGGACGCCGACGGCAGGAACGTGAAGGCGCTGACGACCGGCGGCCTCCAGTGCCGCGTGCCGGCGTGGTCGCCCGACGGCAAGACGATCGCGTTCTGCCGCGGCAACCCGAACGGCGGCGCGAACGTCTGCGTCGCGCCCGCCGACGGCGGCGCCGTCAAGGTTCTCGACGGCGACGCCTGGGATCCGTTCTGGTCCCCGGACGGCAAGCACTTCGCCTGCGTCAGCCTGCGCGACGGCGACGGCTTCCGCCTCTATCGCACCACCGCCGACGGCAAGGACGCGAAGTGCCTCTTCCCGAAGGGCAACAATTTCGGCAACGCCTACCCCGCCTGGTCGCCCGACGGCAAGACGATCGTCTGGAGCCACGGCGAGAACAACAACCTGGAGGTCTATTCGGTCGGCGCCGACGGCGCGAACCCAAAGCCGATCACGAAGCTGGGGGGCGGTTGGTGCTTGTATCCGGCCTGGTCGCCGGACGGGAAGAAGCTCGCGTACGTCTCGCTGCCGCGGGGCAAGAAGGGAACGATCGAAGTGATGGACCCCGACGGAGGCAACTCCAAGTCGATCGTGTCGGAGGAACTCTACGTCGAGGGTGGCCGCCCGGTGTGGAAGCCTCGCTGACGGCTCATTCTTCGATCGAACAGTATTCCAGCAACACCAGCAGCTTGGTGCGCGGCGTGGGCGGGAAGACGGCCTTGACCCGGCCGACGACGACGAGCGCGTCGCCCGGCTTCTTCTTGCCGATCATCCCGGTGGCGACGCCGTCCAACTGCGCCTGCAACTGGGCGCCCGTCGAGCGGAACGTCACCATGCTCACGAGCACGGAGTCGATGACGCCGCTCACCTTCACCTTGCGATGGCGGTACTTCGCGTCGGCGGCGTCCCGATCCTTCTCGTAGTCGGCCAGCATCTGCTCGACGGTCACGCTCGGCATCGGATCGCCCGGCTTGGGCGGCGGGATCCGCTTCTCCGCCATCGGCTTCCGTTCCGCGGCCGGCTTCGGCGATGGCGGCACCGGCCAATTCCCACCGCCGGCCATCATGTTGTAGGAGCCGTCGTCGTGCTTGTAGAGCGCGGAGGTCAGCACCTTCCCGCGATTGGGTATCTCCGAATACAGCACCAGCATGTACCGCGGGCCATCGCTCCAGAGTCGCACGCGACCCAGCACGCCGTGCTCCTCCCACTGGACGCGGTTCTGCTGCGACGGCATGCGCGACAGTTCCGGGATGCGCTCGCCGAAGATCGCGTCGAAATCGCGCGAGACCGGCATTCGGCCCGGCCCGCCGAGGATGCGCTCGACCTCGCGCTCCGGCATCCCGAACTCGAACTTCTGGTAGTTGTCTTCGGTCACGCGCGGGTTCGGCGCGTCGAAGAGACCGACGTCCCCGCCGACGATCGGCAGACCCGCCACCGGGTTGCCGAACCGGCGGACCGCGATCAGGCCGATCACGAACGCGACGATCAGGCCGCCGACCAGAATGCCCACGATCAACCCGACCGGCGGGCCGGACTTCCTGCGCGAGCGCGGGCGGCGGGGGCGGGCCATCCTCAGTCCACGTGGAGGAACTCGTTGCTGGCGAGCAGCGCCTGGGCGTATTGCTGCCAGCGGGAGAGTTGATCGTTCGCCGCCGGCGGAAGCCGGAGGAAGCGTTCGGCCAACTCGACTTCGCGCGGCTCCGGGGCGCGCTGGAACGCGAGCCGGTACGCCGCCGCGACGCGCTCCGCGTCGGTCTTGCCGAGCTGCTCGATCCGCGCCGCGAACGCCTTCGCCTGGATCGCGACGAACTCGCTGTTGAGCGCGAACAGTTGCTGCTGCGGCACGGTGGTGCTGACGCGCTTGTCGGCCGTCACGTTCGCGTCCGGGAAGTCGAAGAGGCGGAGCAGGCCGTCGAGTTCGTGCCGGCTCACCTTCGCGTAGACCGTGCGGCGCTTGGCGTTCGGGTCCTTCAACTCGAAGGTCGGCCCGCCGCGCGCGGCGTCGAGCGTGCCGGCCGTGAAGAGCAGCGAATCGCGCCACGCCTCCACGTCGAGGCGCTTGCGGGCACCGCGCGCGAGAGAGACGTTCGCGGCGTCCTTCGGGTCGGGCTTCGCCGCCGCGAGGCGGTACGCGGTCGAGTTCAGGATCTGCCGGTGCAGCCATTTCAGGCTCCAGCCGTTCCGCATGAACTCGACCGCGAGCGTGTCGAGCAGTTCGGGATGGCTGGGCCGGTCGCCGAGGGTGCCGAAATTGCTCGGAGTGTTGACGATCCCGCGGCCGAAGTGCCACGCCCAGACGCGGTTGACGATCACCCGCGCCGTCAGCGGGTTCTCCGGCGAGCCGATGGCGTTCGCGAGGTCCAGCCGCGTGAATTCGTTCGCCGTCGGCTTCGCGATCACCTGCAGGAACCCGCGCGGGGCCTTCTCCCCCTTCGTCGCCGGGTTCCCGCGAATGTACACGTTCATCGTCTGCCCGCCGCCCGAGACGACGTGCGCGGTCAGCGGCGCCGACGGCGACGCCCGCTTCGCCGTCTCCACGCTTTGGCGAAGCTCCGCGAGTTTCGGCTTCGCGTCGTCGGTCAGGAATTGCTTCTCCACTTCCGCGGGCGGCGCGAACAGCGGCGCGTTCGCGTCCAGGAACATCGCCTTCACGAGCGCGTCGGCGGATTTGTTCCCGTTCTTCGCCCCCTTCGCCGGCGCGTCGGGGAGTTCGATGCTCGACAGCTTCGATTGGATCGCATCGGCGAGCGTCGCCACGTCGGTCGCGGCCGCGTCGGGCTTCAGGGCGAACCACTCCTTGAACGCCGGCGGCGCCTTGCCCGCATTGGCCGGGTCGAGGAACTTGATCCAGCGATCGAGGAAGTAGCGGTTCAACCCGTCGCGCTTGACCAGTTCCGAAAGCCGTTCCTTCTTCGCGCGGGCTTCCCACGCGGCGGCGAGGTATTTGGCCGTGAGCGCCACGGCCGCCTTCGCCGCGGCCTTGCCGGCGTCGGCGAGGTACGCAGTAACGGCCGCCTCCGCCGCCTTCACCTTCGCCTGCGCCGCGTCGTACGCCTTCACGTCCGCGTCCGGCACGAGCGCCGCGCTCGACGGGTTCGCGCCGTTGTAGATGCCGGCGATGGCGTAGTAGTCCTTCGTCGGGATCGGATCGAACTTGTGGTCGTGGCACCGGGCGCACGCGACCGTGAGGCCGAGGAAGCCGCGCGTCAGCGTGTCGACGCGATCGTCCAGTTCCTCCGCGATCGCCTGTTCGCGGGCGGTATTCTTGTAGTACTCCGCGCCTAATCCCATCAGCCCGAGGCCGGCCAGCCGCGTGAACTTGTCCCCCGCCGACTCCGGCATCAGGTCGCCGGCGATCTGCAGCTTCACGAACCGATCGTACGGCATGTCGGCGTTGAAGGCCTGGATCACCCAGTCGCGGTAGAGATAGGCGTTCTTCTTGGGCGTCACGGCGAAGGTGTGTGCCTGGTCCTCGGAGTAGCGCGCCACGTCCAGCCAGTGCCGCGCCCAGCGCTCGCCGTAGGCGGGCGATTCCAACAGACGATTGACCTGCTTCGACCACGCGTCGGGCGATTCATCCTTGGCGAACGCCTCGACTTCCTCCGGCGTCGGCGGCAGGCCGGTCAGGTCGAACGCCGCGCGGCGGACCAGTGTCCGGCGATCCGCGAGCGCCGCGGGCGACAGGCCCAACTCCTTCCATTTCGCCTCGACGAAATGATCGACAACCGATTTCCCCGCCGGCACTGGCGACGCCTTCGGCGGCTGGAATGACCAAAACCGCTTTCCCTTTTCCAAGTCGATGCCGACCGCTTTTTTCTCGACGGCCCCCTCGCGCGGATCGACCGCGCCGTCCGCAATCCACTTCGCGAAATCGGCGAGGACCGCATCCGACAGCTTGCCGTCCGGCGGCATTTGAATCTCGCCGTCGTACTTCAACGACTTTAGCAGCGTCCCCTCGTTCGGCTTCCCGGCCGCGACCGCCGCGCCGGTCTCGCCGCCCTTCATCAGCCCGGCGCGCGTGTCGAGCTTCAACCCGCCGCGCAGCTTCCCGGCCGCTTCGGCCTTGTCCGAATGGCACTTCACGCACTTCTCGACCAGCACGGGGCGGATCTTCGCTTCGAAGAACTCGACCGCCTTCGCATCGTCCGCGGCGCGCACGCTGGGCATGGCGAACACGATCGCAAGGGCGAACAGGCGAAGCATCGGCATCGAACGCGACTCCGAACGAACGGGAACGGCGGTTCGCCGGGCGGAGAGCGGCCCGGCGGGTGGGTTCGGAATCATTCTACCGCTGAAGGATTTGGGCCGCAATCACGAGGTGGATCAATGGCCACAAAAAGGCACGAGAAGGCACGAAAAATGAAGCAGAGTTCATCCGCAAGTCACATTGATTTGTGACTGATCGTTGGTTTTCTTTTTTGTGTCTTCTCGTGCCTTTTCGTGGCCATTCATTCTCGACTCATCGCCGAGGCCACGAACGCGGCGAAGAGGCGGCTCATCGCGGGCTGCGATTCCAGCAGGTCCTCCGGGTGCCATTGCACGCCGAGGAAGAACGGGTGCCCCGGCAACTCGATCCCTTCCACGATGCCGTCGGGGGCGAACGCGCAGGCGACGAGACCGGAACCGAGTTCCTTAACCGCTTGATGGTGGATGCTGTTCACCGGAAACAACGCCTCGCCGAGCAGGGCCGCCAGCGTCGTCCCGGGCTTCACGGTCACGTCGTGCGGCGAATCGCTGCGGTCGACGTGGCCCTGCTTCGCCGTGTAGTCGTGCTTGAGCGCCGCCGGCACCTGCGTGGGGATGTCCTGGTACAGGCTGCCGCCGCACGCGACGTTGAGCAGTTGCATCCCGCGGCAGATGCCGAAGACCGGCTTGCCGGCGTCGCGCATCCGCCGCACAAGCTCGAGTTCCACCGCATCGCGCTCCGGGTCGATCGCGCCGCATTGAGCCCGCGTCGGCTCGCCGTAGCGCGTCGGCGCGATATCCGACCCGCCGGCGAGCAGCAGTCCGTCGATCCGATCGGCGTAGGCGCGCACCGCCTCCGCGTCGTGCGCCAGCGGCGGGATCGGCAGCGGCACCGCGCCGTGCCGCGCAAGCGCTTCGAAGTAGCTGCGGCCGATGCCCCACAGCGCCGGCCGTTCGCCGGGCACCGAAGGATACGATTGCAGCGGAACGCCGATGATCGGTCGGCCGGGCATGGGTCAATTCTCCGAGCGCAGGCGGTAGAACACGGCCGAGGCGCCGGTGGCGACGACGGCCCAGCGCGGCGAGTTCGCCAAGTATTCGTTCAATCGGCCGCCTCGGGCGACGAGCGCGCGCGTGAAACCGTAGCGCCGTTGCCAATCGTCGATCCGTTCGGGCGCGGACTCGATGGCGTTCACGTAGTCGTCCAGCCAGGCGTCGCCGCACAGCTCGAAGCGATCGTCGGCGAAGTTCTTCAGCGTCGGGGCAAAGTAGATCACGAAGCCGCCGTAGTTCAGGTCGTTGTAGAGGGGCGTGCCGGGCGGAACGGAATTCGCGTAGGCTTGCAGCGGTTCGACGAGATCGATGGGCATGGTGTGGGGCGAATCGAGCCGCGCCCAGCCGTGGCCGATCAGCGGAACCGGAACGCGGTTCGCTTGCAGGGCGAGCGCGAGCGCCACGAGCATCGTCGGAACGACCGCCGAGCGCCAACCAAGCGGTTCAAGAGGTTCGTTCGGGTCTCGCGTCAACGAATCGCCGGTCTTGGCGAGGTAGGAATGCCATCGCGAGTGCGGCCAGAGGTCGGCGAGGACGACGGCGGCAACGACAACGAAGAGCGGCCCGTGGCGGATGCCCGTCAGCGTCAGCACGAACCACGCGAGGGGAAGGAGCGCCGTCGCGCGCCAGCGCCGGACCGGGACGGAAAGCAGCACGAACAGGTAGAGCATCGCGAAGGCGAGCACGGCGCGGTCGCCCTCGCGCGCCGGGTTCAGCGGGCTGTGTTCCGTCACGTATTTCGCCATCGCGCCGGACCCGACGATGCGGAACCAGGTGCGCTGAAGCTCGAGGCCGATCGGATTCACGAACATCGCCAGCCCGCACAGCACGACAATTGCGGCCACGGCGCCGACGGACTTCCAACACCGCGGCGGCGAGTCCTTTTTCAGAACGAAGAAAACTCCCCAGCCGAGCGCCGCGAGGCCGAGCGTGGCGACGCCGCCGAGCATCCCGCCGTGTACGTTCGTCCAGACGACGTGCAACGGCACGAACCAGAGCAAGGCCTTCAGCGGAATCCGCCCGCGATCGAAGGCGACGAGCACCGCCACGACGACGGCGGTGAACGCGATCGTCGCGAGGTGCGGGCGGATGTAGAAGTGGAACCCCGCCGCGACAAGCGCGAACCCGGCGACCGTTCCGGCGAGCGGCAGCCCCATGCCGCCAGCGCGGAGCCGCCGGAAGACGAGCGCGAACGTCGCCGCGATAAGCAGCGAGAAGCCGAGCAGCAGCGTGTCCAACCCGCCGACACGGTGGGCGAGCGCCATGAGCACTTCGCCGCCCCACTGCTGCGGGATCCACGTTCGCCCGGCGAAGGTGAACGTGAACGGATCGGTCCGCATGATCCCGTTCTGGAGGATCAATTCGCCGACGCGGACGTGCCAGAGCGTGCCGGGGTCGTGGAAGCCGCGCGAGCGGAAGACCGCCGCGCAGGCGAGCCAGGCGCAGAGGAAGAACGCGACTTCGACGGGAAAGAAACGGCGGAGCGCGGGGCCGGTCATGCCGGGATGGTACGGGATCGTCCGCGCCGGTCGAGTTCAATAATCGGGGTTCACTTCGCCGCCGTCGCGGGTGATGAGCTTGCGGAGTTCGCGCGGGTCGATGGTTTGCTTGAGGAAGGCGATGTGCCCATCGCAGAAGACGGCGTGGGCGCCGCCCGGGTGAAAGCTGAAGAGCTCCTCGTTCGGGCCGCAGTTGTTCGTGGGCCACGGGCAGGTCGCCGGACCGCCGAAGGGCGTCGCGGAGTTGTTGATCCCCTTCGAGATGCCGAACGCGCAATCCGGTTCCGCCCAGCGATGGATCTGCCGCAGGCCGCCGAGCGGATCGGGGTACGGCATGGTCATCGTCGGATTCCGGCCGACGTCCTCGCCGATCGCCACCGTGTTGCTCGTGCCGTCCGTCACCGACAGCACGGTCCGCCGCCCGAGCGCGAGGCCGCCGTCGGCGCGCGTCGCCTTGTTCCGGTCGCCGGTGATCGGGTCGATGTCGGTGTAGTAGACCGGTCCGTAGTCGGTGCAGCCGTAATCCTGGTCGTCGCGCGGCTGTTGGCGCAGGGGGTTGTTCGGGCAGATCAGGATGCCGACGATGTTCTGCGCGGCCGCGCGGTTCGCCGCCGTCGCGTTGTAGGCGAGCTTCAGGTCGAACTGGCGATAGACGTTGTCCTGCTCCACGTAGGGCAGCAGCAGCGTGAAGGTCGAGTGCAGTTCGAACGCGACGGAGGGCGGGGACGTCGAGTAGTTCGTCCCCTGGCCGCTGGAGGGGAGGTAGCCGCTGGCGCTCTCGAAGTTGTGGACGCCGAGGCCGAGTTGCCGGAGCTGGTTCGCGCAGCGGGTGCGCGCCGCCGCCTCGCGCACCTTCTGGACGGCCGGCAGCAGCAGGCCGATGAGGATCGCGATGATGGCGATGACGACGAGCAGTTCGATGAGCGTGAACGCGGGTCGGCGGACGGTCATGGGGTGGCTCCGCGAAGCGGGAACGGGTTCAATCTAATAACACCTGCCCAGTAGACAAGGTAATTCGTCCGTTTTCCCCCGCCGCACCCCGCCATAAACTGAATCGATCCGACGACTCGCCCTCCGGTGCCCCGTGGCCAAGAAGGACCTTCTACAACCCGAACGCTGCGCCGTGCTGCTCTCGGCGCTGGCCGCGCCCGAACGCCTGAAGATCGTGCGCCTGCTCAGCGAGCGATCGCACAACGTCTCGGAGATCATCGACGCGCTCAAGATTCCGCCGCTCAACGTGTCGCACCACCTGAGCGTGCTCAAGCACGCCCATCTCATCGAGGGAAAGAAGAGCGGCCGGTTCGTGAACTATTCGCTCTGCGACGGCGTGCTGAAGGAGATGACGGAAGCCGGCGTGCCGAAGGACGCGCTGAACCTGGGCTGCTGCCAGATCGTGCTGCCGGCGGAGGAGTGAACTACCCCACCAACTGCTTCACCGGCTTGCCGGTCGGCACCAGCTCAATCGGACGGCCGTCCGGCGTCTTGTACCAGGTGTGCAGCGGCACGCCGAGCGAATGGTAGATCGTCGCCGCCAGGTCCTGCGGGTAGACCGGATTGTCGGTCACGAACTCGGCGTTCGCATTCGTCTGGCCGACCACCTGCCCGCCCTTCACGCCGCCGCCGGCCAGGAGCGCCACGCCGGCGGACGCCCAGTGATCGCGGCCGGCCGTCGGGTTCACCTTCGGCGTGCGGCCGAAGTCGCCGAACCAGACCACGAGCGTCTCGTCCAGCAGGCCCCGCGCGGCGAGATCGTCCAGCAGCGCCGACAGGCCGCGATCCACCTTCGGCAGCAGGCGGTTCTTCAGGCTCTTGAAGTTGTCCGTGTGCGTGTCCCAGCCGCCGTCGGCGATCGTTACGAACTGCACGCCGCCCTCGATCAGCCGCCGGGCGAGCAGGCACTGCTGACCGAACTGCGTCTTGCCGTAGCGCTCGCGCACCTTGTCCGGCTCGGCCGCGATGTCGAACGCCTTCTTCGCCGCCGGCGAGGTGATGATGCCGTGGGCCTTCTCGTAGAACTGGTCGCGCGCCTTCACGACGCCGGCCGAATTCTCAACACCCTTCTGGTACGTCTCCAGGTCGTTGAGCATGTCGTAGCGGCGGTCCAGCCGCTTGCGCTCGGCATCGTTGGCGATGGAGAGGTCGCGCACGGCGAAGCGGGCGGCGGCCGGGTCTTCGCGGACGATGAACGGGTTGAACTCGTCGCCGATGAAGCCGGCGATGCCGCCGTTGAAGCGCTGGTCGATGGCCGTGCCGAGCTGGACGAAGGGGAGCATGCCGTCGACGTAGCCGCGTTCCTTCGCCACGACGGAGCCGAAACACGGGTACGGCAGCGAGGCGTTGAACTTGTGCCCCGTCATCATGATGTGGTCGGCGACGCCGTGGCTGCCGTTCTGCGGGTCGTGGCCGCGGATGGTCGAGAACAGGTTCGTGCGCCCGGCGAGCATCGGCAGCGGATCGGCGAAGCGAACGCCGGGCAGCGTGGTCGGCACGGTGCCGAACTCGCCGCGAATCTCGGCTGGCGCGTCCGGCTTCGGGTCGAAGCTGTCGATGTGGCTCGGCCCGCCCTGCATCCAGAGGAGGATGCAGCGCTTCGCCTTCGCCGTGGTCGACGCGGCCCGCAGGTAGTTCGGCAACGTGAGGCCGAGGGTCGCGAGTCCGCCGACTTGGAGGAACGTGCGGCGGGATTGGCCGGAGCAGTCGGCCGCGCGGCCGAGGGTCAGGTTCAACATGGTCGAGACGCCCGGGCTGGGGTCGGTGGGGTAGGTACTACCAAGATGGCCGGGAACGGCGGGAATGTCAACGGAATTCACTTCTTCCCGAATAAGACCGCCGTCCACGGAACCGCATCCGGCTCGGTGGCGACGTTCGGTATCGGGTGCTTTTCGACCCGTACGTTCCGATCGGTGACGAAGTGCCCGATCGCGATCGGTTTGCTCTTCGCCAGGACCGTCAGGAGTTCCGGCAGGTCGCCGGTGTGGGAGACACCCGGCACGAGGGCATCGTGGGGGAACAGCACCAGGTGCGAGCGACCGAGGCTGCTCAGCCGCATGGGCGAGCCGCGCAGATGGATCGCCTTGATGTCGTCCTCGTAGAGCAGGCCGAGGATCGCGAGCAGGCCGCCCATCGGCTCGCTCGAAGCCGGCAGGGCCGCGTCGTCGTCGCGCGGGATGGCGATGTTCGCGTTCGGCTCGTTCGCCTTCGCCAGTGAATCGCCCCAGAGGATCGGGGCCTTGCCAGCGACGGCGTCGTGCTTGCGAAGCCAGCCCAGCACGGCCCGCAGGTCGCGGAGCTGCCCGGCCAGCAACGGATCGCCGTGCATCAGCAGGCTGGAGGAATACGAAGTCGCGGCGCTGTTCCGCCCTCGGCCGCTGCCCAGGCTCGTCTCGCCCGTACCGCGAAGGTCCGGCAGGCACACGGCGATTCCCTTTGCGAGCAACGCGGCGTACTCCTCGCCACGCTCCTTCAACAACCTCGCTTTCCCGGCCTGAGCGACCACCACGACGACCGGCGGCTTCTCCACCTTCGCTGGGCGAAGTAGGACGAAGGGAACTTGAATGTTCGACTCGTGCGAGAGGATCGCGCGTTCGATCGTGCCGCCGGGGAACGCAGCGCTTCCGATGATTCGAGCCGAACTCTTCGGCTCTTCGGTCGAGCCGAGAATCGTCGTCCATTCCGCGCGCAGAGTTTTCCGGTAGTTGACGAGCGGCTTTCCGTCGTGTCGCTGGATCGCCGCTTCGTATCGCTGCTTGCCGATCTCCAGCACCAGTTCCCCCAGCGTCTTCGGCTTCAGCTCCTTCTCCAACTCCGGCGTCCAGCACTTCAGCTTCTCCGCCGGCACGCGCTGCTTGTACTCCGTCGCCTCGATGCCGAACCACTTGCGGAAGGCTTCGTGGATCGCCTTGCGCTGCACCGGCCCGATGTGCGTGCAGTGCGTGTCCTCCGGCGAACTGCCGCGAACGGACCCCTTGCCGTAGCTGTACGCGAGGCCGTCGGCGGTGCCGTACCAGCCGGCGATCGTTTGCAATCGCTTCCACACCGGGTCGCGCTCGCGGTCCCAGTTGAACTCGTGGGCGTAGACGAGCTTCCGCTTCGCGAGGCTGCCGACGATCACCCACGGCAGGAAGCCATCGCGTGCCGACAGCCGCAGGTTGCGCGTCGATTCCCAACTTCCGCCGCCGAGATAGTTGAAGCTCGTCTCGGCGTCGTCGGGCAGCGGATACCGGCTCTCTGGCTGCGGGCCGCCGAAGTTGAACGGCACCGCCGCCGCGATGCGCTCGTCGAGCGCCGCCGCGACGGCGCACGGGTCGCCGCCGCCGGCCACGCTGCCGAGCAGGATCAGTCGCTTCGGATCGCAGCCCGGCTGCTTCAGCAGCACGTCGACGCCGCGCCCGATGTCCCACGCCATCCAGCCGATTAGGCTCTCGCCGACAAGGTGCAGGCGAATGCCGTTGTCGTAGCGGAAGAAGTAGTCCTGCCGGCTGACGCGATACGGTTTCGGATAGCTCGACGCATCGACGAACGGATGCTGCCGTCGCTCGCCGTGGCCGAGCATGTCCGGCACCAGCACCAGGCACCCGGCCCGTGCCCAGGTCATCCCCATGTCCTGGAGCTCGCCGTGCTCCTTCGGCGTGTGGTGGGCGTGGACGATCACCATCCCCGGCATCGAATTCGTCGGCTTCGCGGGCCGGTAGAGGTTGGCGGTCACCCACAACCCCGGCCGGCTCTCGTAGAGGATGTTGTCGATGGTGAAGCCGTCGCCTTCGACCGTGGACGCGATGCGTACCGTCGGCGCCTTCACCTCCGGGAACGTGCCGAGCGAATCGCGCAGCGCCGCGAGCTTCGGCTTCACGAACGCGTCCCACTGCTCGCGATTCGCGATTCGTTTCCACTCGGCCGTGCTGCGGTCGTTCGCCTCCTTCTGCCGGGCGCGCAGGTGCTCGGCCATCATGTTCGCGAGCGCCTTCCGCTCCGCCTCGGGCGCGACGGTGACATCGAGCTTCGCGAGTTGCTCCGCCGTCGGCTGAGCCGCGAGTGACGAAGTGAAAAGGAACAGCGCGAAAAGGGAATGCGACTTGGTTGACATGACCAAGAGATTAACCGCAGAGGACACAGAGATCACAGAGAAAACCAGAAGAGGATTTATCTGAAATTCATTTCTTACTTGTCTTGCCTCTGTGTCCTCTGTGTTCTCTGCGGTTCAAATTCTTAACTTCTCGATCGCCGCCGGGTACGCCTCGCATTCGGCCTCGAAGACCCGCGCCGCGAGCGACTCCGGCGTGTCGCCCGGCCGCACCGGCACCTCGCGTTGCAGCACGATCGGCCCCGTGTCGTAGGTGTCGTCGGCATAGTGGACCGTGCAGCCAGTCACTGGCACGCCGGCCGCGAGGACCGCCTCGTGGACGTGTCGGCCGTACATCCCCTTGCCGCCGAACGCGGGCAGGAGCGACGGGTGGATGTTCAGCACCTTGCGATGAAAGTCCGGCGGGATGCGCACGAGGTGCAACCACCCCGCCAGACAGACGAGGTCCGGCTCGAAGCCCCGCACGGCCGCGAAGACTCGCTCCGAGAACGTCTCGCGCGGCTTCGGCTCGACGACTGCGACGGGGATACCGGCCGCCCGCGCCCGTTCCACGCCGAGCACGTCCGTCTTGCTGGACACGACGCCGGCGATGGCCGCCGCCAGCCGCCCGTCGCCGATGCGGTCGATCAGATTCTGCAGCGTGGTCCCGGACCCGCTGACGAGCACGACGAGACGCAAGGTTGAATTCCCATGGTCGATGCGAGTGCAATTCTCGACAGCGCATCCTCTGTCTTCGGGCCCAACCGGGCCATCAGTTCATTTCTCGATGATGCATCGTCCGTCTTCGGCCCCAACCGGGCCATCAGTTCATTTCTCGAGTACGCCACCTCTGTCTTCGGCCCCAACGGGGCCACCGGCAATAGCCAGGGGCGACCGAGCGAAGCGAGGGAACCCCTGGAACCGTTGCGGAACATTGTCGCAGCCCCGGAGGGGCGACCTGAGCGCTCTGGTCGCCCCTCCGGGGCTGCGGTGTTTTCGTATGTCGTTTCCAGGGGTTCCGCTTCGCTCCACCCCTGGCGATTTCCGGTCGCACCATTGGTGCGAAGTCGGTGCATTCAGGTCGGCGGACACTGACGCAACTCCTGAATCCAGGCGACGTAGATCGCGACGACGCCACCTCTGTCTTCGGCCCCAACGGGGCCACCGGCAATAGCCAGGGACGACCGAGCGAAGCGAGGGAACCCCTGGACCCGTTGCGGAACAATGTCGCAGCCCCGAAGGGGCGACCTTGGTGCTCAGGTCGCCCCTTCGGGGCTGCGATGTTTTCGTATTTCGTTACCAGGGGTTCCGCTTCGCTCCACCCCTGGCTATTTCCGGTCGCACCTTTGGTGCGAAGTCGATGCGGTCAGGTCGGCGGACTTTGTCGCAACTCTTGAACCCAAGCAACGAATATCGCGACGACGACCCAAACGAGCGAGGCAATCGCCGTCAGCCAAAGCGAGACGAACAGGGGAATTTTGGGGTGGGTGAGTTCACGATTCGGATCGCGCAAACAAGAACGGATCACGAAAAACGTGATCGTGGTCGCCGACAGCCAGAACAAAACGGGATCCACCGCGACTCCCAGACGGACCATTCCCAATGACTCGTTCTCGGAATTCGCTCATCTCCAATCTGTGTTCTTAGTGTTCATCTGTGGCTCAATTCCCCACCCCTCACCCGTACTTCTTGTGGCACGCCTCGGAGGTCATCTTCGGCGCCTTCACCAATCCGCCGGCCAACTTCTCGCCGTCGGGGTCTACGTACAGCCGGCCGGAGTTCCCTTTGATGTCCGGATCGTAGCCGGTCACGTGGACGTTAAAGATGTACGCCGTCTCGGACACGGCCTTGAACCAATGGATGTTGTCCTTGTGGTCCGAGATCGTCGACAACTCGCCCGGCTTGAACTTCCGGTCGATCGTCGGCTTCACGATGTAGTGGTCCTTGCCCGTCTCCAGGCGGTCGTAGTGCCGGCCGTGCCATTCGCCCTTGAGAATGATGAACCCCGTGCACATGTTCAGGTGCCCGTGCGGCACGATGGAGCGGTCCTTCTTGCAGCCGAAGATCTGCTTGCCGAACGTCACTTCGCCGAGGTCGGGGATCTTCTTGAAATCGAAGCCCGCGCTCAAGGCCCCGCTGTCC
>CAYVRB010000117.1:14425-17554 GCA_964453375.1 uncultured Alcaligenaceae bacterium
CTGTCCGGCAGCTTCTTCGTCTTCTCGATCTCGTCGAGCTTCACGAGCCCGGCGAGCGCCTCGAGATTCACCTTCGCGTACAGCTCCTCCATCTTCTTCTGGAACTCGAGGTCCGTGAGCTTGCGGCCGCGGAGGTCCTTCGTCATCGCGTGGAGGTCCTTGAACCAGGCGTCGATCGTCGGCTTGACGGTCTCGGCGAAGAGGTTGTTGCTCCAGCACGATTCGAGGAACCCGTAGGCGACGAGCGATCCGAGGGCGGTCTTCGCGAATTGGCGGCGGTCGGCGGTCATGGGGCGGCTCCGAAGGATGCTCCAAGCCTACCCGCGCCGGGGCGGAAGGTGAAGGAGAAAAACGGTCGCCGAACGGCGTGAGCCGCCGGGTTGAAGGCGACACGATGCGCCGAAATGGGGTATCATGGGATCAATCGAGGGAGACGAACCGATGGCGACGCCGATCGAGCAGTTGGAAGCGATGAAGTCGCTGCCCGAGAATTGGGACGGCTACGGAGCGGCCACGCCGATCCCGGAAGCGATCGAATTGGCGAAGGACTTCGTGGGCTTACTCGAATCGCTTCCCGGGAGCGAGTCGATTCCTACGATTTTCGTCTCACCAGGTCGCGATGGTGGTGTTTTAGTCGAATGGGACGACGCCTCATACGAGCACGAACTCGAGATCAACTTTGACGGTTCGATAGGGTTCTTGCACACCGAAAAGGCCACTCAAGTCATTACGAGTCAGAAGTTTCGAGCCGGGAGATTCGCGATTCCGACTGGGTTTTTCTCCCAGGTGCGTCAATTTGCCATGAGTTAGGCAACTCCATCGTCGCGATTCGTCGGCGCAAGTCATTATTGTTCATGTTTTTATATCGATTAGGACAAAAAACCAATCCCCAGACGGCCAGCATCCGACGGCCTGTCCGCTTTGGAGATAATTCGAGCGTGGACATTACTACCGTGCATGCCGGCATTCGGGAGTTGCAAGATGATCGACAACCATGACATCGTCCTGCGACACATCCCCGGCGGAACGACGTGGCAGGCGCCCGGGCCGCGCATCACCAGCAAAAACTTCGCGCTGAGATTGGATCGGAACGAATCGGGCATTTCGGTCAGTCTTGGTTCGATCACTTCTGTTGACGACTTGATGACAAGAGTTGGGAAACCCGAAGCAGGCTCTCGGATCGCGACGGCGTCCGTCGAAGGCATCCGTGCGTTGGGATTGGAGGTCGTCTCGGTTCCGATCGAAGACGATCCCGGCCACGCGGAAATTCGCTCGGCATCCGCCGACGTGAATGATCAGGCGATCCGCAAGCAACTCGCGGGACTGTTCGAGCTTCTACCGACCCGCTGAGTTGACTATCGCCCTTCCCGCACGTTGTACTCCAGCTTCCAGCGCTGCTTGCCGTCGCGGCTCAAACACCACAATTCCAACTGGCCCACTTCCGTCACCTTGCTGTGCAGGTGCACCGGCACCACCTGCCGGCCCTTGCCGTCGAGCGTCACGCGCATCGGCGTCAACTCCTCGATCTGCTCCTGCCACTCGTCGATCACCGTGCCGGCGGCGTCGTCGCGGCGGAGCGTCGAGCCGAGGAAGCGGAACTCGGCCTCCTCGCCGACGACGAGGCCGAACTCCTGCTTGGGCAGGTCCGCCTCGGTGCCCTCCTCCATGCCGAAGGGGGCGACGCAGAGCGCCTTGATCGGCGGCGTCAGGCCGGGCACGGCGGGAGCGGCGGTCTCGACGCCGATGTAGTAGGCGCGGGCGGTGCCGCCGCGGATGCGGATGCCCTGGCCGCGACGGACGAGGCCGTAATAGGCGGCCCCCCGCGCGACGGCTTGATCCAGGTTGGCGCCGGCGAGGACGCGGGCGGCGTCCGCCTTCGAGGTCTTCGCCCAGCCATTGAGGACTTGCATCAACCGATTGCGAAGCGCATCCGACTTGAAGACGCCGCCGTTGAACAGGACCGCCGTCGGGAGCGTCGCATCACCCGTGGCCTTACGGCCGCCGGCTCGCTTGGGCTTCTCACGGCTCGCGAGCGCCTCGGCCTGGCGATGGAGGAAGCTCGCGAGGTGCCGCGTCACGGCGGCGTCCGCGACGTAGGGCAGACCGAGTTCCTGCAACCCCCCGACCCGCGCCTTCGCCGGTTCGGCGTCCTTCGCGCAGTCGGGGAAGAAGCCGTCGATCAGTACCTTCTCCACGTCCGCGCGCGGCAGGTCGTACTTGATCGAACCGCCGATGACCGAGCGGCCCTTGCCGAGTACCGTGACCGGAGCCGACGGACGCGTGCTGTCGGCGAGCAGGAACTCCTTCGCGGCCCGGCAGCCGTGCGTGAGTTGGAGCATCTGGTTGGCGTCGAGCTTCGTGCCGTTCTTCGCGAGTGCCGCGGCGGCGGTGTGCGCGAGGGCGAGGTCCATGTTGTCGCCGCCGAGCAGCAGGTGGTCGCCGACGGCGAGGCGCGTGAGCGCGAGGTTGCCGGCCTCCTCGCCGACTTCGATCAGCGTGAAGTCGGTGGTGCCGCCGCCGACGTCCGCGACGAGGACGAGGTCGCCGACCGTCACGTCCTTCCGCCAACCGTCGCCGAGCGAATCGAGCCAAGAGTAGAACGCGGCCTGCGGCTCTTCGAGCAGCGTGAGATGCTCGAACCCGGCCGCCTTCGCCGCCTCGACCGTGAGATCGCGCGCCATGGCGTCGAACGACGCCGGCACGGTGAGGACGATCTCCTGCAGTTCGAGGCGATGGTCCGGCGTCTTCGCCATCGAGGCGTTCCACGCCTCGGCGAGGTGCTTGAGGATGCGCGTCGCCGATTCGACGGGGGAAATCTTCCGCGAGCCTTCCGGCGCTCGAAACGGCAGGATCGCGGACTTGCGATCGACGCCGGCGTGGCCGAGCCAGGACTTCGCGCTGGCGACGAGGCGCGTCGGCACCTTCGCCCCGAAGTCGCGGGCGAACTCGCCGACGCAATAATCGCGGGCGGCGTCCCACGGCAGCTTCATCGCGCCGGCCGGTTGTTCGCCGTCGCCGGGCAGGTACAGGAACGACGGCAGCAGCGGCCGCTCCGCCACGGCGCCGGGGGGCGCGACCGGCGGACTGGGGACGCCCGGCACCATCGCGCCGGCGCCGGCGCCGGGGTCG
>CAYVRB010000118.1:0-17538 GCA_964453375.1 uncultured Alcaligenaceae bacterium
AAGGACGACAGTTGCGAGGACGTGCCGGCGTGGTGGCTGCTCAAGAAGAAGAAGACCATGTACCACGTCGGCGCGACCGATGCGCGCTCGGTGCGATCGATCATGCAGTTCATGATGCACCCGCTGACGCTGCCGAAAGACTTCGAGAAGGCCGAGCCGCGCTTCCGGGACATCCAGGCGTACCTGTTGAGCCTTGAACCGCCGAAGTACCCGTTCCCGATCGACGCGAAGCTGGCGGCCCAAGGCCGGGAGATCTTTGAATCGCACTGCGTGAAGTGCCACGGGACTTACGGAGAGAATGCGAGCTACCCGAACAAGATCGTCCCGCTCGACGAGATCGGCACCGACCGGACGCGCTTCGACAACATCGGCGTGAAGTTCGGCGAAGCCTACGCGGCGAGTTGGTTCGCGAAGGAGACGCCGCCGCGGCCGATCCGGGCGACCGCCGGCTACCAGGCGCCGCCGCTCGATGGCGTCTGGGCCACCGCTCCGTATTTCCATAACGGCAGTGTGCCGACGCTCGACGGCGTGCTCGACTCGAAATCCCGGCCCAAAGTCTTCACCCGATCCTTCCGCACGAACGAGGACGACTACGACAAGGAGCGCGTCGGCTGGACGGTGAGCGAGGTCGAACCGGCCGCACGAAAACTGACGCCGTTCGAGCGCCGCAAGATCTACGACACGACGAAGCGCGGCCGCGGCAACGGCGGCCACACCTACGGCGACGGACTGACCGCCGCCGAACGCAAGGCCCTGATCGAATACCTCAAGACGCTCTGACCGAAGGGTTCCGATGCCTCCCGCCTCCCCCGCCAAGCCGTGGTACGTTCGTTGGCTGCCGGCGTTCGCCGGCACGGTCGCGATCGCGGTGCTGGCGTTCATTTACTTGCAATCGAAGCCGGTCGACGCGAACGCGCCGCCCGGCCCCGCGCCCGAGGGGATGGTCTGGATCCCCGGCGGTTCCTTCACGATGGGCTACGACGCCAGCCAGGACCACGACGCGCCGACGCACGCCGTCGAGGTCGACGGCTTCTGGATGGACGCGACCGAAGTGACCAACGCCCAGTTCCGCAAATTCGTGGACGCGACCGGCTACGTCACCACGGCGGAGCGGAAGCCGAAGGCGGAGGATTTCCCGGGTGCGAATCCGGCCGACCTCGTGCCGTTCTCGGCGGTGTTCCGCTGCTTCGAGTGCGACGCGAAGGAATGCGACCGGCTGCGGACGGAAAAGAGGATTCGGAACGAACCGGAACCGGGGCCGGAGTGGTGGGTGAAGAGCGTGGGGGCCTCGTGGCGGAAGCCGGAGGGCGAAGGCAGTTCGATCGAGGGGAAGGACCACTACCCCGCGGTGCATATCTCCTGGGAAGATGCGGTAGCGTACGCGACGTGGGCCGGGAAGCGGCTGCCGACCGAGGCGGAGTGGGAGCGCGCGGCGCGCGGCGGCCTCGACCGGGCGCAGTACGCGTGGGGCCACGACGCGCAGGGGAAGGACGGGCGGTACTTCGCCAATACTTATCAGGGCCGGTTCCCCGCGACCGTCGAGGACCGCGACGGGTTCAAGGGACTCGCACCGGTGAAATCGTTTCCGGCGAACGGATACGGGTTGTTCGACATGAGCGGCAACGCGTGGGAATGGTGCGCTGACTGGTACGACCGCAACTACTACGGCTACGCCCCGAAGCGCAACCCGACCGGCCCGACGGACGGCGAGGAGCGGGTGCGCCGGGGCGGTTCGTTCCTGTGCGCGGACGAGTATTGCCGGCGCTACCTGCCGGGAACGCGCGACAAGGGCGCCCCGCAGGACAGCGCGAACCACACGGGGTTCCGATGCGCGAAAAGCCCCTACGGAACTGGGGTTGCGGCGACTCGGACCGGGCCGTAAACTCGCGGGACTTTCGATCCTTGCGAGGCCGGCATGGACGCCGTCGGGCCAGCCGATTTCACGCTGTTCATCGAGCGCGTCGTCGAACCCTACACGGGATTGCCGCTGCTGGGCGTCTCCGGGTTCGCGCCGTCGACCGGCTGGAACGTGCGCGTCTGGTACGACTCCGAGTTGGCCGTCGCGGTGGATGCGGCGGGCGACGGGCACGCGTTTTCGACGCAGATTCCGTGGGAGCCGGCGGAGCGCATCCGCGTCGTCGCGGCGGGGCCGCACGAGATCGTCCTGTTCGACGGCACCGCGACGAGCGTTTTGGATCGCGCGGCGCCGCCGGACGCGCGGCTGTCCGGATTCTTCAGTCGCGCGATCCGCAGTGCGACGAGCGGCGAAGTGTTTTCGCCCTCGCGCTGGGCGGCACGGCTCGGACGGTTCTGGGGCCTGCACCGCACGCTACGGCACAAGCTGCGGAACCGCCGGTTGGACGCGAAGTATCCGCCCCGCCCGCCGCACGACGCGTACGTCGAGCGGACCGCGATCGACGCACGGGTGGAGGACGCGTTGCACGCCCGTGCGGCGGCGCTGCGACATCGGCCGACGATCAGCGTCCTGATGCCGGTGTACAACGTGTCGCCGATCTGGTTCCGGCAAGCGGTGGCGAGCGTGGTGGGCCAGGTGTATCCGAATTGGGAACTGTGCATTGCGGACGACGGCTCGACGAAGCCAGAGCTGATGGCCGAGTTCGCGACGCTGCCGGACGATCCGCGGATCAAGTTCGCGAAGCGGGACCGCAACGGCCACATCTGCGCCGCGACGAACTCGGCCGCGGACCTGGCGACCGGCGAATACGTCGCGCTGCTCGACCACGACGACTGCCTCGCCCCGGACGCGCTGCTGGAAGTCGCCACCGCGTTGCAAGCGCGGCCCGACGCCGACCTGATCTACAGCGACGAGGACAAGATCGACGTGGCCGGCCGACGCTACGACCCGCAGTTGAAGCCGGATTGGTCCCCGGAGTTGTTGCTGAGCTACAACTACGTGAACCATTTCACGGTCCTGCGCCGGTCGCTGTTCGAGTCGGTCGGGCGGTTCCGAGTCGGTTTCGAAGGATCGCAGGATCACGACCTGCTCCTCCGCGCGACGGAGCGGACCGACCGCGTGGTGCACGTGCCGCGCATCCTGTACCACTGGCGGGCGCACCCGGAATCGACGGCGGGACGGGCGACGCAGAAGACGATCGTGCATAGCTCCGGCCGGAAGGCGGTCGCCGAGGCGCTCGCCCGCCGCGGCCTCGCGGCGACGCTCGGCGTGCCGGTGTTCGCCGAACGGTTGGGTTTGCCGGTGCTCGAACTCGACGGGCCGGACGATGGGCCGAGCGTGGCCGTGATCGTATATGGAGAAGGGGGGGCGGCCACGGCGCGGGCCGTCGCCGAACGGACCGATTACCGCAACGCGACGCCGTATCTGGTGCTGGACGCGGACCCGCCGGCCGAAGCCCTGAACCGGATGGCCGCCGCGCGGACGGAAGATTTGCTCTTGTTCTTGAAGGCCGGCACCGAGCCAGGCGATCCGCGCTGGCTCTCGCGGTTGGTCGCGAATCTCGCGATCCCCGGCGTCGGGGCGGCCGGCGGGCTGGCGCGAACGGCCGACGGCACCATCGCCTCGGCCGGAACCGTCTTGGGAATGCACGACGGCACCGCGCCGGACCACGCGTGCCGCGGGACGCCGGCGGACGGCGTCAGCTACTACTTCTTCGCCGAGGTCACCCGCAATGTCGCCGCCGTCGGAACCGGATGCCTCCTCACGCGGCGATCCACGTTCGACGAACTGGGCGGATTCGATTGCGACCGCTTCGGCCGCACGCTCTTCGACGTCGAGTACAGCACGCGGCTGCGACTGCGGGGCGAACGGTGCGTCCACGTCGGCGGGGCCGCGCTTCGCGTCGATTCGGATGGATCGCGCGTCGACGATCCGTTGGAATTGCGGGCGTTCCGCGCCGCCTACGGTCGATGCCTCGATCCGTTCTCGAACCCGCAGTTCGACGAATCGCGACCGTTCCGCCCCTCGGGCGACATCGCGATCGGATTCGCCTCCGGTGATCGGTCGCCGGTCCGGCTCGCGGTCGCGGCGCACAATCTGAACAACCCCGAAGGGGCGCCCCGCTACCTGTCCGAGATCGTGCTCGGCCTGCGCGAACGCGGCGCGATCGCGCCGGCGGTCTGGTCGCCGCTGGGCGGCGCGGGCGAAGCGGTCTACTCCCGCTCGGGCGTGCCGGTCTCGATCGCAAACGCCCCGTGGAGCCGCCGTTTCGTCGACGGCCGCTGGACACGCAAGGAGTACGACGCGGCCCTGCGATCGCTGCGATACTGGTTGTCCTCGCAACGCCCCGACGCCGTCCTGGCCAATACGATCCTGACCTTCCCGATGGTCGAAGCGGCCGCCGAGCTCGGCATCCCGAACGTCTGGATCATCCACGAAAGCTACTCGCCGGACGTACTCGACCGACTCTTTCCGTCGTTCATCCGCGGCCGCATCGAGGCGGCGTTCCGGTTCGCCACCCGCGTGGTGCCCGCATCGCACGAGACGGCCAAACTGTTCGAGCGACTGAACACCCGGGGCAATGTTCGCGTCATCCACAACGGCATCCCGGACGAACGGCCGCGCCGCCAACCGGTCGCCGGCGATCGACGCAAACGCATCCTCGCCATCGGCACCGTCTGCGAGCGCAAAGGACAGCACACGCTCGTGGAAGCCGCAGCTCTCCTCGCGCGAACGCGCCGGGACTTCGTCGTCGAGATCGTCGGACTGCGAGAAACGGTACCGTACGCTGGCTATTTGAAACATCTTGTCGCGCGTCGCGGTTTGGATGACGTCGTCGAACTCGTCTCCGAGACCAACGAAGCCCCGCGCCATTTCGCGGCCGCGGACGTGTTCGTTTGCACTTCACACATGGAGACGTTCAGCCGCTCGATCCTCGAAGCCGAGATGCACGGCCTGCCGATCGTCTCCTCGCCGTGCCACGGCATCGGCGAGCAGGTGAATTGGGATTGGAACGCGCTGCGGTTCGAAGCGGGCGACGCGGCGGGTTTGGCCCGCCAACTCGATCGGCTGTTGTCGGATGATCGCCTGCGAACGGAGATGGGCCGCCGATCGCGCGCGATGTTCGAGAACCATCTGGACGTGGTTGAAATGTTGGATCGCTACGAATTGGCGATCCGTTCGGCCGTCGGCCGCGCGAGTTGGGAAGCCGGCCCGCCGGCCGTTCGCGCCCGCCGGGCCGCGTGAGGGACGACACGTGCCGCAGATCGCCTCGAACTTTTCGATTCACGGCTTGTTCGGCAAGTTCCGCCGGGCTCCGGCCCGGTTGCGCGAGCGATTCCTAGGTGCGGTGAACCCGCATTATTTCGACATCCACGACCTCAAGACACTCAATCCGTTTCTCGCGAAGCGCGAGTGTCGACCGCTCGCGGTTGATCCGCAGGATGCCGAAGCGGACCTGAACGGCGCGATGAGGTTCGTACTTGCGACGCTGGCGACGGATGCGAGACTTCGGCGTCGGTTTCCGACCGCCCTGTCCGACGGCGCGACCGGCGGGTTTGCCAGATCGTTCTCCAAAGATCCACGACTCTCGCAAGTGGCTCGGTCGAACATTCGCTCCGCGTTCGAGTCGGACCCCGCGGCCCGCGTTCGCCGCGTCTTCGAGTTCCGAGAGGACCTGCGCGCGATCTGCCCGCTCGGCCTCACGCCGAAGGATCGCGGCGATTTCCTCAGTTGGCTCATCACCTTCGGCCTCGCCGATTTCCGCCACACGCCGGAAGCGGCCATTTGGTTCCACGTCGAATTGAACGAAGACCCCGGTCGCGGTCTCGCGGCGACCTATCGTTTGCTTCCCGAATGGCAGGCGGCCGTGCTTCACGGGTTGACGCGCTTCGGGTGGGACGAATTGAAGGTCTGGATTCGGGCGCGTTATGGCTTTGATGCCCGTTGGCTGCGGCGTGCGACGCTGACGGCGCAGTTCCGCCCGTGGGACGAATTGAAACTGCTCGCGGTCCGACATCCCGAATTCCAGATCCCCCGCGATCCCAATCAAGTCGTTCGATGGGCGAAATCGAAACGCGAGGTCGCGAAGTTCGCCGACGCGGCTTGGTACTCCGGTCTCGCCGAAGATCTGAGGAATGGACTGCCGAACCGACCGGCGGCGAACGTCGTCGGCCTCTTTCGCTATACGTCCGGCCTCCAGCAGGCCGTGAAGGGCGCGGTCGAATCTCTGACGCGCAATGGCGTGCGGACGGAACTGCGCGATTTCCCGGTGCTCTTCCTGCGCGAGCCGCGCAATCGCGATCGCTACGACGCCTTGGAACTGCACGATGTCACGATCGTCAACACCGGCATCGACCTCTCGATCGCGGACGCCTACCGCAAGAGCGGATTGCACCCGCGCGCCGGCGTGCACCGCGTCGGCATCTGGTGGTGGGAACTCGAAGACCTCCCGTCGAAATGGCACGACCGGGCCGAGGGCGTCGACGAAATCTGGGCGCCGACGCGCTTCATCGCCGGGGCGATGACGAAGGCGTTCGCGAAACCGGTCTTCACGATGAATCCCGGCGTCGAATTGTCGCCGTTCGAACCGCTCGGCAAAAAACACTTCGGGCTGTCGGACGAGAAGCTGACCTTCGGCTTCGTCTTCGACATGAATAGCCGGATGCAAAGGAAGAATCCTTTGGGCTTGATCGAAGCGTTCCGCCGCGCGTTCCGACCCGGTGATCCGGTCGAATTGGCGATCAAGGTATCGCCGCCCGAATCGTACTACCAAGATCAATGGGCGATCCTGCGCGAGACGATCGCCGCGACGCCGAACGCGGTGCTGATCGACCGCGTGCTCACGCGGGCGGAACTGCTCGCGTTCCTGGACGCGACCGATTGCGGCGTGTCCTTGCACCGGTCCGAGGGGTTCGGCCTCACGTGCGCCGAGTCGATGCTGCTCGGCAAGCCGGTGATCGCGACCGGCTACAGCGGCAACCTCGACTTCATGACGCCGGAGAACAGTTACCTCGTCGATTTCCGACGCGTCGAGATCGCGGAGGACATCGATCCGTATCCGAAGGGTTCGGTCTGGGCCGAGCCGAGCGTGGATCACGCGGCGGAGCTGCTGCGCCGCGTGTTCGAGAATCGTGCCGAGGCGCGCGCGAAGGGGGAGCGCGCCCGGGTGGACCTGCGGGAATCGCTCTCGATCGCGGCGGCGGGAGCGCGGATGCGGGCGCGGTTGGAGGCGATCGAAGCTTTACGCCGCAGGTAGGGTGACGCGAAACGTGGTGCCGACGTCGGGTTCGCTTTCGACGTCGATGGTGCCGCCAAGCCGGTCGATGTATTCCTTGACGATCGCGAGTCCGAGGCCCGCGTGCACGCCGGTGGCGGTGCGCGACGGATCGGCGCGGTAGAATCGCTCGAAGATTTTCTCGCGGACCGCCGAGGTCATGCCGATGCCGGTGTCGGAGACGTCGAAGCGCACGCCGGCCGAGTCGGAGATCACCTTCAATTCGATGCGCCCGCCGGGCCGGTTGTATTCGACCGCGTTGTGAAGGAGATTGGTAAGTACCTCCCGCAATTTATCGGGATCGGTTTCGAGGGAAACGGGCCGTTCGGCCTTCATCGAAAACGTCAAGCCGTGCGCCTCGGCCAGCGGACGAATCACATTCGCGCAGACGCTGGCGACTTCGACCGCTTCTACGGTCTGCGCGGCGACTTTCGTTTGACCGGCGTCCAGGTACGCGAGTGTCATCACCTTCTCGACGAGTTGCCCGAGTTGTTTCGTGATTCCGCGGCAGTCCGCGAGGGTCTGGTGGTATTGTTCGGCAGTGCGGGGCTTGCGGAGCGCCACGTCGATGGTCGCCAACAGAGAAGCCACCGGTGTCCGCAATTCGTGCGAGATGTCCGCGACGGCCTGTTTCTCTCGCTCAAAGGCCGCCTTCAACTGATCCAGCGTCGCGGCGATCCGCTCGTGGATCGGCTGCAATTCGGTACTGAGCGCCTCGCGGCGCACCGGCAGATGGAAATCCTTCTCCGACACGCGGCTCACCGCGTCCGACAACTCGTTGAGCGGCTTCAGGCCCCGACGGATCAGCCACGACGACCCCAGGAGGCACGCGAAGAACAAGGCGACGCCGATGGTGGCCAGCAAGGCGCGGACGCGGCGCGTCGTCGCGCGGGTTTCGTCCGCCAGCGCGATCTTGTCGTTGGCGGCGTCGGTCTGGAACGAAGCCACGCGCCGTTCCAATTCCACCGTCGATCGCGCCACGTGGATGTAAATGAGCTGGAGCGGATCGGCGGGCGGGGGCGGCGGACCGGGCTGTTCGGTCGTTCGACCTCCTCGAGAGGGCGTAGGGGCGAATCGACCGAACGCCGGCAACGGCAGCGGCGTCTTGAACGCGACGCGCCGCCCCGTGCGCCCGGCTGGAAGGTTCACGTCGGTGTGGATCCAATCCTCCAGCACTTGATCGAACGCGCGGCGGTCGTGAGGCAACGAATACCCGGCCGCGATCAGATTCTCGGATCGACTGACCCGGCTCGAAAATGGGCCATTGATTTGAACGAAATCCATTTCACGATCGTCGGAATCGATCGGCTTCAGGAACAGCTCACTGAGTTGCAGGTTCGAGAAGTAAGACCGCATCAGCGACCAATAGAGCGTGGGCTGAGCGCCGGCCGCCGGGCCGGGGCCTCGGCGTGGGACGTAGATGCCGCTCTGCCAAGTCGCGGCCCAGAGACCGTGGGCCGGACCGACGCCCGCGAAGTAAATCGGAATCAGCTGCTTCTGGAACTGGCGCGTTTCGGCGTCGGATTGCGGGAAGTATTCGGTGCGCGCCACGCGGCCGATCAACCGGGCGTGAGTCAGCAATTCTCCATCGAATTTGTCCCGCTCGCTCTTCACGCGTTCCGCCAACCGGAGATCGATCGCCTCGGCGGCCGCCTTCTCGCGCTCGGCAAGCACCTCGCCCACGACGCGATCGGCGAGCACCGCGCCGAGGCCCAGCCCGAACGCCAGGAGCGCGAGGAAGTAGACGATCAGGAGAGAACGCGTCGATCGCATGGCAGGCCCGGTTCGATCAGCCCTTCCGCTTGGCGTCCTTGGGTTCCTTCGCCGGCGGCGGGTCGTCCTCGCTCCGCAGCATGTAGCCCTCGCCCCATCGGGTGAGGATCAAGGCCGGCTCGAATCCCTTATCGATCTTATTGCGAAGGTAGCGGATATAAACGTCCACCACGTTGGACGTGTTTTCATCGTACTCGTCGTACAGGTGCTCCCAAATCATCGTCCGCGTCACCACCTTGCCGCGGTGGAACGCGAGGAATTCCAACAGGGCGTATTCGCGAGGCGTCAGATGGATCGACTGCCCGGCGCGCGTCACGCGCCGCGCCGCGGTGTCCAGGTTCATGTCGTAGATCTTGATGATCGGATCCTTGACCTGATGGCTCCGCCGCACGAGCGCCCGGATCCGCGCGAGCAGTTCGTCGAGTTCGAAGGGCTTCGTGAGGTAATCGTCGGCGCCGGAATCGAGGCCGACGACCTTGTCGCCGAGCGAAGTCTTGGCCGTCAGCATCAGGATGTGGGACGATATCCCGGTGCCGCGCCAGCGCTTGAGCAGCGTCAGCCCGTCCACCTTCGGCAGCATCACGTCGAGGACGATCACGTCGTACTGCGTCGTGCGCGCCTTGGCGTCCGCCTCTTCGCCGTCGAGCGCGGTGTCGACGGCAAAGCCCTCCTCCTCCAGCCCTTGGCGGAGCGCCTTCGAGAGAGCCACCTGGTCTTCGACTAGCAGGACGCGCACGCGCTCACCCCCGTCGACGGTTCCAACCCGATATCCCCTACTAATTCGTTTATCATCCTTCCGATGAAGGGGATATGAGAGTACGGGCCGCTTCCGGCCAGTATTCCGGCAACGGCGCCTCGAACGCCAATCGGGTCTTTTGGAAGGGATGCTCGATTTCCAGGCGGCGCGCGTGCAGCGCGATGACGCGATCTCGCGGCTGCTCCGCCGGAGAACCGAACGGCGGCGCCTCCGCGTAGGTCGCGTCGCCCAGCACCGGATGGCCGCGCCACGCGCATTGGACGCGGAGTTGGTGCATCCGCCCCGTCTTCGGATTCAACTCGAGCAACGACTGTCCGCCCTCGACCGAAAGCACGCGATACGCCAGCGTTGCGAGCTTGGCGCCGGGTTCGCCCGGTTCTGCGCGCTCGCTGCGGGATTCCTCCGGCAGTTTCCGCATCCAATCCTCCCAGTCGCCTGCACGCGGTTCGACAGTGCCAACCACCAGCGCCCAATAGATCTTGGACACCGATCGAAGCTCGAACTGTTCGTGGACGCGCTGCGAAGCCTTGGTGTTCCGCGTGAAGCAGACGACGCCCGAAACGGGTCGATCGAGCCGGTGCGGCACGCCGAGGTACACGCCCGCAGGCTTGGCGTACTTCTCCTTGATGTACGCCTTCACCATCGCTTCGAGGCTGGGCAGATGCGGCGGCGCCTGCGTCAGCAACGGCGCCGGCTTATTGACGACGATGAGGTGGTGGTCTTCGAACAGAATGTCGAGGGACATCGGGATCGCGTTTCGGTTAGATCGACCAGCCCTTGCGGTACTCGCGACCAAGGTACGGCTTCGCCTTGCCGGTGTTCGTGACGGCGGCGGCTTTCGCGTCCCACGCGATCGTCTCGCCGCAGCGGTACGCGACGTTGCCGAGCAGCACCGCCTCGGTCAGCCGGCCGCTGTATTCGAAGTTGCAGGTCGTCGGCCCGCCATTGCGGATCGCGTTCAACCACTCCGCATGGTGGCCGATCGACTTCGCGATGGACGGTGTCGGGATCGTCGCGCCGGCGGCGAAAGTGTCGGGCATCAGCTTGTATTTGCCGTAGTCCGCGAGGAGTTGGCCCTTGTCGCCCTCGAAGAGGACGGCGGAGCCGAAGCCGGGGTACGTTACGGAGCCATCGAGCGCGGGGCCGCTCGCGCCGTGGTACCAGGTGAGGTGCACGCCGGGGAATTGATAGTCCACCTGCATCACGTCGGGCGTGTCGTTGTCGCCGTCGTAGGTCTTCTTGCCCGTGGCCTTCACGCTCGTGGGCGCGGTCAGGTCGAGCGCCCAGAACGGCAAGTCCATGTAGTGGCAGCCGAGGTCGGCGAGCGTACCGCCGCCGAATTCCCACCACCATCGCCAGTGGAAGTGCGGCCAGGCGTAGTTCCAGCCCGACTTGGCGATGGCGGCCTCGAAGTATTCGACGGGCGCCGGGCCAAGCCAGAGATCGGTGTCGAACTGCGCGCTCGGCTTCGATCCGATCCGCTTGCCCGCGACCGGTTTGCTGGCGTTCCAGACGTGGACGCGGTTCACGGTGCCGAGCAGGCCGGACTTCACGATCTCGACGACGCGGCGATAGTTGTCGCCGGCGTGGATCTGCGTGCCCATCTGCGTGATGAGCTTCGTACCTTTGAGCGCTTCGCGCACGGCACGTACCTCCGCGACCGAATGGCACAGCGGCTTCTCGCAGTAGACGTGCTTGCCGAGTTTCAAAGCCGTGAGCGTCGCGTGCGCGTGGACGTGGTCCGGCGTGCTGATGACGACCGCGTCGAGGGAATTCGCGAGCTTGTCGAAGAGCTTGCGGTAGTCGGTGTAGAACTCCGCCTTCGGGAACTGGGCGCGAGCCTTGGCCGCGTTGGCCGGATCGACATCGCAAATGGCGACGATGTTTTCCTTCTCGACACCCTGAAGGTTGGCGGCCCCGCGGTTGGCCGGCCCGATCACCGCGATGCGGATCGCATCGGTGGCGGCCCAGGTCGTCGGCGTGAAGATCGTCCCAGCCATGGCGGTTCCGAGAAAACGGCGGCGCGAAAGCATCGGTGGCGACTCCCGAAGGGTGCTGACACTATAGCCGGGAGCGCGGAGGAATGAAAGCGACTCGACCGGAGGACCGGCCGGCGCGTGGGCGAACGCGCCGAGCCGGGTCCCGCCGGGAGTCTCTCCGGGGCGAGCGGAGTCTGTGCGGAGGAGGTGTTGGGAACGGGCGGGGCCGTGAGCGACGGCCCCGCCGGGTGGGCGATCCGAGGGCGAGCGAGTTGGGCAACTCGCGTGCTCATTTGATTTGCACGCATGATGCCGAACGGAGAAAAAAAGATGGAATTTACGAATCGCCTTGTTTTCCAGCGTTTCGGAGGCTTCATTGGAAATCGCCGCAAGGACGGCGAGTGTCGGATACCGACGGACTTTCCGGCGCGGGGCCGAAGAATCCGACAAAGCCGACGACGCCCTTGCCCGCATATGCTCGGTCGCGAAGATACGGGCAACCCTCCCGGAGAATCGAACATGGCCCTCGAACCGCTCGCCATCGGCGTTTGCAGTTGGTCGCTCCAGGTCACGAGCGTGCCGGAGTTGAAGGGCTTCCTGGATCGGCTCGGCATCGATGTCGTCCAGATCGCTTGCGGCGATCCGCACCACGCATCCTGGAACGAGGGCGACGCCATGCCCGCCGCGGCGAAGGCCGCCGGCTTTCGCATGAGCGGCGCGATGCTCGGATTCCCCGGCGAAGACTACACCACCCCCCAGCACATCGAACGCACCGGCGGGTTCGGCGACCCGGCCACGCGGCCCGAACGACTCGAACGGTTCCGTTGGGGATTGCAACGCACCAAAGACCTGGGACTTTCGGACATCATGCTGCACGCCGGGTTCATCCCCGATGTCGGCGCCGAGGGCCGCAAAGCGTTCCTCGATACGCTCGCGCAGGTCGCCGACCTCGCCGCCCGCGGCGGCGTCACGGTCGCCTTTGAGACCGGCCAGGAATCGAGCACCCTGCTCCGCCGCACGCTCGACGACCTGAAATGTCCGAACCTGAAGGTCAATTTCGATCCGGCCAACATGCTGCTGTACGACAAGGACGATCCGATTCGCGCCGTCGAATTGCTCGCACCGGATATCCGCAGCGTCCACGTGAAGGACGCCAACCGACCGACCGTGAAGGGCGAATGGGGCGCCGAGGTTCCGCTGGGCACGGGGCAGACGAACACGAAGCTGTTCATCCAGACCTTGAAGAAGGCCGGCTACCGCGGCCCGCTGTGCATCGAGCGGGAGGTCGGCACGCAGGAGGAACGCTATCGGGACATCGAGCACGGGGTCCGCTTCCTGCGCGAATGCCTGGCGTCGTGATTCCGTTTACGGACGTTTTCCCTTTGATCCGTACACTGAAAGACTGGTAGACCACCGCAATCCGGGAGCCATGATGGGCATTCAACACAAGCCGAAGTCGGTCCGCAACGCCAACAAGAAGCGGGTCCGTGCTCGAAAGAACAAGCTCCGCGGCGTCAAGAAGAGCAAGCGGTAACGTTTCCAACCCAGCCCGGCCGACGCCGGGCTGGGTTGTTTTGGTGCCCCATGCTCCTTCTGTCCTGCACCGATCTCGCGCGCGGCTACGATGCCACGCCCCTCTTCGAAGGCGTGTCGTTCGAGCTGTTCGCGCGCGATCGCGTCGGATTCGTCGGGCCGAACGGCGCGGGCAAGACCACGCTCCTCAAGGCGCTCGTCGAACCGGACCTTCTCGACGGTGGCGAAGTGAAGTTGCACGCCGGCGCCCGACTCGGCGTCCTTCGGCAGGTCGCGGAATTCCCCGCCGGCCGCACGATCTTCCAGGAGGCGAAGTCCGCCTTCGACGAACTCCTCGCCGCGCAGGATGAGTTCATCCACGTCGCCGAGAAGATCGCGGCGGCGACGACCGAACATGAGCGCAAACAACTCTCGGCCCGCTACGACCGCCTCCACGAACAGCTCGAATCGCAGGACGGCTTCCAACTCGACAACCGCGTCGAGGAAGTGCTCAGCGGCCTCGGATTCCCCAAAGTGGACTGGCACCGGGACGCCAACACCTTCAGCGGCGGCCAGCAGCGCCGGCTCCTGCTCGCGAAGATCCTGCTCGCCGCGCCGGACGTGATGCTCCTCGACGAACCGAGCAACCACCTCGACATCAAGACCACGCGCTGGCTTGAAGACTACCTCGTCCGCCAGCCGCAGGGAATGATCGTCGTCAGCCACGACCGGTACTTTTTGGACAAGGTGACGACGCGCACCTTTGAACTGCACGAGCGAAGGATCAGCCTCTACCCCGGCAACTACTCGCAGTACGTTCGACTTCGCGACGAGAAGCACGAACGGCTGCTGAAGGAGTACGAAGCCCAGAAAGAGTTCATCGAGAAGCAGGAGGAGTACATCCGCCGGGCGCACTACGGCCAACTCGCGAAGCAGGCCCAGAGCCGGATGAAGACTCTCGACAAGATTGAGCGGGCGCAGAAGCCGACGAAGGTGAGCGGACCGAACATCCACCTCGGCGACGCGGTCCGCTCCGGCGACATCGTCTTCCACTGCGAGGACCTCTCGAAGCGCTTTGGCGAGAAAGTTCTCTTCGAGGATTTGAGCTTCGACATCCTCCGCGGCCGACGCGTCGGCATTCTCGGGCCGAACGGCTGCGGCAAGACCACGCTCCTCCGCATCCTCCTCGGCGACGAACCGCCGACCGCCGGCAAGGTCCAGCGCGGGCACCTCGTCTACCTCGGCTACCTCGACCAGCACTTGAAGATGCTCGACGACGAGAAGTCGCTGCTCCGCGCCGTTTGGCCCGACGACGACGCGACGCAGACCGAGCAGAAGATGCGCGACCTCCTCGGCAGCTTCGGCCTGCAAGGCGAGATCGTCGAGCAGCCGGTGAAGTCGCTCTCCGGCGGCGAGCGCAGCCGGGCGGCGCTTGCGCGATTGACCGTGGAAGGCGCGAACGTGCTGGTGTTGGACGAACCGACGAACCACCTCGACATCTGGGCGTGTGATTCTTTGGAAGAGGCCGTGAAAGCGTTCGAGGGCACGCTCATCTGCGTCAGCCACGACCGCTACTTCCTGAACCGCGTGGCGGACCTGCTGATCGTTTTCGACAGCGACCTCGGCCGGCCGGAGATCGTGTTCGGGAATTACGACACCTATGAATTGTTGCGGGCGAATCGGGAGCAGGCCGCGCGCGACGCGGGCAAGCCGAGGAAGGCCGAGGCGAAGGTCGAGACGGTGTCGAACCGGCCGGAGAAGGTGAAGAAGAAGCGGAAGTATCCTTATCGGAAGGCCGCCGACGTGGAGGCCGACATCGCCACGGCCGAGGCGCGCGTGGCGGAACTGGAAGCGATGTTGCAGGACGGCGAAATCTACAAGGATGCCCCGCGCTTCCAGGCGGCGCTCGACGCGCTCGAGGAAACCAAGGCGAAGCTTCCGACACTCTACGAACACTGGGAAGAGGCGGTGGAACTGAACGGCTGACGATGGCGACGGCGGCGCGATCCATACTCTGACTTCCCCGAACCGGAGCCTGCGTGAGCGAATCCCAAGCCACCGCGCCGCGTCCGTCCGTCGCCGGCGTCGACCTGGAAATCAAGGACGCCCAGCTCATCTTCCCGGCCGTCTGGGCGGACCTCAAGGAGCGCCACGGCGACAACCTCGCCTTCCCGCGCGAGTTCATCTGGCTCGGCGGAGCGCCCGGCGCCGGCAAGGGGACCAACACGCCGTTCATCGCCGAGGCGCGCGACATCACCGCTCCGCCGATCGTCATCAGCAACCTGCTCACCACGCCCCAGGCGGTCGCCATCAAGAACGCCGGCCAGATGGTCGGCGACCGCGAAGTCATCGGCCTGCTGCTCGAGGAACTGCTCGACCCGGCGTATCGCGACGGCGTGATCGTCGACGGCTTCCCCCGCACCAAGGTGCAGGTCGAATGCCTGAAGCTCTTCTACCAGACGATGCTCGGCTCGCGGCCCGGCTTGCCCGCGGCCTCCGACGCCGCCGCCGGCAAGCCGATGTTCCGCATCGCCCTGCTCTTCGTCACCGAGGACGTGAGCGTCGAGCGCCAACTGAAGCGCGGCCGCACCATCCGCGAGCACAACCGCCAGGTGCGCGAGTCCGGCATCGGCGAACTTCTCGAAGAGCGCGTCACCGACCTCGACCCGGACCTCTGCCGGAAGCGCTACAAGGCGTTCAAGGACACCACGTTCGACGCCCTGCAATCGCTGCGGAAGATCTTCCACTTCCACTTCATCGACGCCGAGGGCGACCTGCCCGAAGTCCAGCGCAACATCGTCCGCGAATTCACCTACCAGAGTTCGCTGGAACTCAGCCCCGGCGTCTTCGAGCTGATCCAGACCATCCCGGTGGCGACGGAACTCGCGCGGCACGCGCGCCAGGATCTCGTCAAGCGATTGGAGCAATATCACGCAGAGCACCCCGCCGTGTTCCAAAAGGTCGTCGCGCTCATCGAATCGAAGATGATTCCGATCGTGCGCGCGCACGCCATGTCGGGGCACGCGCAAATCAACTTCGAGGAGCCGCTGCTCGACGAGCCGCTCGCCATCCGCATGATGATCGACATCTTCTCGGAGCGCGGCTTCCACGCCACGGTGGACATCCATCGCATCGAAATCCCGGAACGGGTCGACCCCGAAACGTGGACGATCCATTGCCGGACGAAGAAGGTCTACCGGATCGAAGTCCGCTATCCGCCGTCGGAAATCCGACGCGGACACTGAGCGAACCCGCGTTTCTTGATTCGAGACGGCGCTCCGCTAGAACGTCCGACACGTCGAACCCTTTCCCACCGAGGCGACCATGGGCTTCCACCAGACCACGACCCACAAGAACGGCAAGGGCAGCTTCCACCAGATCGGCCTCGTCCGCGGCCAGTTCGGAAACGTCCCCGAGGCGCAGTGGTTGAAGTTCATCCAGGACGCCGGGTTCGACGGCTGGGAGGAGGCGAGCTGGGAACTCGACCTTCGGCGTTGCGACACCGACGCCGGCGCGGCCGCGTACGCGAAGGAACGGGTCGATCTCGCCAAGAAGCACGGCCTGGAAATCTTCTCCGTCGCGACGCACCTTCAAGGACAGGTCCTCGGCGACGAGCCGAGCGCGAAGACGCTGAACTTCTGCAGCGGCAAGGGGGAGGCGAAGGCCGCGTACAAGGCGTGGCGCGCCAGCGGCAAGAACCCGCCGCGGACCGATCCGTACTACGTGCCGGAGGAGGTCGGCAAACTCATCCACGCGGAGGCGAAGAAGGATCTCGAAGCCTGCACCCGGTACGCCGGGCATCTCGGCAAGCTCCAGAACCGCAAGGTGCCGATGTCCGGGTTCGTCGGCAGTCCGGCGAATTGCTGGAGCCACTGGTTCCTGTTCCCGCCCCTTCCCGGCGAGATCGAAGGCTACAAGCTGCCGGACGTGCGCGACCTCTCGCTCGAACTGCTCGTCGAGCGATTCGGCCCCGTCTGGAACCTCTGCAAGCAGTATGGCACGACCTTCGACCTCGAGTGCCATCCCAGCGAGCGGGCAATGGGCGACCTCGAAAGCGCGGGCGATTACATCAACCACATGAACAAGGCAGGGTTTGAAGGCGTGGTCGGTTTCAACCTCGACGGCTCGCACATGGAGTGGCAGAACGTCAGCGTCATCGACTTCATCCGCGAGTACCCGGAATACATCCACTGCGCCCACGTCAAGGGCGTGTGGGTGGCGCGCGGACACTGCCGCGCCGGCCGGCTGGGCGGGCACCGGAACATGGGCCATTGGGCCAACGGCTGGAATTTCGTGACCGCCGGCACGAGCCGCGACGCGAACAGCC
>CAYVRB010000119.1:0-17386 GCA_964453375.1 uncultured Alcaligenaceae bacterium
GAAGGGAAGGAGATCCTCGATTCCGCCTTCAAGGCCGATCCGTTCAACGTCCGCGTCGCCAACATGCGAAAGGTCATCGACCATCTCTCCAAGTACACGGTGATCCAGACGGCGCACTACGACCTCAAGTTCGACAAGGAGACGGACAAAGTCCTCGCGAGTTTCATCGCCGATTACCTGGAGGAAACGCACGACGACCTGAAGAAGCAGTTCGGCTACGAACCGGTCGGTCGCATCCCGATCGAGGTGTTCAACCGGCACGACATGTTCAGCGGGCGCACGGTGGGGCTGCCGGACCTGCACACGATCGGCGCCTGCACCGGGCGCGTGGTGGCGATGGCGTCGCCGACGGCGCAGGGGCTGCGCAAGCCGTTCAACTGGGGCCGCGTGATCCGCCACGAAGTCACGCACATCTTCAACCTCGCGCAGACCGACTTCCAGTGCCCGCACTGGCTGACGGAGGGCCTGGCGGTGCAGAACGAGCACATGCGGCGCCCGCTGGACTGGATCGCGACGCTGCGCGAGCGCGCGGACGAGAACACGCTGTTCAACCTGGACACGGTGATGATGGGCTTCGCGAAGCCGAAGGACCAGTCGGAGTGGGGCCTGGCGTATTGCCAGAGCCAGCTCTACGTCGAGTACCTGGTAAAGGCGCACGGTCAGGCGGCCGTCGGCAAGGTGTTGAACGCCTACCGGGACGGGCTGGACACCGGCGCGGCGCTCAAGCTCGCGTGCGGGGTGGACAAGGCGGCGTTCGAGAAGGGCTACCGCGAGCAGTTCGAGGAGGTGTTGAAGAAGAACCCCGACGATGCGGACCTGGCGGCGCGGCTGGCCGAGCAACTTCTCCGGCGGAACAAGGCGAACGAGGCCCGCAAGCTGATCGACGCGGCGCTCCTGAAGAAGAAGGGGCACGCGCTGGCGAGCCTGTTGAAGGCGCGGCTGCTCCTGCGCGCCGGCGACGAGGACGGCGCGAAGGAGTTGCTCGAAGGCGCGCTCAAGGATTCGCCGGACGACCCTCGGCTGTTGAACCTCGTGGCCAAGTTCCACCTGGACGCCGAGCAGTACGACAAGGCGGCGGAACTGCTGGAGAAGGGCCGCAAGCTCGCGCCGCTCGACGGCGATTGGAACGAGCAGCTCGTGCGGCTCTACACCGCGAAGAAGGAGTCCGCGAAGCTGATCGCCGTGCTGAAGGAGATCGTCTCGCGGGACCCGGACGAACTGGCCGGGCGCGTGAAGCTCGCGAAGGCCGCTCTGGAGGCGAAGCAGTACGCGGACGCCGAGGCGTTCGCCCGCGACGCGCTGATGATCGACGTGGCCAACGAGGACGCCCGCAACGCGCTGGTCGATGCGCTCACGGCGCAGGGCAAGGACGGCGAGGTCGAGAAGTTGAAGAAGAAGTTCGAGTAGACGCTCGGCGCGCCGTCGAACATTGGATCGCGGCGGCCGACCGCGCGGCGTTCGGGGACCCTTTGGCACCCGAAGTACTCGGCAAGGAGGGGAGAATGCGATCGCATACGTTTCGCTTCGGCGCCATGGCGATCGGGCTGTTGATCGTGTCGCGTGCGACGGCGGCACCTCCCTATCGTTCGCACCCTCCCCTGCGGCCCTTGCCGGTGGCCTCCGTTCGACCCATGGATCAAGGGCCGGCGAAGTTCGTCGACCCGATCAAGGGGGACGACGCGAACGCGGGAAGCGAGGCCAAGCCGTGGAGGACGCTCGGCCACGCGATTCCGCAGCTCAAACCGGGAGACACGCTCTACCTGCGCGGCGGGACGTACTACGAGAACGTCGCAATCGCGTGTACGGGCGAAGCCGGCAAGCCGATCACGATTCGCGCGTATTCGGGCGAACTGGCCGTGATCGACGGCGGATTCCGCGAGTTCCTCGAATCCCCGGCGACGGCGTGGGAACCGGTGACGGACGGCGCGCCGAACGAGTTCCGTTCGACCAAGGCGTACCCCGGCTTGAAGGGGAAGGAGAAGCAGCACCCCGCGGTCTTCGGCAACTTCGCCGATTCGATGGTCCCCCTCCACGGCTATGGCCGTCTCCCCGATTTCCGATCCGATAACCCCTATTGGTCCGACAAGGGAAAATCCGATGCGGCCTGGTCGATCTCCTGCGGTCCGGGCGTTTTCTATCACACGGAGACGGAACGGATTCACATTCGGCTGGCGCACCAGACTCATTGGACATTTCTGGAGGCGGAGCGACGGTATCGGGGGGAAATCGATCCCCGCAAACTTCCGCTGATCATCGGCGGGGGCCTCGCGGGGAATCACGTACGGTTGACGGGATGCCGGCATCTCCGGCTGCAGGACCTCGTGTTTCGCGGTTGTAGTCCGGCGACCATCGCCGTCGGCGATTGCCGCGACCTCGCGCTCGAAGGCCTCACTCTGTACGCGTGCAGCGGGAAGCCGTTCAACGTGACCAAGACCGTCGGCCTCGCGATCAAGGACTGCGCGTTTCGGGGCGTCGCGGCGCCGTGGACTTCCCGCAGCCACTTGAAATACCGCGGCGTCGAGGCCAAAGTCTTTTCGACGTACATCACCGAAGGCAATCGGGACTTCGAGATTTCCCACTCCGAGTTCACCGACGCCTGCGACGGGCTGTTCCTCGGACAGGCGAAGAACGTCGATTTCCACCACAACCTCGTGGACAACTTCAGCGACGACGGGTTCAACCTGAGCGCCATATTCGACGCCGATGTGGTGGGCGACTTCGGCGACATCCGCATCCACGAGAACCGCATCTCGCGCTGTCTGGGAATGTTCGTGTTCGGCGGACGACGGGAGGGACACAAGACGAAGGCGGGGAGCGGCGTCTCGATCTACCGCAACATCCTCGACCTGCGACCGCCGGTGTTTTACCAGATCCCCAAGGACGATCTGGAAGCCGCCGAAGTCATGGCCGCCCGCGGTCACTTGATGGGCGATCACGGCCACGGTCTTTGGGAACCCGTACGGTTTTACCACAACACGGTGTTGATGTTCCAGGGTGCGGCGCGCGGCGACTACGCGGGCGGCGCGGCGCTCGGCGCGTCGCGTTCCCCGGAGTGGCGAGTGCTGAACAACATCTTCGTGCAGGTCGAGAAGCCGCTGGGCGCGTACGTCTTCTCCAAGGGCGACGGCTCGAACCTCGAAGCGGACGGGAATTTGCACTGGAGCCTGCAAGACGATTCGCTCGACGGGAACGCCTTTCGCGATCGGCTCCAAGTTCAGTCCGCGAAAATCGCCCGATCGAACGGCGCGAAGACGACGTTGGAAGTCGCGCGCTGGGGCAAGAACGATCGGGTGGCCGATCCGAAGTTCGCGAAGTTGGCCTTCGACTGGCGCCTGCCGAGCGACCTGCGTTTGAGTCCCGGCAGCCCCGCGATCGACGCCGGCGTCGAAGTTCCCGCCGACTGGCCCGATCCGTTCCGATCGATGGACAAGGGCAAGCCGGACTTGGGCGCGATTCCCGGGGGTATCGAAGCATTTCGAGTTGGGCCGAAGGTCACGCCGGCCAGGTTGCGGGAATAGCCGCCCCCACAGCGACCGTCCGCTTGGTCGCGAGGTCGGTCCACTTCTTCCGTCCCGGCAATTCGGGCGATTCGGGCAATTTGTGCCGGTCCGCCGGTTGTTCCGTTCGCGCAAAGATTGCCGAAGCGGACTCATGTTGCCGGTCCGGTTGTGCCGATGATTCCGCGTAGAGAAGCAGTCCGTTCGCGCGGGCGGTGGCCGGTGTTGGGGCCGCCGGTGCAAGACCACCCCGCTGCGGGTGTGCAGATCAGGAGCGTGCCATGCGGAACCGTGTGCTGGGAACAATCGCGGCCTGGACGTTGGGAGTCGGGGCCGCGTTCGCCCAATCGCCGAAGCCGTCCGCGCCGACGCCGGCGTTCGGCGGCGGCCTGTTGCCGGCCGGCGGGCCCGCCGTGGGCGAGATCGTGCCGCCCCCGATCGGCGGCTTCGGCCCCGAGGCCGGCGGCATGCCGATGGGCGACCCCGCCATGATGGCGCCCGGCTATCCGATGGGCTACCACGGCCAGCAAGCCTGGCAGGACGCCTTCGCCCAGCCCGGCGCGCAGCCGGCCGCCTCGCGCTGGTACCTCGACAGCAAATACCTGCTCTGGTTCGTGAAGGCGCAGCCCGCGAACGTCCCGTTCCTGAGCACCAGCGCCCCGCAGGACTCCGGCCTCGCCGGCCGGCCCACCACCACCCTCCTGCACAGCCGCTCCGACCTCGGCTACAACCTGTTCTCCGGCTTCCACATCAACGGCGGCTGGTACCGCGACGCCGACCGACGCTACGGGTTCGACATCGGCGGCATGATGTTCGAACGCAAGTCGAACGCCTTCTTCGCCCAGTCCGACGCCAACGGCATCCCGGTCATCGCGCGGCCGTTCGTCGACGCCAGCACCGGCGGCCCCGCCGTCCTCACCGTCGCCCAGCAGGGCCTCGCCAGCGGAGCCGTGCTCGTCTCCTCCAGCAACGAGATGTTCGGCGCCGAGGCCAACCTCCTCGCCAACCTCTACCGCAGCTGCCCCGAAGACGAGTGCAAGTGGACCATCGACGGCCTGCTCGGCTTCCGCTACTTCGAGGTCCACGAAGACCTGCAGATCCGCTCCCAATCGACGATCCTCGGCGGCGGCTCGCCGCGCTTCAACGGCGCCGCGATCTTCAACCCCGCCATCGTGTCCGTCACCGACGTCTTCGACGTGTACAACCGCTTCTACGGCGGCCAGATCGGCACCCGCGCCACCGTCGATTGCGGCACGTGGTCCATCGGCTTCAGCTCCAAGCTCGCCTTCGGCGTCATGAACCAGGTGGTCGACGTGAACGGCCGGTCCGACCTGCTCGACCTGTCCCGCGCCCTGTCGGCCTCGTCCGTCGGCGGCCTCTACGCGAACGCCCTGAACATCGGCCGCTACCGCAACGACGAATTCGCGATCATCCCCGAATTCGGCCTCAGCTTCGGCCGCAACTGGAGCTCGTGGCTCACCACCGCCATCGGCTACAACTACCTCTACATCAACCGCGTCGCCCGGCCCGGCAACGCCGTCTCCAACGTCGTCAACCCGGCGATCATCCCGACCAGCCAGTCGTTCGGGGCCGGCGCCGTGGTGCCCGTGCCGAACCGCGTCCTCGCCCAGGACGAGTTCTGGGCCCAGGGCGTCACGTTCCACATGATCGTGAAGTATTGAGTTGGGAACCGTCGAAATGCGAAGCCCCGCGACGTTCGTCGCGGGGCTTTTTCGTTGGCCATGAGGGAAGCCCCGCGACGAACGCGCGGGGCGCTTTCGTTACCCCACGAACACGCCGCCGGAGGCGGAGTCGAAGGCGTCGAATTCCTCGACGACCGCCGGCGGGTTCTGGCCGGCCTCCATGCTCGCGTAGAGCCGGACGCGGGTGCCGATGCCGCGGCCGTCGGCCGTGACGAGGCTGTCCTGCGAGTTCCCGCTGACGCTCTTGACGGCGACGCGGATGCCGGCGCGGCCGGCTTCGTCGCCCGAGAAGAAATCCGCCAGCGGCACGCGGCCGTTCGATTCCGTCAGTTCGCGGCCGGAGAGCACGAGGACGCGCGGCCCGCCGCCCGACCCGGCGCCGATCACGAGGTCGGCGAAGAGGTCGGAGTTCATGCGGCCGGCGCCGAGGAAGACGCCGTCGCGCAGGCCCGGATCGAAGGCGAAGAAGTCGGCGAAGAGGCGAGTCGGTCCGTTCGCGAGCGATTGGCCGTCGTAGCCGGCGACGCGCGGTCCGCCGCCGACGCCGGCGGCGACGAGCAGGTCGGGCGCGCCGTCGCCGTTCACGTCGCCGATCGCGGTGCGGGCGCCGCCCCGGAAGTTCTCGTCCGCGATGCCGAAGAAGTCGGCGATCGCCGCGCCGGTCGTGGCGTTCAGGACGCGCACGCGCGGTCCGCCGCCGACGTCGGCGGAGAGGACCAGTTCGGTCTTGCCGTCGCCGTTCAGGTCGCCGACGGAGGCGAAGACGCCGCCGGTGAAGGTCTCTTCGAAGGCGAGGAAGTCGAGGATGGGCGCGAAGGTGACGCCGTCGAAGACGCGGACGCGCGGGGCGCCGCCGGGGCCGGTCGCCGCGACGATGTCCTCGACGCCGTCGCCGTTCACGTCCCCGGCGGCGACGCGCACGCCGCCGGTGAACGACGGCTCGAAGACCGGCATCGTTCGGAGCAGCGCGTTTGTCGAGGTATCGAACACCTTCACCGTCGGCGGGCCGTTCACGTCCGCGCCCACGAGCGTGCGCCGCTGGATCGGCGGCGGGGGCGGCGGCGGAGATACCGGCTTGGCGAACGCCACGAAGAAGCTCTCCGCGTAGGCGTTCCCCGCCAGGTCCACGATGCCGGACCCGGCCCCGCGCAGTTCGACGGTCAGCGAGTTCCGCGCGATCACTTCGGCCGGGAATCGCATCTCGGCCGATTTCCCGTCGGGCGCCGTCTCGAACGTCGACGCCTGGATCGAGACGGCCGTTTTCCCCTCCATCGCGAAGAAGTCGTCGCGGTTCAGCCCGACGATCGGTTCGCTGGCGACGACGCGCACGCCGACGAACGCGCCCGACTCGAAGATGCCGGACATCGTCAGCACCGGCTTGGTCGCGTCGTTCGTCCACGCCACGGTTTTCGGTGCCGGCTTGCGGCCCGGCTCGCCCGCCGGGGACGGCGCGTCCAGCGTCAACTCGTAGTAGCCGTCCATCGCCGTAAACAGTTCGAGGCCGATCAGCGAGACGGCGGTGCCATTGCGGATGAGCGTGACGCCGAGCAGCGTCACCGGCGCGCCGTCGCGCGTGAGGGCGAAGTGGCTCGCGGTCAGGCCCGGCAGCGGTTCGCTCAACGCGAACGAGACCATCGGCACCGGCGTGTTCCGCAGGATCGGCGTCACGGGCGTCGGCGTCACGGTCACGGGCGCCGTATCGCGGCGAATCAGGAAGTCGACGCCGCGGGCGATCGGTTCCGACGGCGTCAGCGCCACGGTGCGCGTGGTCGGCTGCGCGCCCGAGGGGCCGAAGCCCGGCGCGAGCAGCACCGTCGGCGCGTACAGCCCGTTGGCCAAGTCGGGGAAGGCGTAATTTCCGAAGGCGTCGGTGACGGCGAGGAATTCGCCGGCGCCGAGCAATCCGTCGCGGTTCGCGTCGAGGAAGACGGTGGCGCCGGCGAGGCCGACGGCGTTGGCGAACGTGCCGTCGCCGGAGTCGCGCAGGACGCGGCCGACGATGCCGTCGGTGCGCGCGAGGCCGATCGACACCGGCGCGGGGTTCGGCGTGGCGAGATCGACCGGCACCGCGCCGCCGTTGGCCGAGCGCCGGTAGCCGGACGTGGCGGCGGCGTTCAGGAACACCACGCCGCCGGTCGGCAGGCCGTTGAACGCGAAGAACCCGTTCGCGTCCGAGATGGCGGTCGGTTCGGTGGAGAACGACAAGGACGCGGAATTCAGCACGCCGGTCATGCCCGTGGCGAGATCGGCGACTTCGATGTGCCAGTTGCCGTTCGCGGCGAGGCCGACGAGGCTCGCGAGCGGGTCCTCCGGCCGGAGGCGGTGCATGGTGATGGTCGGGAAGCCGTCGGTCTCCTCGACGATGCCGTCCTCGAAGGTGAGCAGGAACGACGAGCCTTGGCCGGGGTTGTCGAGGGCGCGGCGGTCGAAGAGGAGGACGCGCGTGCCGTCGGGGGCGACGAGGGAGATTTGCAGGTCGGTGAGGCGCGGATGCGAGACGAAGACGGTGACGGCCAGTCCGCCGGCGACGGTGCCGAGGCCCGCGACGGGGATCGTCGCGGCGACGCCGGTCGGATCGGCGTCGGGGATGAACGCGGCGACGTTGGCGGAGAAGACGACGCGATCCAGTTGCCCGTTGCCGTTCATGTCCACGAACACCGGCACGCCCGCGAGCGGCGGATCGCTCGCGTCGGCGAAGCCGTCGTCGCGGATGTCGTCGTAGACGCGGCCGCCGAGCTGGTAGGCGACGCCGAAATGGCGGACGAGGTTCCCGCCGGCGGTCCCGTTCCCGTCGCCGTCGACGGCGCCGCCGAACGGATCGCGCAGCCCGCCGGACCGGGCGGTGAAGCGGTACAGGCCGCGCTGCAGCGATTGGTTCACGCCGAAGGTGAGGTCGTTGGTGCCGATCTTGTAGTCGCGGCCGTCGTTGAGGGTGAAGGGGAGGAGTTCGTCGTCGAAGGTGCCGAAGGCGTTGTCGAGGCCGGCCCAGCGGAGTTCGAAGTTCGTGGCGACCACCGTGGCCGGATCGAGCGGGCTGTTCAGGCGCAAGTTGAAGGTCGTGAGCGATTCGGGCGCGTCGGCGCCCTCGGCGGGCAGGCCGGTGAGCTTGCCGAGCTTCGTGACGATCGGCAGGCCGGAGACGGCCTTGGCGGCGTTCAGCCGGCCCGAACCGAGTTGATCTTCGAAGGTCGGATTCTTCGCGAGGAGGCTGTCGGCGTTGGCGAGGATGGCGGCGGCGACCTGATCGCGCGTGTAGCCGGGGAAGGCGCTCCAGACGAGGGCGGCGGTGCCGGCGACGAGCGGCGCGGCCATGCTGGTGCCGAAGCCGGCGGCGTAGCCGCTGAGCGGGATCGTGGTGAGCAGGCCGTCGTCCGAGGTGCCGCCGGGCGCCGTGACGTCGATGCCGCTGCCGTAGTTGCTGTACGCGGTCTTCACGTCGTTCCGGTCGCTGGCGGCGACGACGATCAGTTCTTCGAGCTTCACGCGGGCGGGGTTGTTGACGTTCGCGTTCCCGGCGGAATCGACGAGCAGGAGCCCGCGGTCGTAGGCGAGCGAGACGGCGGCGGCGAAGGTCGGATCGTCGACGAACGGGTCGATGTTGATGCTGGTGTTGATGATCTTGGCGCCGTTGTTCACCGCGTAGCCGATGGCGCGGGCGAGCGCCAGCGAGGTGGTCGTGCCGCCGGTGCCGACGACCTTCAGCGGCATGTAGCGGGCGCCGCCGGCCACGCCCGTCACGCCTTCCGCGTTGTTGAATTGCGCCGCCAGCAATCCCGCCACCTGCGTGCCGTGGCTGTCGGCGATCGCGTCGGTCGGGTTCACGTTGTTGGTGTTCGCGACGAAGTTCCAGCCGTTCACGTCGTCGCGGAAGCCGTTGCCGTCGTTGTCGATCCCGTCGCCGGGGATTTCGGCCGCGTTCGACCAGACCGTGTTGCGCAGGTCCGGGTGGTTCACGAACACGCCGTCGTCGAGGATCGCCACGATCGTCGTCGGCTCGCCGATGGTCTTATCCCAGGCGTCCGGCGTCTTGATGATGAGGTGGTGGTATTGCTGGTTGAATTGCGGGTCGTTCGGCGTGGCTTCGCGCAGGTCGCCGAGGCCGGTGGAATAGATGAAATTCGGCGCGACGCTGGCGTACAGTCCGGTGTCCAGCAACTGCTGCCGGACGTTGCCGAGGATCGCGGTATCGGTCAGGCCGATCTGCAAGAGCGACGTCGTGCCGGCGCTGAGGACGAGTTCGGTCCGGGACCAATCGACCGACGAACCGAGGTTGAACGCGCCGACGACGTTGAAGAGGTCCAGCAGGGGCTGGTTGGAGTTCGTGACGGCGAGGAGTTCGGTGCCCGTGGCGGGGGTCAGGCGGTCTTCGAGCCTCTCGATGCGCAAGCTCTTATCGGGTGAGGACTTCCGGCGCCTCGCCGGTCGCCCCAGCCACGAACGCAACTCGCGCAACACCTGCATCGGGCGTACTCGACTCTCGCGAACGGTGGGATGCGCCGACAATCCGCCTACGACTTGAGACGATTCCGGCGCGTTCGTCGATTTTCCACTTTACACGATTCTGGCCGGATCGGTTGCCAAACCGGGATCGTTCGGGGCGGACCGTCGCGGCGCGGCGGTACAAATGGTATGCACCGGACCGGCGGCGCGACCTGTCCAAGAGGCCATTTTTCGATCCCGTCCGGGCCGCGGGAATTCCCGAAACCGGATCGCTCGAAAATCGTTAGGTTAGCACCATGCCGGACGCGACCGTCGCCGCCCCCGAACCGCTCCTCGCGCCGGAGTTCCTCCGCCGGCTCGAAACGCTCGAACTCGTCTCCAAGAAGATCCGCGCCGGCCGCATGAAAGGCGACCGCCTCAGCAAGCGCAAGGGCCGCGGCTCCGAGTTCGCCGATTTCCGTCCCTATTCCGTCGGCGACGACCTCCGGTTCCTCGATTGGAACCTGTACGGCCGCCTCGAAAAGCTCTTCCTCCGCCTCTTCCTTGAAGAAGAGGACCTGCGTGTCCACCTCCTCGTCGACACCAGCGAATCGATGACCTTCGGCCGCCCGTCGAAACTCCGCTACGCGAAGCAGCTCGCCGCGGCGCTCGGGTTCGTGGGACTCGTGAACCTCGACCGCGTCGCCATCACCACCGTCGGCGGCGCGACGCAGGTCGGCTCGCCGCAGTTCCGCGGCCGGCCCAGCCTCTGGCGCATGGTCCGATTCCTCGACACGCTCCCCGACGGCGGCGCCGGCGATTTCTCGCAATCCTTGCGCAAGTTCAGCCTGCGCGCCTCCGGCCGCGGCGTCGTCATCGTCATGAGCGATTTCCTCGACAAGGGGGGCTACGAGGAGGGCTTCCGGTATCTCCTCGCGCGGAACCTCGACATCTACGCGGTGCAAATCCTGGATGCCGAGGAGATCGAACCAACCTTCGCGGGCGACCTGAAGCTGACCGACGCCGAGGACGGCGACGAGGCCGAAGTGACGATCAGCGCCCCGCTCCTGAAGCGCTACCGGGAGACGCTGGACGCCTTCCGGGGCGGGCTGGCGACTTTCTGCAACCGCCGCGGCATGTCGTACCTGTTCACGAGCACGCAAGTGCCGTTCGAGAAGCTGGTGTTGAATTACCTGCGCAGTCGCGGGTTGCTGCGTTGAGTGCGTTCACATCGCCTTCGCGACTTCCTTCCAGCCGAAGTACGAGCCGATCGCGACGATGGCGGCGACGTGCGCGGCGACGATCGCCCACTTCAAGACGTAGGCGCGCCATTGGAATCCGCGTTCGAGATCGGGCCGCTCGAGCACGCGGCGGAGGTAGCGGATGCGCTCGTCGATGGAGCCGTGCTGCCACGATCGGAGGAGCGCGAGGAGCCGGCGGAGGAGCGTCGGCCGGCGCGCGGCGGTGGCGTCGCCGCCGAGGTCGGCGACGCGCTCGAGGGCGCGGATCATGGCGTCGATGCCGGCGGGCGCGATCCCGTCGCCGCCGGAGGCGACGCGGCAGCCGTACAGGTCGGCCTGGCGCTCGCAGACGCGCGAGAGGTGGCCGAAGAAGAGGAAGATGTGGACGACGAGCGCGGCGAGGGGGGGCAGGCCGGCCCAGGGTTCCCACGCCGCCGCGTCGATCCAGCCGCGTTCGATTGCGGCTGCGGCGCCCAGCCCCACGAGGCCGGTCACGGCGACGGCGCTCAGGATGAAGAACAAGACGTAGTACGGGATGTGGTGGTGCTTCGCGTGGCCGACTTCGTGGCCGAAGACGGCGTCCAGTTCGTCCGGGGCGAGCGAATCGACCAGGCGATCGGTGAACACGACGTACCGCGCCCGCGGCGCGATGCCGACGACCATCGCGTTCACCATCTGCCCGCGCGTCGGCCAGAGCAGCAGGTCCGCGCAGCGGAACCGGAAGCGGCGCGCGAGGTCCTCGAGGCGGTCGCGCGTCGGGCCGGGCGGCATCGGTTTCAATCCGAGCGCCGGCTTGAGCAATAGCGGCATCCCCACGAACAGCACCGGCACCAGCAGCGCGCCGCCGGCGTGCGCGTACCCGCTGTTCGCCGCCTCCGGCGCGAGGCGCGCGAACGTCTGCTGGGCCGCGAACAGCGTCACCGGCAGCAGCACCAGGAACGCGAAGGGGCGCAACTGGAAGAGGAAGTGCCCGCCGCGGGACCAGAACGCTGGCTCCGCGCCGCGCGCCGCGTGGAACGCGCGCTCGGCGTCGTAGTGGATGATCCAGACCGCGAAGACGGCGACGAGGTAGGGGGCGGGCACGAGCAGCTCGGCCATCGGCGCGAGGACCGGCCGGTCGGTCGGCAGCACGGCGCGGTGCCAGACGGTCCAGCCCCAGCCGAGGCCGGCGACGGCGAGCGCGGCGACGACGAGGTTCGCGTAGCCCAGCAGGCGCCGGTAGCGCGCGTAGGTGCGCCCGATCTCGCCGCGGCGGTCGGGATCGTGGCGCACGGCGGCGGCGGCCCAGCGGCTCAGCACGATCGCGGCCCCGATCGGCAGCAGGAACGCGAACGCCGTGAGCGCGAGGCTGCCGCTGCCGCCGAACCCGAAGGGCGGTTCCGGCCAGGGCACCTTGGCGCACGCGGCCGTCAGGAGCAGGACGACGAGAATCGGCATGCCGGCATTTTACGACGCGCCGGCGCCGGCGGGGATCGGAGTGGTGCCCGGCCGCCGCGCCGAGGCGGGCGCGGTCGGCGCGTCCTTCACCGCGCCGATGGTGAGCCGGCACGGCGCCGTCAGGCGCCAGTCGGCGTAGGTCGGCGGGCAGAGCAGGAACGCCGTCGTGCCGAGGAACGCGCAGAGCGGGTACGCCGCGAGCGGGTGCAGGCCGTTTTCGATCAGGATCGTCGGTACGGGCACCGCGAACAGGAACGCGATCAACGGCGCGAGCAGGACCACGTCGTAGCTCGGAATGTACGGGCGATACGTCGCGATCCGGCCGAGGAGGCTGATGGGCGGCGCGCAGTAGACCATCCAGATCAAGCGCACGATGAGCGCGACGCCGAAGAACGGCACGAGGCAACCTTCGGCGAAACTCCGATCGATCGATGGTTCGATCACGAGATACGGCGGCCGAACGAGAAACCAATTGATCCAGAGGCCGACGAAGAGCGCCGACCCGACGAGTAGCCCGATCACGGGGCATTCCCAATTCGCGATCCGATCCGGCTTCCGGCGGGCGTCCAGTTGGTGGTACGGCCAACCATGTTGGAAGTTGGCCTCGTAGGCCGGGAATTGTTCCGGCCACGGGAACCGCGCGAGATTCGCTTGCAACCCGTGATGCGCCACGAGGATCGCGACGAGCGCGACGGGCGCGGCGTAGCCGTAGTGGAACGAGGCGGCGAACGCGCCGACCACGATCAAGCCGAGGATCGCGTAGAGGTGCCCGCGCGGCCCCGCGTGCGCGAAGACGGCGATCGGGCCGATGAGATAGCCGAGAGCGCCGGCGACGAGGATCAGGAACGCTTCGCTGCCGTTGAGGATCGCCGCCGGCGCGACGAAGAGCGCCGCGAGGATCGCGTCCTGCCAGACGGGGTGGAGCGCGCCGAGCGGCAGGCGGCGTCCCGGCATCCAAGGCGTCATTTCGAGCCAGCGGCGATAATCGTCGCGGAAGAGGGGATGGAAGATGAAGCCGCGCACCGCGCCGTAGCCGAACAGGCCCAGCGCGGGAAACACGGTGAGCATTTGCCTCGCATCCGCGCTCGGCCCGTGTTCGGTGAATCCGAACATCACTAGGAGCACCGCCGCGAACGGCAGCAACCACATCAACCAGTACCCGAGCATCAGCCACGGATCGTAGACGCGGCGGAACCAGGCGATCACGGCGCACCTCCGCCGAGGTAGGCGTCGATCTTCCGCAGCGTGTCCGGGAAGAGCATCCGTTCGAGGATGGTCCCGAGGTTGCCGCTCGTTCCCGTGAGGCGGCGCAGGCCGTCGATGGTGTCGTGAGCCGCGACCTGCCCGTCCTTCAGGATGACGACGGTGTCCGCGATCTCCTCGACGATCTCCGGCACGGGGCTGGCGAGCACGATCGTCTTCCCCTCGCCGGTCCGCCGCTTGAGCAAGCGCTTGAGGACGAGGATGCCGCCGGGGTCCAGGCCGCCGGAGAACGGTTCGTCCAGGATCAGCACCGGCGCGTCGGTCAGGAACGCCGACGCGAGGGCGACCTTCTTCGACTGCCCGGCCGAGAGGCTCTTCAAGGGCGAATCGGTCTGCGGCGTCAGGTCGAACAGTTCCAGCAGCTTCTCGATCTCGGAGAACATCCGGTCGTCCGGCACGTCGTAGAGCCGGCCGACGGCGAGCAGGAATTCCCGCGGCGTGCGGTTCGTCGGCAGCCACGCCTGGTCCGGCAGGTAGACCGTCATCCGACGGATGGCGAGTTCGTTTTCGACGCTCGACCGGCGGACGCGGCCGTCAATGGCGACGTGCCCGCGCTGCGGGGAGAGGATGCCGGCCATCGCGCCGAGCAGCGTCGATTTGCCCATCCCGTTCGGCCCGACGACGACGGCGAGCCGGCCCTTGGGGAAGTGCAGGTTCACGTCCCGGAGGATCGGCCGGACGCCGTAGTGCTGCGTGAGGTTCACGACGTCGATCATCGGTGGCCCCGATCAGATCGTGATGCTGAGGTTCGCGACGAGCTTGCGGACGTGCTTGGCGAGCAGGTCCAGTTCGAGGTTGACGTGCTCGCCGACGGCTTTCGGGCCGAGGGTCGTCTGGTCCCGCGTGTGGGGGATCAGCATGACGGAGAACGTTCCCGGCACGGTCGTCACGACGGTGAGGCTGACGCCGTCGACGGCGACGGAGCCTTTGTCCACGATCAGCTCGTCGAAGGAGTCCGGGCAGGCGAACTCGATCATGAGCCATTCGCCCTGTTGTTCCTTCTTGGCGATGGTGCCGACGCCGTCGATGTGGCCGGTGACGAAGTGTCCGCCGAGCCGGTCGCCGACGCGCAGGGCCTGCTCGAGATTGACGGGATCGCCGGGGGCGAGTTTACCGAGGTTGGTCTTCGCGAGCGTTTCCGGGCCGACCTGAAACTGGAAGATCTTTTCGTCGATGGCCGTCACCGTGAGGCAGCAGCCGTTGACGGCGACGCTCTCGCCGAGGACGAGCGACGGAGCCAGCGCCGGTTCGGCGATGGCGAGAACGCGGCCGCCGTGGCCGTCGTGGGTGGCCGTCGCGATCCGGCCCATCGTTTGGATCAATCCGGTGAACATGCTGGAATTCTATACTTCAACTCACGACTCATTCCACGGAACTCGGAACTCGAACACGGAAGGGGGTATGGTTGTTTGAGTTCTGAGTCGTGAGAAGAGAAAATCAGGAACTTTCTTCTCGACAAGTGGCCTCGCATCGGTTATTCGCTCGGAGAATCGCGGGATTTGCGGAGTTTGCGATGGGGATGCTCGACCACTGGCACCCGGTGCTGCCCGGCCATGCGCTGAAGACGAAGCCCCACGGCCTCCAGCTCGCCGGACGGCTCATTTGCCTCTTCCGTACCGCGAACGGCACCGCCGCCGCCATCGACGACGTCTGCCCCCACCGCCGCCTCAAGCTCAGCTACGGCCGCGTCGTCGGCGACCGCGTCGAGTGCAAATACCACGGCTGGACCTTCAACGGCTGCGGCGAGGGCGAAAGCCCCAGCACGCCGAAGATGCACGCCTGCACCGAGAGCTTCGACGTGCGCGAGGCGCACGGCTACGTCTGGGTGAAATCCCGCGCGAGCAACCCGGCCTTCCCCGAGATCAACACCGACAACTTCTACCACCTCGGAAACTTCCTGCACGCCGTCCCCGCCCCGCTAGAACTCACCGTCGACAACTTCACCGAGATCGAACACAGCGGCACCGTCCACAACACCTTCGGCTACGATCTCCCGCGCATGCACGAAGTGAAGGTGGCCTTCGAGCCGACCGACGACAGCGTGACCGTGCGCAACGTCGGGCCGACGAAGATCCTGAACCCGGCCTTCCGCTGGCTGCTCGGCATCCGCAAAGGGGACCACTTCCACGACCACTGGACGACCTACTTCTCGCCCGTCTACAGCGTCTACGACCACTGGTGGACCTCGCCCGACGGCGATCGCGAGGCGATGGTGCGCTGGCGGCTGTACATGTTCTTCTGGCCCGTGGACGAGAAGCGGACGAACGTGACCTCCTTCGTGTACGCCAAGAGCCGGTATCCCGGCCCCGCTGGCGGATTGCGGCTCGCGAAGTATATCTTCCGAAGGGAAGTGGACCGCGAGGTCCGCCAGGACATCGCGATGCTCGAACACATGGCCGACCACAATCCGAACATCGACGGCATGAAGCTCAGCCGCTTCGACAAGGTCCTCGGCCTCACGCGGGAACGGATCGCCCGCATCTATCGCGGCACGCCCCCCGGTCGCCGGGAAGTGGCGTAGCCGCATGGCGATCCTCGACCACTGGCACCCCGTGCTGGCGTCGCGCGAGCTGTCGTGCCGCCCCGTCGCCGTCAAGCTCTGCGGGCGGAACCTCGCGCTCTTCCGGGCGAAGTCCGGCGCCGTCGGCGCGCTCGACGACCGCTGCCCGCACCGCCGCAGCAAGCTCAGCACCGGCGCCGTCGTCGGCGAGCGCCTCCGCTGCCAGTACCACGCCTGGACCTTCGACGTCGACGGGCGCGGCGAAAGCCCCGGCTCGCCCAAGCTCACCGCTTGCGCCGCCAGCTACGACGTCCGCGAGGCGCACGACTACATCTGGGTGAAACCGCGCGGGGCGGCCGCCGAATTCCCGACCTTCGATTTCGACGGCTACACCCGCATCGGCGAACTCCGCCACCGCTTCCCGGCCCCCTTCGAACTCGTGCTCGACAACTTCGTCGACATGGAGCACACCACCATCAACCACCGCACCTTCGGCCACGGCCTCGACGGCATCGCCGCCGTCGCCGTGCACTGCGAATCCGACGACCGCACCGCCACCGTGCGCACCTCCGGCCCCACCAAGCGCATCCCCCTCCTGAACCGGATCTTCCTCGGCGCCTGGCACGGCTATCACTTCCACGCGGACGACGTCGTCCACTTCAGCCCGATCCACGTCAAGTACGACCACTATTGGAAGCACCCCGGCCACGGCCGCGAGGGGCTGGTCCGCTGGCGGCTGTACCTCGTCTTCGTGCCGGAGGACGAAGCGACGACGAACGTGGTGTCGTTCATGTACGCGAAGTCCCGCTGGCCGGGCGCGGCGCTCGGCTGGAGGGCGATCGGACCGATCTACAAACGGGAAACGGATCGCGAAATCCAGCGCGACCTCGCGCTGCTCGCGAACCTGGCCGACAAGGACGTGGGCTTGGACGGGATGAAGCTCAGCCGCTTCGACAAAATCCTGGGGCTGACCCGCGAACGGATCGAGCGAATCTATCGCGGTGGAAGCCCGGCGACGAACGTCGCCGGGCAATAGTCCGTCAATACCGGTACTGGTCGGACTTGTACGGTCCGTCCTTCGACACGTGGATGTAGGCCGCCTGTTCGGCCGTCAACTCGGTCAACTGGACGTTCAGCTTCTTCAACTGCAACCGGGCGACGTGTTCGTCCAGCTTCTTCGGCAGCACGTACACGCCGATCGGGTACTTGGCCTGGTTCTGCCACAGTTCAATCTGGGCCAGCGTCTGGTTGGCGAACGACGAACTCATCACATACGACGGGTGGCCGGTGCCGCAGCCCAGGTTCACGAGCCGCCCCTTGGCGAGC
>CAYVRB010000120.1:0-17365 GCA_964453375.1 uncultured Alcaligenaceae bacterium
ACGGTGTAGCGCAACCGCCCGCGCCGTCAACCGTTATCGTGCGTGATCCCTGCGCTCCCCACGAAATACGTGTGGAACTCCCCCACTCGCAGGTTGTACACCGTCTCCCACTCGCCCGTGTCCAGCATATCCTCCACGACCACCCACGTCCCGTCCACCGTCAACAATCGGTCCCCGATCCGCAAATCGTGGCACGCCACCCAGCCGTCGGCGTCGCGGTAGAACGGGTGCTCCGCCGTCGTGCGGATCACCTGCCCGCCCACGTGCAGGTGCCAGACGAGACCCTGCCGAACGAACACCTCCTCCACCCGCTGCGCCACCACGAGGCCGCCCGGATTGTTCTCGTCCCGGCTCAGCACGAGATCGCCGACGCCGATCGACTCGATCCGCCGGCTGCCCCACGGCGTGCGGATCGGCGTCCCCGCCGCGAAGCAGACCTCGAAGCCGAGACGGTTCAGGTACTTCGCCGTCACATCGTGGGCCGAGGCGCTGACCCGGCTCAGCCCGCCGTGGACCGCCACGCTCAATGGCGCGTTCACCGCGTGGAACACCCCGCGACCCGTCGCCCGCTCCGCCGCCAGGTACCCCCGGCCCACGCGGCCGGCCATCCCCTTCGCCGCCAACGCCCCCACGTTCGCCCGCGCCCCCGCGAAGCCCAGCAGGCCCAGCCCGTTCTCCAGCGTCAGGCCTTTCCGATACACGTCCACCGCCGCGCGGCCGCCCTGAATCGCGCTCGCCGCCGTGTCCGCCCACACGTAGCCCCGGCCCACGCGGCCCAACGCCCCCGCCGCGCGACCGCCCCGCGCCGCCAGCCCGATCAAGCCGAACCCCAACACCATCGACCCCAGCGAGCCCGCCACGTCGCCCGCGAAGAAGGCGTTCCGCTCCTCCTCGCTCCACTTGCGCGGATCGTCCCCCAGCACGTCCTGCCGCACCCACTCCGACACCCCAAACGACAGCCCGCGCACGAGCCCGCGACCGCCCTTGCTCACGAACTCGTCCACCTGGCCGGCGCGCGCGAGGCCGTCGTAGCCGGAGAACGTGCCGGATTGGAAGTCCGCCACGTACACGCCGTGCGAGTAGCCGAACTGGCCGACGGCCCAGTCGGAGAGCTGGGTCGTCGCCGACCAGGCGGAGTGCGCGAGGTCGTGGCCGATGGCGTAGATTTCGCCGGGCGCGTCCAGCACGTTGTCGACGCGCCGACCGATCCAGCCGGCAATGCCCTGAACGGTGTCGCTGCCCCAGAAGCCGCCGTCCACGTGGTCCGGCAGCGCGTTCGGCGCGGAGCCGCCGGCGAACGGATACGGGTCGATGCCGCCCAGCGAGCCGTCCTCGGTGAGGAACCGGCCCGTCAACCCCGACAGCCAGCGGCCGTTGAATAGCACTGCTTCCGTTACGAAGTCCACCGGCCGGCCGGCGAACTCGAACCGGTCGAAGTTGAGGCCGGCGCGCCAGAGGGTGCGCGTGTCGGCATAGCGGACCTTCTTGGCGATGCTGCCATTCGGCATCACGATCTGGAGGACGCTCCCCTGTCGGTCGGTGAGGTAGAACATCGTGCTGCTGGAATTGAGCCGCGCGGCCAGCTCGCCCTGCGGCCCGCGGACGTAGCGGCGGAGGACATTGTTCGTTTCGGTTGTGGAATTCCAGGCGAGGTCGGCGTACTCGCGGCCGCGATCGTAGGCGTAGCGCTCGACGACGGTGGTGTTCGCGGCGACCGCCGTCAGCGTGTCGAGCAGGAGCAAGCCGTCGGAGACTTCGTTGGTGTAGACGCCGGCCTCGGACTTCGAGTAGGCGACGGTCGCGAGCGTCCGCAACTGGTCGAGTGCCGGGAAATTGGCGAACGCGGGATTGACCGCCTCCTTGTAGGTAATCGCGCGTTCGATGAGTTGGTCGTGGGCGTCGTAACGGTAGATGATTTCGTAGGACGTGACCGGGAGTGCTCCCGACACGATGGGGTCGGCCTTGAGGGTCACTTTCGCAAGCCGGTTGCGGTGGTCGTATTCCAGTTCGATCCGGTGGTCGCGATTGTCGGCGGTACCCGGTTCGGCCCATTGAACTGTGTGGATGTTGCCTTCGTCGTCGTAGTCGACGCTGTACTTTCCGAAACGGGTGGATCGGAAGAGCGAGCCGGCCAGCGGCCTGGCCCGCGTTGGTAAACGGCGCGTTGCCGGCCGCGTCGTATTTGTTTTCGACGCTGTGGCTCGTATTGCCGACCGAAGTTGTCAATTTGGAAACTTGCCCGCGCGCGGTGTATTCGTAGGTGGCGGCGCTGTCGTCGTCGGCCATGCCGGTGGGATTGGTGCCTTCGCGCCAGACGCCGGAGACGAGGCCGTTCGTGCCGTAGTTGGTAGTCAGCACCTCGGCCGTGCGGACTTCGGGGATGTCGAAGACGCGATCGTATTCCCTTCCGAACCAGTCGACGCTGAGGGTGCGGGTCATCGCGACGGGGGTGGCGGCGCTCGCGCCGGCGCGGTAGGTCAGCGTCTGCGGGAGGTCGGAACGGCCGCCGTTGAGCTGGGCGGCGTGGTAGGTTTCGGTCCAATGAGCGGCCTGGCTGTCGGCGGCGGCGATGCGCTCGATGGCGCGGCCGGCGCGGTCGTAGACGGTGGCGACGGTGGCGCCGCGCGAGTCGAGCGTTTGCACGACGCGGCCGGCGGCGTCGTGGGCGTATTGCAACCAGCCGAGGAAATCGGTGGTGGAATTGGCGAGTCGGCCGGCGGCGTCGTAGGCGCGGCGCTCGGCGGTGCCGGGGTTCGGCACGGCGGCGGCGAGATCGGCCGAGAAGTGCATGTGGTCGGGGCCGACAACCTTGGCGGCTACGGCGGCAGAGTTCGCGGCCTCGAAGGAATGCGTCTCGCGGTCGGCGGCGTCGTAGGCGTAGCCGAAGACGGCGGATGGCTGGAAGGAGAGGTTGGCCGTGATGCCGACGTCGACTCCGTAGTCGGCGAGGTTCGCGTTGGGTTCGACCCAGATTTCGGCGGTCTTGCGGCCGAGGAGGTCGTGGTCGAAGTAGCGGCGGTGGCCGCGTCGGTCGACGATCTGGACGACATCGCCGCCGGCGGAGTACTGGGTGCGGGTCTTCTTGTTGAGGGCGTCGGTGACTTCGATGGGCCGGTTGTGGGCGTCGAAGAGGGTGGTGGTGTTCGAGAAGCGCGGCTCGGCGGCGTAGATGATGTTGCTACTCGTGGGACTTTCGTACCACGAAGGGAGCGTCCCGTCGACGGTCTGGACTTTGTTGCCGTTGGCGTCGTAACGGAATTTGGTTTTGAAGAAGTAGAAGTTCGCGCTGTAGTCGATCCGGTCCACGCCGTAGAGCCGGCCGAGGCGGTCGTATTCGTAGATGATTCCGCCTTCCCGTTCGGGCGACTGCACCTTCACGGCCTCGCCGAAGGGGTTGAGGGTGTAGGTGGTAATGAGTCGCGAGCCGTCTTCCTTGCCGACGTTGGTGGCGATCTTGCGGCCGAGCCGGTCGTAGGCGATGCGCGTCGTGACGTCGTTGGCGTCGACGACCTTCACGAGGTCGTCGGAGGCGCTGTAGGTGTTCGCGACGATGCGCGCCTGAGACGTGTCGCCGGCCTCAGTGGCGCCGTCGACGGTGAGGGTCGGGCGGCCGAGCCAGTCGAAGGTCGCGGTAGCGACGGAGACCGAGTTCGTGGCGGCGGTGGAGGTGTTGGTGCGGATTTTCGTCGCGTTCCCTTCGCCGTCGTAGGTCCATTTCGTCCAGGGGGCGACGAGGGCGAGGGTCGTGGCGGCGCGGCGCCGGCCGAGCGGATCGTACTCGAAGGCGGTGGAGACGGGGGCGGAGTAGTCGAAGGTGTACTCGCCGACGGTAAGCGTGGCGGTGGGAGACGCGCCGGCGACGACGAGGAGGGGGTGGTCGGCGGCGTCGTACGCCACGGTCGTGGTGCGCTGGAGGGCGGTGCCGTAGGCCTCGGTGGTGGCGACGGTCCGGTCGACGGCGTCGTATTCGAGTTTGGCGACGGCGCCGCGCGGATCGATGGCGAAGGCGACGCGGTCGGCGGCGTCGTGGAACCAGAGCGAGACCATGGCGGCTTGGCCGCCGCGGACGGAGGAGGCGACGCCGTTGGTCGCGGCGGCGGCGGTTTCCTGCGTCTTGCGGCCGAGTTCGTCGTAGAGGAAGTCGGTGCGGACGCCGCGCGGATCGGTGACGGAACGGACGCCGTCGATCGCATCGTAGACGTAGCTTGTCGTGAAACCGAAATCAGCGAACGTGCCATTGTAGCCGAGCGTGAGGCGGTTGAAGTCGCGTTCGACTTCGCCCTGCACGGCCGCGACAGTGACGTCGGTCTTGCGGCCGAGCCAATCGTAAGCGAAGCGCGTGCGCCGCTTTTCGGCGAGCGAGGTGGACGCGCTGCCGGCGGCGAGGGTTTCGGTCAAGTGGCCGGCGGCGTCGTAGGCGTAGGTCGTGTCGAACGTGCGGGTCGCGTCGATCGATCGGCGTTCGAGGACGGGGCGACCGAGGGCGTCGAAGGCCGTTTCGGTCGTGCGTGCGTTCTCGACGCCCGCGTCGATGGACTTCTGGACGCCGGACTTCACGAAGATGGCGTTGCCGGAGCCGTCGTAGCCGCGCTGATCCTGGCGGAACGAGACGAACTCGGTTTCGCCAAAGTCGTACGCGCCCTCGTCGACCGTCAGGGGTTGATCGAGAGCATCGTAGGAATAGCCGGTGCTCGCGGCCCAGCCCGAGGAAGCGGTGCGAAGCGGGCCGATCTCGAGGACGACGCGGCCGGCGGCGTCGTACACCGTGCGCGTCTTGGGGGCCGGCGCGTCGAGTTGGTTCGCGGACGGCGTCAGCCAATTGGACGCGACGCCGGCGTTCGACGCGGCGGTCGTCATGACCTTGCGGTCGAGACCGTCGTAGACGTGCGACGCGACGGTGGCGAACGCGGCGGGCGACAGTAGGGTCGGCAGGTAACCCGGCAGCCGCGCCTGGGCCTCCCAAATCATGTTGTCGGCGACGTCGAAACCGTAAGTCGACGTGCGAAGGCCGACCGGGCCGCCGCCCGAACCTTCGGCGACGAGGACGCGCCGGTCGAGCAGGTCGTAGCCGTAGGTCGTGGTGCGGCCAAGCGGCGCGCGGACGCCGACGAGCCGCGAACCGGCGTCGTAGTCGTAGCGCGTCGTCCGCGCGAGGCCGGACGTGCTGTCGTAGGCTTCCGTCACCGATGTCGTGCGGCCGAGTGCGTCGTAGCGGGTCTTCGTCTGGAGCCAAGCGTCCCCGGCGACCGTTTGGCCCGCGTGGAATCGTTGTTCATACTTCCGGATGATCCGGTCCGCCGCATCGTGCGTGAACCACGTCTCCCGCGCGACGTTCTTGTCCTCGGCCTCGACGACGACGAAGGGACGATTGAGTGGATCGAAATACGTGCGCGTGGCGACCGAGCGCGGATCGACGACGCGGATCGAGTTGCCGGCCGCGTCGTACACGAATTCGGTCTTGGCCGCGATCGCGGAGAAGACGCCGCTGACGCCCTGGTCGTCGGCCGTGGCGGCCAAAGTCTGGAACGTGCGGCGATCGTGGACGTCGTAGCCGAAGACGTCCTGGACCGTTTGCGCGACGAGACCGTCGAGCGGGCCACCGCTCGACCAGCCGCGCCGAGTTTCGGCTCGGAGGTTGTCGGCGGCATCGTACTCGCGCCGCACGCCGCGCCAGTAACCGGTTAACGATTCGAACGTGCCGGATTCCCAGCCCTGTAGTTCCTCGGTCATTCGGCCCAGTTCGTCGTAGATCGAGCGATTCTGACGGCCGAGCGGATCGGTCACGGTAACGACGTGGCCGACTTCGTCGTATGAATAGGTGGTGACGGGCCGGAGGTGGGGCAGCAGCGGCGGCGCCGTGCCCGCCGCGTCCGGTGCCCACTCGATCGACTGTGGCAGGTTGGCGCCAACGGTGACGCTCGACAGTCGGTTCAACGCGTCGTACGCGCGGGTGGCGACCACGAACTTCGCGGCGCCATCGGAGCCGACCGGGTCCCAGTTGGGCGTGACGACGCCGGCGACCGCGAGGCTCGAATCGGGGAAGCGCGGCTCCGCCACCGCGACGACGTTGCCGGCGGCGTCGTACTTCGTGTGCGTCGTGCGCTGAAGCCAAGGATTGCCGAGGGCTTCGGTCACGGCGACCGGACGGTTCACGGCGTCGTAGACCGTCCTCGTCACCCGATTCAGGCCAATTTCAATGGTATCGGTGGCGTTGCCGACCGCGTCGTAAGCGAACGTCGTCGTTTGCGCGATGGCCGTTCCCGCTGCGCGTGTCGTCGACGTGGTCATGCCCCAGGCATCGTAGTCGTGGATAGTGGTCGTATCGTCCGGGGCAATCTCTCGGACGATGCGTCCTTCGCGGTCGTACCGGCTGCTTCCTCGCGGGGCCAGGAAGTTGGTGGCGACCGGCGGCGATGGTCCCACGAAAACCATGGACTTGACGGACGTGTCGGTCGCGCGGTCGCGTGCATCGAATGTCGTCAAGTGGAGGATATCGATCGCGGCATCGAACACGGTGCTGCCTCGGATCCCCGGACTGTCATATTTTTGAGTTTCCGTTTGGAAGACCCGATTGCCGACCTTGTCATAACCAGCGAACGTCGAGATCGCCTTGTCGGTTCCGTATCCGGCCACCACGCGGACGGCCCGGCCGTGCGAGTCGTAATCGGTCTTCGTAATGGCCGTCGCGGGATCCGTCGGATCGGGCGGCCCTGTGAATTCGTCGTAAGCGCGCGGCGCCGTGACTTGGATCGCGTTCCCGGCCGTGTCGTACAGGTAGCCCGTGGTCCGAGCGAGCGCCGTCCCCTGGGCTTCGGTCGTCGATTCCAGGAGGCCGCGCGAGGAATAGACCATTGCGGTCGTCACGTCGCGTTCGTCGGTCGCCGTCAACAACTGGTCCTGGGCGTTGTAGGTCCAAGTCGCCTCCCCACCGATCGCGTCAATGCGCGACACGAGGCGGTTGCGTTTGTCGTACTCCGTTAAGGTGGAGTTGTTGCGCGGATCGACCGTGAGTTCGACGTTGCCGGCGTCGTCGTAGAACCAGTGCGTGACGCCCCCCGCGGCATCCGTCGTGGTTTCGAGCCGGCGCTTCGCATCGTAGGAATAGCTCGTTTCATGCCCGCGCGCGTCGGTCGTCGACTTGAGAAGGCCGAATGTCCCAGTCGTCTGAAAATACTTGTAGATCGTGACCGCCGGCTCCTCGTCCGCGGCGCGCAGCGGCGCGTCCACCCGGACCAATTCGCCCTTCGTGTCGTACGCGCGGCGCGTCGTCGCGCCGTAGGAGTCTCCGTCCGATTCCAGCAGGCTGAACGCGGCCGTGTAGGCGTAGTCGTGAAAACCCGCGTCGGGATAGTCGATCCTCACCATGTTGCCACGATCGTCGTAATCCCACATCGTCGCGCGGTCGAGCGCGTCGGTGAACGCCACCGCTTGGCCCGCCGCGTTCCGCCGATACGACTCGAACGGCTTCGTCTCGGCCTCGGTGACGTTCCCCGAACCATCCACCGTCGACGCCTTCACCAGGGGTTGGACCACGAAGCCGGTGCGGCCGAGCGGATCGACGGTGAACTCGGTCGCGAGGTTGACGTCGACCGGATGCGTCAACACGCCCGTGAACGCCCGGCCGGCGTTCGCGATCGTCGCGTTCGCCAGTCTCCAGCGCGGCGAGGTGATCGGTTCGGCCGTTCCACCCATGCCGAAGCCGCGCCGCGCGGCGGCCGTCAGGGGCGTGCTACCTGTCCCGTTGTCCGAAATCGCTCCGAGGCGGATGTTCGAGACGAACGGGTAGCTCGCGTCGTATTCGTAGCCCGATTCACGGCCCTCCCAGGTATCTTTGGTGATGAGCGCGCCGGGGAGCGATCCGTTCGACGAGTAGGAGAATTCGCGAACGCCGCCGTCGGCATCGAAGACCTTTCCGAGGTTCCCATTCACCAACTCCAATTCGACACTTCGCTCGCCCGACTCCCGAAAAGCGACGGCGACCGTCGGTTCGGCACTCCCATGCACCGGCACGACGTCGTACTCGATCCGCGTCGTGTGGCCGTCGATCGTCTTCACGGCGGTCAGCCGGCCGATCCCGTCGCGAACGAACTCCAGTTGTTTCTGGCCGTGGCGGTCGAGGACCTTCTTCAACCGGCCCTCCTCGTCGAATCGCCACGTCTCGCCGTGCTTCGAGACGTAGGTGTACTCGCCGCAGCTCTCCTCGAGGTGGCCGAAGTCCTCCGGCGGCGAAATGTAGCCCAGGCCGTTTTCCTGCTTCAGGAACAGCCGGCTCTCGCCCGTGCCGTAGACGAGCATCGCGCCTTGGACGGCCTCCAGTTTTTGGTACTTCACGATCCGCCAGTCGTCGTCGAGGCTCCACCCCTTGCCGAACGCGCCGTTGTTGACGACGGATTGGGCCAATCCCGATTTCTCGCGGACCGTCGGCGGCGGTGCTACGGTCTCGCCTTGGGGTACGGGATGAATCAGCTTGATTTCGAGTTTCCACGGATGGACCTCCGACGTCGTACTCGGCGTCGGGGGCCGCATGGCGATCAGGACGTCGCGATGCGGCGAACCGGCGACGGCGTCGGGCACCGCGAACGTTTGCGTCGTGATGGTCGACCCGAACGTGTGCGCTTCCCAATCGTTGATGAAGTGCCAGGTCAGCTTCGCTTCGATCTGCGCGACGGCGGCTTCGCCCAGGCGCACGCGCCCCTCGATGACCGGGCGCGGATCGACGGTGTCGGAGTTGTAGACGAGGTGGGGCGACCATCCGACCGCGGTGCCGGGGCTCGCGTCGAAGTCGAGCGCGTGCGCGATCCGCAGCGCCCCGGTGTTGGGCGACACCTCCGAGAGCGGGCCGGCGGGAAGCCAGTCGACGTTGTCCCGTTCGTTGCGCCGTTGATAGGCCTCGAGGGCGGCGACGTTCGCGTCGTCGACCACCTCGACGGTCTGCCGGAACACGAGCGAGGCGTTCGGATCGCGATCGTCGACCGACCGTTCCGACCCTTCGACCACGACGGTGATGTCGAACGTCCCCGCGGACTCGTAAGTATGCCCGTCGGACTCGACCTGGTATCGATGGTCGCCGACGCGGAGAATGGTCCCAGTCGAGTCCGTGCCGCCATCGCCCCAATCGATCGTCGCCGCGTAGCGCGCGGACGCGCCCTCCGCGTTCGGCGCATCGCTGTCCGGATCGAAGAAACCGACCAGCGAGACTTCCCCCGAAGGTTCGTCCAACCGGAATTGCGGGGCCTCGACCGATTCGCGCCGGAACGGGGCATCGCCGGCCTCCATTCGACTGGTTCCGCCGGCCGCCACCGATCCCTTGACGAGCGTCGTCACCGGTTGGAAGACGCCGGGATTCGGCAGATCGAGGCGCGTACCCGGCAGGTCGAGCCGATAGTAGCCGGCCGCGAGCGAGTAGTTCGGTTCCGCGTCGATCGCCTTCGCGTCGGCCACCCGCGCGGCGCCGGCGACGACATCGTCCTCCACCGGGGTCAATGGCCATCGGCCCCAGGCACGCACGTCGTCGAACGTGTCGGCCGGTTGCAGGTAGACGATTCCGCCGGTCGACCCGTCGGCCTTGCGGCCTTCGACCGCTTCGACCACGCGAACCGTCGAAGCGATCTCCCAGGCGTCGCCCGCCGCCCCGTCTTCGGTCACGTACGCCGTCGCACGGTAGTGCCCCGGCGTTTCGTAGGCATGGCTGGCCTCCAGCCAGAAGGTTCCACCGGACCCGTGGACGATCGCATCGTTGGAGGAGCCATCGCCCCAGGTGACGAACGCGCGGTAGGTTCCGCCCGTGTCGCTCGCGTCGGCGTCGCTCGCCGAAGCGAGCCGGTAGTTCCCGATCGTCACCGTGGATTTGCCGAACTCGAACGAGTCGCCGGCCGGCAGTTCGATCCCGGCCGACGCCGGGCCGGTACGCGCCACCGTCGCGTCGCGCACCACGGCCGTCGTCCCGAAGGTCTGGAGGGTCGAGTTCCCCGAGAGGCGGACGAGTACGCCATACACGCCCGGGACCGGATACCGGTCGTCGCCCGAGGCGAAATGGATTTCGTAGAGGCCGTCCTCCTCGGACGTTTCGGTCGCCACCAGTTTGCCGGTTTCGATGGTCGTGACATCGTCCCGACCCAGATGGATCTGGACGACGTAATCCTCTGGTTCCGAACCGTTCGGCACTGCGACCGTGCCGAGCGACACGCCGGTCATGTCCGACGATTCCGTCGCCTCGAACGGCGTCACCGTCAGGATCGAGTCCTCCGGTTCCTCCGACGCGACGGTGACCATCGAGTTGACGGTGCCGGCGATCTCGCCGCCTTTGTCGAGATTCGACTCGAAATCGCGCAATACGGTCCGAATGTGATACCGGCCCGCCATCGGGTAGTCGTGCGGATCGACGACGACGATGTACTCGCCGGAGCCGCTGGCCGAGCCGGAGGACGAACCCGACTCGGATCCCGACCCTGAACCGGATCCCTCGCCCTCACCTTCGCCAAACGGACCACCGGCGCCAGCGCCGCCGCTCCCCGACTCGCTGCCCGATTGGCTTCCCGATTCCGCTCCCTCCCCCGAACCCTCTCGGACTTCGCCGTAGACCACGGTTCGACCGTCGCCCAGATAGACCGTGGCCTTGTAGCGCGCCAGCGCGTCGGCGTACGGGCTGGTGAACCGGGCGACGATCCACGAGCCGTCCGGCAGGATGTTCGGCGCACCGGGCGGACTCGTCGGTGGCGGAGGGCTCGTTCCCCCGGAACCGCTTCCGCTTTGCGAGCCACTACCACTGCCACTGCAACTGCCAGAACCGCTTTCGCTGCCTTCGCCCTCCCCTTCGCCACAACCACAGCCGCAGCAGTCCATTTCCGTATCGAGTTCCGTGGGCGTCAGGTCGATCGCAGACGTATGCACGACGCCCGTGACCACCGCCGAAAGCGGCCGCTCGTAGACGACTGCCGTCGAGCGGTTGCCGGGCGTTTCGTAATAATTCACCTTGAGAAGGATGCGGACTTCGCGGGAATCCGGTTCGTCGAACGTGTGCTCGCCACGGATCTCGAATACCCCGTTGCCACCGGTGATGGTGGCCTCGGTCGTCCCTTCGCCGTTGCCCCAGTCGATTGTCGCCGTGAAATCGTCGACCGTTCGATCCGTTTCCGTGTCGGTGAACGTCGCAAGAAGGATGTCCCCGTTCGGCGTCCGGGCCGTGGCCGTGAACGGTTCGCCCGGCGCGAGGATCGTATTGTGGAACGTCGCGCGGGTGTCGTCGTCCTCGATGCGGATCTTGGCCGACGAACCGGCGACGGCGTACCGCGACAGATCGCCAGGATCCCGAATCAGCGTCAGTTCTACCTCCTCCGGACCTTCCAACAAGCCATCGTCGGTCGGGAGAAGATTCAGGACGGCGAACCGTTTGTTCGCCGGGATGGTGATCGTCCCCGAAAGTCCCAAATCGTGATCGGGGGCCTCGTTTTCGTCCAATCCGTCCAAGCTGCCCGGCGAAGCCGTTCGGTAATGGACGACGAGAGGCTGGTTGAACTGGGGATCGTCCGCGTCCCGGGACACGCGGAAGGTCCCGGTGCTGCGGCCCAATTCCGAAGCCGACGGATCGACGGACTCGACGCGCACGTTCGTGAGTGGCGTCGGTTGGGGGACGGTCGAGGGGGGATCGACGATGAGCAGGGGCCGATAGCTCTCGTGGCCGTGGATACCAAAGGTCCCGTCGACTTCGATCGTATACCCGATGCCACCCTCCCGTTTGAACGGCAAGACGACGAGCTCGACCGACTCCGTTTCTTCAGGGATATTATCGACGAACGTTTCAATATCGATGACAGTTTGGCCGTGCAAAGCTCCGCCGTTGCCCAGAATTGGGTAGGTGACCTTCGAACGGTAATCGACCGATCGGGTCGCTGAACCCAGTAACAAGAAATCGGCTTGTTGACCGGGATTGATGTCCTCCGCGATGTAGATTGGATCCCACCAAGACATCCCGCCTGGTTGCCCCTCGACGATCATCGTGGGATCGTGCGAGACGTTGAGACCGATGAACTTGCGGGTCTTGACGATGCCCTCGGGATCGTTGTCGTAGATGGCGATCTCGGTCGAAGCCGGACCTTCCACGCGATAGGCCGTGTTCGGCAGAATCTCGATGCCGACGGTTTCCGTCGCTTCCGCGGCGGCCGAGAAGTCGTACTGGCCGTCCGGCAGCACGATGACGCGATGATCGTCGTCCTTCAGGGACAAATACAATCGTTGCGACGTGGCGCCGGGCGCGAACGTGATCGTGTACTGGTCCTGAGTGCCGGGAACGGCCTTTAGTACGTCCCAGGTCTCGGGCTCGGACTCGTAGTGCAATGTGTAATCGTCGTAGTATGTCGCGCTCCCCGAGATCCGCAAGCGTACGTCGAGGCTCTCCGCGGACGAATTCGCGCTCCGCACCAGATCGACGTACCCCGAATTGAACGCCTCCTGGGCGACGAGATCCATGGCGCCGAACCGAACGATCGACGGGCCGGTCACGGGCACGCCGGCCGGGGGGTCGTCGTCCGCGATCGATATAACCGCGCGATTCGTCCGCGCATCGACGGTGTATGAATCGCTGGTCGTCGGCGGGTCGACCAAGGCGAACTCCGCCTGCTCGGTCCCCTCCCCGAGCGAGTCGTCGATCGGCGTCACCAGGATCGGATGGATCAACTGGCCGGACGGGATGGTGGCGGTGTACACGCCGGACACGCTCGTCGGAGTGGCGGCCCCGAGCGTGTAGTCGTTCGCGGTCGCGGCGCCGAATGTCGCGGAACCCGAGACGCGGAAAAAGACCGGGAGCGCCGCATCCGTCGGGCCGACTCGCGACAGACGGATCAATCCGGTGCTTGGTCCGGTGCCGGCGTCTTCGGACGACGTCCCGGTCGTCGCGGGGGACTCGTAAGCGTGCGGATCGGGAGCGACCAGCAACACCAACGGAACGCGGAGTTGCGGAACGACGTCGTCGCCAGTATCAGGCGTAGGTGCGGGAGGCACGAACGCGCCGCCGCCCGAGCCGCCGGATCCGCCACCTCCGGGTTCATCGCCGGCCAGGCCACGGATCTGCGAGTCGAAATCGATCGGCGGCGCGTCTTCGCCAACGCCGCTCGACGACAGACCGACCGGATACAACGGCGACGGCGCGGGACCCCACGCGGACTCGGCGAGGGTCGACGGCAACCGCGACGCGATCTCGATGCCAAAGCCGATCGCTTCGGGCCGGATCGCGAACAATCCGGCGAACTCCTCCCACTCCTCGGTCGAGAGGGTCTTCGAGTCCGCGAGGTCGATCGGCTCCTCGCGACGAGAAAAGTTTGCGGCCTCGGCCAACGGTTCGGACATCGGTTCGAAGCGGCCCTTCGCATCGAGGTCGAGACCGTTCCCGTCGCCCAGCCAGGAATCGAGGGTCCGGGAGGGCTCCGCGACCGGATTTCCCATCCGTCCTCGAAGTTCGGCAGGCTCGAGAGCGCCAGCAGGGAACCAGGCATCTCCCGGTTCTCGATCAGGTCGAGCCGACCGATTCGGAATCGATAAGGCAGGGCGCGATCGCGGCGGATCAATCGAGCGAGCCGCTCCCGGAGGGAGTTCCAACCACCGGCGAGCCGTGCGAGAACCCGGGACGCAACGCGACGAAGCCAGTGCGGGAGGAGCATGGCGGATATCCTTTCGGCCGGTCCTTGCGCGGACCAGCGGGGAGCGTCGGCGCGGAACGGAACCCGAAACCAGGACAGCCAAGCGAACTACGGAGTCGGCCGACGGCGGCCTTCGGGAATCCATTCCGTCCAATGGGACAGCGAACGTGGGTCGCGATCATCCATGGAATCGCGACGGGAACAGAAGTGTGCGAACGAGATCCATCGACTGGGCATGGATCGTAATCGTCGTCCGAATCCGTGTCAATCATTCCGTTGAAAAAGTCGTCGGAATCGGAAACGTCCTCGGAATCGACTCGTTCGACACCGGAACTCGGATCGAATATGCTTTCCGGCCGACACGATCATCCGCCCCTGGCACGTCGGCACCTACCGCTACGGCTGGAAGGACGACGGGCGGGACGTGCCACGATTCAACGACTACTCGTTCCACCTGTCGATGCGCGACCGCGATCCTTCGTCGGTCGATGGGCGTACGACGTTCGACGGCGAGCCGGAGTGAGGCCCTCCGGGCGGGAGTTGTAGCCAGCGTGACACCGAGTCGCTGGGCCGCGAAGTTGTTGATTTTTCACGCCGCCGTCGCCGCCGAATGAACGCCTTGGAGTATCTCAAAGATCCGCTCGATCTGAGTCGTATTGAAGATCCCGTCGGGGCCGCTCGCGGCGAGGTCCGTGAACGGCGACTCGTAGAGCAGACCTGCGGACATCGCCCCGTATTCGGTCAAATGGTCGACGACCATGTCCACGAATTCGATCTGGTTCGCGGTCAGTGGGCCGGCGGCGACGAACCCGGCGAAAGCTCGCTTCGCCGCCTCGCGGTCGAGACCGACGAGCGAGCGGACGAACATCCCAAGACCGTTCGGTTCGGCCTTGGCGGATTCGATCTCGGTCGCCGTTCCACCGCATTTCGCCAGTAACACTTCCAGTTCTTCGAGGTCGGCCGAGGTCAACCGCTCATGGGGCCAAGCTTCTCATCACTCAACAGCGGCGTCCGCTTGTCGTCCAGGCTCCAGCCGTCGGCGTCCACGTCGTAGAACCAGACGCGGTCGGTGCCGCCGCTGTTCGTCTTCGTGAATAGCAGGATCGCCGTGCTCACCCCGGCATACGGCTTGAACACGCCGCCCGGCAGCGAGACGACGGCGTCCAACTTCTGCCCCTCGACCAGCAGCTTGCGGAGTTCCTTGTGCGCCTTGCTGGAGCCGAACAGCACGCCGTCAGGCACGATCACCGCCGCGCGGCCGCCGGGCTTCAAGAGCCGCAGGAACAGGGCCAGGAAGAGCAGTTCCGTCTTCTTCGTCTTCACGATCTGCTGGAGGTCCTTGGACGTGGTCTCGAAATCCAGGTTGCCAGCGAACGGCGGATTAGCCAGCACGACGGTGTACTTCTCTTCTTCGCCGGCGTGATCCTGACAGAGCGAATCGCGGTAGACGATGGCGGGGTTCTCGACGCCGTGGAGCAGCATGTTCATGCTGCCGATGCGGAGCATGGTGTTGTCGAAGTCGAAGCCGTGGAACATCCGGCCGTGGAAGTGCTTCTTCAACTTCGCGTCGCGGAGGATTTCCGGATGGCGTTCGCGGAGGTACTCGCCGGCGACGACGAGGAAGCCGCAGGTGCCGCAGGCGGGATCGCAGATCAGGTCCGCCGGCGTCGGGGCGACCATTTCGACCATGAGGCGGATGATGTGCCGCGGCGTGCGGAACTGGCCGTTCTGCCCGGCGCTCGCGATCTTGCCGAGCATGTATTCGTAGAGGTCGCCTTTGGTGTCTCGCTCCTCCATCGGCACCTTGTCGATGAGGTCCACGACCTTCGTCAGCAGCGCCGGCGTCGGGATGGTGAAGCGGGCACCCTCCAGGTGCGCCGCGTACGTCGAGCCTTCGCCGCCGAGCGTGCGGAGGAACGGGAACACGTGCTCGCCGACGGTCTCGAACATCTCCTTCGGCTCGAAGTGCTTGAAGCGCGACCAGCGGAGCGAATCGTACGGCTTCTTCTTCGGGTCTTTGCCTTCCGGGAAGATGCGGCGCTCCATCGGCTTCTTCAGGGTGCGCGACTTGTTCTCTTCGAGGGCGTGCAGGTCGTCGAGGCGTTTGATGAAGAGCAGGTAAGTGATCTGCTCGATGACTTCGAGCGGGTTCGAGATGCCGCCGGACCAGAAGGCGTCCCAGATGCGGTCGATCTGGCCGCGGATGTCCCCGGTGAGCATGGGCGGAAGGTCCGTCGCTGAGGGCGTCGAGCGTCGGAGGTATGCCGGGAGCGGTCGCGCCGGAATCCGACCGAACCGCGGGCCAGTCTTCCGATCGGCCGGGAAATGGCATGACCTGCGAGGTCACGCTGCAAGTAGCGGGGGCCGGGTTTGAACCGGCGACCCATCGCTTATGAAGCGATTGCTCTAACCACTGAGCTACCCCGCCAGAACCGACCATTCTATGGGCCGGTATCCGCCCGACAAGCGAACGCTCAATCGAGGTAGACGAACTCGTTGGCGTTCATCAGCAACAGAGCGTAGCGGGCGAGCGCGGGTTCGGCGGCCAACTTCGATTCGGACATCAGTATCGCCACGAACGCCGCATCCTCCGCGACTTCCTTGACCGTCGGCACGCGGCCCGTCGTCAGGCGGATCGCGAGCGCCACCTGCTTTGCCGGCTCGTTCGGAACCTCCGCGATCAATCGCTTCGCGAAGGCGGCCGCCATCTCGTTCGTGAACTCGCCGTTGAGCATGCCGAGCGCCTGCGTCGGCACCGTCGTCGTGTAGCGCACGGGGCAGCTCGAGTCGGTGTCGGCCTGGTCGTGGTTGATCAGGATCGGCACCTGGAGCGAGCGCTTGACGAAGGCGTAGACGCTGCGGCGGTTGCCGGCGTCGGGGTCGCGCGGGTCGAAGCCGCCGCCGCGATTCTTGAGCCAGCCCTGGCCCGGCACCGATTGCCCCGCGAGCACCTCCTGCGGGATCTTCGGGTAGACGCTCGGGCCGTATTGATCGAGCTTCAGCTTGCCGCTGACGGCGAGGATCGAATCTCGCACTTCCTCCGCCACGAGCCGGCGCATGTTGAACCGCCAGAGGAGCGAATTCCCCGGATCGGCGGCGAGGTTCTTGGCGTTCCCGGCGGACGACCGCTGGTAGGCGTCCGAGAGCAGGATGAGCTTGTGCATCCGCTTCAAGGTCCAGGCGTTCCCCGGCACGCTCCACGGCTGGCCGACGGTCGGTTCGACGAACTCGCGCGCGAGCCAGTCGAGCAGTTCGGGGTGCGTGGACGGTTCGCCGAGCTGGCCGAAGTCGCTGGGGGAGGGCACGATGCCGCGGCCGAAGTGGTGCTGCCAGAGCCGGTTCACGAGCACGCGGGCGGTGAGCGGGTTGTCCTTCGAGGCGATCCAGTTGGCGAGCACGGTGCGCCGGCCGCTCGTCTTCCCCATGGGCTTGGCGATCGCCGGATCGGGCACGCCGAGGACGGTGGGGAAGCCGGGGGCGCACGGCTCCTTCTCCTTCGGCGCGTGCGGGTTGCCGCGCGCGAGGACGTACACGGTCGGCGGGCGCGGATCGCAGTTGTTCACCGACAGGGCGAACTCCTGGCTCGGCATCGGCCGGCGCTGGAGGTCGTCGTGGTCGCGCTTCAACCGGTAATATTCCCGCTTCTGCCGGTCGGTGAAGAACTTGTTCAGCTTCGCCACCACCTGCGGCCGGTCGATCCCCTCGGCGGCGCGAGCCTCGCCTACTGGAACGCG
>CAYVRB010000121.1:0-17308 GCA_964453375.1 uncultured Alcaligenaceae bacterium
GGCGTCCTGCCTCCGATGCCAAGCCCCGCGAGTTCAGAAGGGTGAGGGGATACTCCCAGCTTTCATATGCCGCTCGGGGAGATGACACAACAGCAGTTTGACGATATGATCGACCAGTTGACGGCGGCCTGGGAACAAGGTTACTTCGTCAATGATGAGCGATTCGACTCAGAAGAAGAATTCGATGCGCTGATCGATGACTTGGAGAGCGCATATGAATATCTAATTAACGGCGGCGACGATCCGAATAACAGTTATATTTCAGAACACTTCCCAAATGCGAGCGACGACGTATTAAACAGCATCTTGGATCGTTTCGTACTTATCGCCAATACGAGCATGGTTACCCGGGATGAATTGAGGGATTACGACATCCCAGCATTGCTCACAGAGGCCGCGAGACGCATTGAAATGTTAATCGAGTGGGATTGACGTCTTTCACGTTTCAAAGGTGGCGGAATCTCTTCCGCCACCTCAATCTCAACTTATTTGATTGCTTTGGCGGCGAGCTTCGCAGCTTTCGCAAGTTCGCTCTTCTTGTCACCGCTTTTAGCCACTTCATTTAACGCAGATAACGCATCTTTGGCTTTTTCTCGCATCGCGGCCAAGCCTTTGGTGGCGGCGATCTTCACGCCCTCGTCCTTATCGTCCTTGAGCAGCTTGACGAGCGCCGGCACCGCTTCGGACGGTTCGGGATCGACGCGGCCATACGCCAGCGCCGCCGCCTTGCGGACCCCGGCGTCCTTGTCCTCCAGCGATTTCTTGATGTCCGGGATCGCGGAGGTCACGAGCGACTTCATGATCTGGCCGAGCTTGCCGAGTTCCTCGAGCGCCTCGGCCTTCTTCTTCGCGTCCTTGGCGGACTTCAATTGCTCGGTGTACTTCTTGGCCTCTTCGGCCTTGCTGGCAGCGACGATGGCGTCGGCGGCGACGATGGCGAACAGGCCAAACGCCAACAGGCCGATGGACGCGAACCGCATCCCGCGACGGAACGACATGGCGAATCTCCGGGAAAGGGCAGATGGGACTATTCTAGCCGGCGAAACGGGCCGGTCCGAGCATTAGACACCGCGCGGCCGGGCGAAGTTCCGTTTTGTCGACGGAACCGCGCGGCGCGGAGGAAATGAGAGGCTGAACGGCCGGTCCGAGATTAGTTCTTCGGAGCCGCCGGCGCGGCCGGAACGGCGGGGGCCGCCGGGTCGGCGGGCTTCTTCGCGGGGACCGCTTCCGGTTTGTTCGCCGGCAGGCCCACCATCAGCGGTGCCCGGTACTTCGGCGCCTTGTCCCGCAGGCAGATGAGCAGCCCGGTCTCGGAGGCGGCGTAGATGCGGTCGGTGCGGCCGTTGAGCGTCGTGGTCGGGAAGCCGGCGAGGTTCACGCTGCCGAGTTGCACGGCTCGCTTCGAGGCCGGATCGGCGACGCGGTTCCGGTCGTAGGCCCGCAGCACGCCCTGCTTGTCGCGCGTGTAAACCGTCTCGTCGTTGACGGCGAGCACGGTGTCGGCGGTGTCGTCGGTCCGCCAGAGCACGTCGCCGGTGGCGCGGTCGACGCGCGCCACGCCGGAGGTGTCGCCGCCCTGGTAGACGGCGTCCTTCGTGACGAGCGGTTCGCGGTTCATGGCGCCGCCGACGTTGGATCGCCAGACGACCTTCGCGACGGCGCCGCCACCGCTGGTGAGGTCGATGGCGAGCAGGTTGCCGTCGGCGAGGGGGAAGTAGCCGATGTCTTCGGCCTGCGACGGTTGCGCCGCCGGGGCGTTCGGCAGTTTCGAGAACAGTTGCTGGGCGCGGTCGTCCTTCAGGTAGGCCTGCACGAACGGCGAATCGCCGACCATCCAGATGCGGAAGTTCGTCGCGAGCGGCGAGTACGTCAGGCGGACCGTGGAGCCAATGATCCAGCGCGCCTTCGGTTCGATCGCCTTGGGCAGGAGGCTCGCGAGTTCGTAGACGGCCGCGACCGACGGCGGAATCGCGGACACCGACGGCGTGCGCTGGATCTGCGCCCCGGTCGGGTCTTGAAGCGAGTATGGCTGGCGCAGGCTATGCACCGTCGAGAGCGAATCGGACCGCGTGATGTACTTGCCCTTGTCGTCGAAGACCTTGTAGGGCGGCCGCACCGTCGGGGCGACGGACAGGGACGGCGAGCGCTGCGTGGCGAGCGCCCCGCCGGTCGCCTGCGTCCGCGCGTCCACCGTCACCTTCTGCTCCTCGAAATATTCTCCGACCGCGCCGACCTTGCGCGACGATCCGGGGTATCGCTGCGCGACGACGTCGGCGGGGTTCTTCACGCGGTTGTCCGCGGCGGCGGCGAGGCTGCCCAGCCCGGCGATGTTCGCGGTCGAGCGTTTCTCCGGCATGCGGATCGCCTGCGGCAGTTCGTACGCCGTCACGCGCTGGCCGTTCATCGTCACGTACGCCACGTCGCGGTCCAAGGACGGCGCCGACGACGGCACCAGCGGCAGCCGGTACTGGAATTCCACCAGCCCCGAATAGCGGTGGAAGCAATAGAGCGTGACGAGGTTCACGGCGACGACGTGCCGGTCGCCGAACGCAACCGGGTAGACCGGGGCGTTCACGGAATCGAACTTGAACGACCACTGCGTGCCGCCGGTCTTGGCGTCGAGCGCCAGCAGCAGGCCGGCCTTGGTGCGCACGAAGAGTTGGTTGTTGTCGGCCACCTGGATCAGCGCGACGCCGTCCTGTTGGCCCATGACGGGGATCGCCGTCGTCCATTCGGTCTTGAGGTTGGCGGCGTCGAGGGCGGCGTCGGACGGCGGCACCGCCGTTTGCGCCGACGCCGGCGCGACGGCCCACAGCGAGAGGACGACCGCCAGCGAAGGACCGAGGACGCGCATGGTCAAGCTCCGGGCGAACCGGGTACGGATTTTCGGCTTTCGCCAGTTTAACGCGCCGGGGCGGAAACGTGTTGGCGAACCCGTTCCGGCGACCGCGAAACCGGCGTCGGCGGAAGCGGTTGTGCCGGTTCCGCCGGGGGCGTCACTTCTTCCCCAGCGCCCGCTTCCGCGCGAAGAACGCGCCGAGCAGCCCCGCGCATTCCGCCGCCTCCACGCCGTCGAGCACCGTGCAGCGGTGGTTCAACCGCGGGTCGGTCGTGATCTGGTAGAGCGTGTGGCAGGCGCCCGCCTTCGGGTCGGTGCAGCCGTACACCACCACGGGCAGGCGCGCCTGCACGATCGCCCCGGCGCACATCGGGCACGGCTCCAGCGTGACGTACAGGAAGCACTGCTCCAGCCGCCACGATCCGAGCGCCGTGGCCGCCTGCGTCAGCGCGATCATCTCCGCGTGCGCCGTCGGGTCCTTCAATTGTTCGCGCTGGTTGTGCGCCCGGGCGATCACGCCGCGCTCGGGGTGGACGATCACGGCGCCGACCGGCACCTCGTCCTCGGCGTCCGCGAGGCGCGCTTCGTCCAGCGCCATGCCCATGTGCATCAGGTGGACCGGATGCCGCGGATCGGTGAACGCGAGGTCGAGCATGGTGGGGATTCTAGCGGCCGAAGCCGTACAACGGCCGGATGCCGAACGAAACCGACGAACCTTGGTACCAGGGCGGCCTGCGCTTCACCTGCACCCAGTGCGGCAAGTGCTGCACCGGCGACCCCGGCTACGTCTGGGTCGACGAGGAGGAGTTGCGCAAGCTCGCGGCGTTCCGCGGCGAACCGCTCCGCGAGTTCGTTCCGCTCCATACGCGCAAATCCCGGGGCAAGGTCACGCTGCGCGAGAAGGCGAACGGCGATTGCGTCTTCTACGACTCCGAACGCGGCTGCACGGTCTACCCGGTGCGCCCGAAGCAGTGCCGCACCTGGCCGTTCTGGGAGAGCAACCTCGCCAGCCCGGAGACGTGGGAGCGCACCGAATCGATCTGCCCCGGCAGCGGCGAAGGCGAATTGATTCCCGTCGAGGAGATCACGCGCCGGATGCGCGTCGTGAAGATGTAACTAACTAACTAACTAACTGTCACCGTCATGCCGCCTCCCGCTTCAGGTCCTCGATCAGCGGCCAGAGGTCGTCGATTTCGTCGTGGAACAGGTTGCCGATCAAGACGTCCGTAATCAGCCCCTTGCGGTCCGGGTTGCGACGGACGAGCTTGCCGAAGTTCAGTCCGTCGTAGAACTCGCACACCAGCCGCCGCATCCGATCCATGCCTTTCACATACTCCGGCTCCCACGCACGCAACCGGGCTTCGGAGACGTCCTCGTCGGCGAGGGCGTCGCCGATGCAATCGGCCGCCATGCGCGCACTCGTGAGCGCGAGCAGCACGCCGGACGAATACAGCGGGTCGAGGAAGCCGAAGGCGTCGCCGACGAGCACCCAGCCGTCGCCGGCGCATTTCTTGGCGCGGTACGAATATTCCTTCTGCGCGCGGAAGACGTCGCAGCGCTTCGCGTTCGCCAGCCGCGGCTGCAGGCCGGGGCAACGGGCGACCTCCTCGAAGTAAATCGACTCCAGGTCCTTCGCCTCGCGGTTCTGGAAGAGGTAGTCGTAGGCCGCGACGACGCCGACGCTCAGCGTGTCGTCGTGCAGTGGGATGTACCAGAACCAGCCCTTCTTCCCCTGCGTTTGCAGGACGATCGTGGCCCCCTCGTCCCGTCCGATGTCGCGGTACGCCCCCTTCCAGTAGGTCCAGACGGCGGCTTTCTTCAGCACCGGGTCCCACTCGCGCAGGTTCAGCCGGTCGATGAGAAGCGACGACTGCCCGCTCGCGTCCACCACGACCTTCGCCTTCACGATCCGCTCCGGTCCGTCCTCCGGCTTCACGCGCACGCCGACGGCGCGCGGGCCTTCGAAGAGCACTTCCAGCACGCGGGCGCCCTCGTGCACCGTCACGCCGTGGTCGCGGGCGTTCCTCATCAGCAGGTGGTCGAACTCGCTGCGGCGGACCTGCCAGGTCTGCGACGATTCGTGCGGTTCGTGGTCCACGAAGTAGAACGGCTCGGAGAGCTTGCCGCGCTCGTTGACGAACTGGACGGAGTATTTCTTGATGAAGTGGCTGCCCTTCATCTTGTCCAGCAAACCGAGGCGATTGAGGGTGTGGTAGGTGTGCGGGATCAGCGATTCGCCGATGTGGAAGCGCGGGAACCGCTCGCGCTCGAACAGTTCGACGCGGTGGCCCCTCTGGACGAGCAGCGTGGCGGCGGCGCTGCCGGAGGGGCCGCCGCCGATCACGACGACATCGGGGGAACTCATGGCATCTCCGCGTTCGGGTGCGTCCATAGTCTAACACGACATTCGTAGCACGCTTTCCCGCGCGATTTCCAACGGGGCCGACCATGCTCGCGACTCTCCTCCTCTCGGCCGGCCTGTTGGCGGCGCCGAACGAAACCGCCGCCGCCGACCTCGTCGTCGTGAACGCCCGGGTCTGGACCGGCAACCCGAACTACCCCGAGGCGGAGGCGATCGCGGTCAAGCAGGGGCGCATCCTGTACGTCGGCACGACGGCGGCGGTGAAGTCGCTGGTCGGGCCGTTCACCTTAAAGGTGATCGACGCCGGCGGGCGGCGCGTGGTGCCGGGGTTCCACGATAGCCACATGCACCTGCTCGGCGGCGGTCGCTCGCTCGCGCAGGTGGACCTGAAGGACGCGAAGGACGAGGCCGAGTTCGGCCGGCGCATCAGGGAGTTCGACGGCAAGACGCCGCGCGACCGCTGGCTGCTCGGCGGCAACTGGGACCACGACCGCGCCTTCGCCGGCACGCTGCCGACCGCCGCGATGCTCGACAAATACGTTCCGAATCGCCCCGCTTTCCTCCGCCGGTACGACGGCCACATGGCGCTCGCCAACTCCGCCGCCCTCAAGCTCGCCGGCATCGCGAAAGACACGAAGGACCCGTCCGGCGGCGTCATCGAGCGCCTCGCCGACGGATCGCCCAGCGGCATCCTCAAAGACAACGCGATGGACCTGCTGGACAAGCTCATTCCCGAACCGAACGCCGACGAGATTCGCGAAGCCGTCCTCGCCGCCGCGAAGGCGTGCGCGGCCCAGGGCGTCACCAGCGCCACCGACATGGACGGCAGCGCCCCCGTCACGCGGCGGATGCTGTTCCGCATCCTCCAGGACCTCGATCGCGCCGGCACGCTCGACGTGCGCGTCGACCTCCGCTGGCCCATCGCCGCCGCGAGCGAACTCGCCGCGCTCGGCGTGAAGGCGAACTTCGGCACGAACTTCGTCCGCATCGGCGGCGTCAAAGGCTTCATGGACGGCTCGCTCGGCTCCAGCACCGCGATGATGTTCGCCCCCTACGACTCCAACCCGAAGACCTCCGGCGTCTTCGTCACCGAGCCGGCCGCGATGCGGGGCCTCATCCGCACGGCCAACGACGCCGGCCTCTCCATCGGCATCCACGCCATCGGGGACCGCGCGAACGCCGAACTCCTCGCGCTCTACGCCGAGACCGGGAACGGGTCGCGCCGCTTCCGCATCGAACACGTCCAGCACCTGCGGCCGGAGGACTACGCGAAGTTCAAGGCCGGCGGCGTGATCGCGTCGATGCAGCCATACCACGTCGTCGACGACGGCCGCTGGGCGGAGGGCCGCATCGGCGCGAAGCGCTGTCAGTCGAGCTATGCCTTTCGTTCGTTGCTGGACGCGGGGGCGGTGCTGGCGTTCGGCTCCGACTGGCCGGTGGCGCCGCTCAACGTCCTGGAAGGGATCGACGCCGCCGTGAACCGTCGCACGCTCGACGGCCAGCACCCGAACGGCTGGTTCCCGGAGCAGCGCATCACCGCGGCCGAGGCGCTGCGGGCTTACACCTTCGGAGGCGCCTACGCGAGCTTCCAGGAGACTGAGAAGGGCGTGTTGAAGATCGGCGCCTTCGCCGACTTCGCGATCCTCTCCGCCGACATCCTCGCCGACGGCAACCGCGACCTGATCGGCAAGGCGAAGGTGGACGCGACCGTCGTCGGCGGGAAGGTCGTGTACGAGCGGCGGTGAAACACCGGATCACAAAAGGCAAAACAGTTTGTTTCAAGGAATCGAGTAGCGTCCACTATTTCGTACGCTACGCGGTATGATGCATTCGTGGCCAATTTCCCCCCACAGGAATAACACGCGATTCTGAGGTACAGAATATGTTGCTTAACTATTCCGTAAGCTGGTTCGCATTGACGACGACGTTGTTGGTCGATGTGGCGAGCGTTATTCCTGTACGAAGTGCTCCTCCACCAACGAGTATTGCCAAGCGATTGCAGGAGTTGAATTCCAAGAATCCGACGGAACGAGATGCCGCGATTCGTGCGGTCGCGGACGACCCGTTATCGTCCTACTTTTTTCTGAACGGCATCAGGGACTTGCCGGGCGGGGATCATGCGATTTATCGGACCGTCATCGACCTAATCGAACGGAAGCGGATGGAACGGACGGTCTCGCGATCGACCCGATGGGTGAATTCCCTGAGGCCCGATCTGCTCGTCGAGTGGGCGACGGTCGCGGGTCGGGACGACGATCGCGCCGCGAAATTGCAACCCCTGCTCGATTTACTCGCTTTGCTCGACAAGCGGACGAAGGGAGAATTGAGATATTGTTCCTACAAAGGCGCCATTTTCTATGATTGGACTGCGAAGCAAATGCTGTCGCACCGCACGCTGATGACGTCGATCGACCGGAATGCGAAAATCGACCAGCATCACGAGGGTTATCGATTGGTGGTCGGCGATTCCGTTTCGACCGATCTCCGCCATCGCGAGTATTGGATGGTGGTCGCCAACGATGGTATTCGCGACTCCGCGAAGGATTCCGTTTGGTTTCGGACGGTCGTCTTCTCGAACGCGGATATTTCCCATGTTCGATTCGATGAAGTCGACAATGTCGTCGTCATCGTGGACGGCGATATCGTATTCCCGAGGGGCGCGACGGTGTACAATTCGATTTTCATCGCGAACGGTCAAATCCAATCGCGATCGACGGAGGTCGGAGGCAACTACTTGTGGGCCGGTAAATCGATCTCCATAGGTACGGTCCCCAATGCGATCAAACCCGTCTTTCAGAACAATCTCGCCTCGATGGGAGCGATCCTCGGCCCGGAAGCCGGCGCGAACATTCGAGCCGATTTGAAGAAAGAGCCGTTGGGAATTCAATTCTTTCAATTGTCCGATCTTGGCCTCACGATGAATCCCACGGGCGAGAAACTGAAAGTGCAGGACGTGGAATCCGGGTCGCCCTTCCGCCGCTACGATATTCGAAAGGGAGACCTCATTACACACGTCGACAACGTGGCGATCCATTCCGTCGAACATCTGCGTCGCGCCGTTCGGACTTCGTACGTCCGCGAAGTGGGTTGTCTGCAACTCATTCGGGACGGAACAAGAATCGATCGTGTCGTTCCGTTCCACAACGCCGTCGTGCCTTGAGAACGGGATTGGGGACGCAACTTACTTCCGGTTATCGAGCTACGTACCCTTATCGTCGTGTCAATTTCCCCCCGCCTCGCGCAACATGCGGAGGATCGCTTCGCCGTCCTTTCGGGCTTTCCGCACGTGGCGGGCGTTGGCCAGCTTCGCGAAGCCGATGATCACCTTCAGCCACCAGGGCGCCCGGGAGAGCTTCAGCGTTCCCACGGCCAGCGCCCGCCGGGCGGCCTCCATCGGCGTGCCCTCGTACGAATCCCGCGCGTTCGGATCGGCCCCGGCGCTCAACAGTTGACGGACCATCTCCACGTCGTGGTCGTAGATGGCCCCGAACAGGGCGGACGGTCCCGGTGGATTGGCGCGCACGCCCCGGTCGCGGAGTTCCCGAACGCGGCCGGCATCGCGGGCGAAGATCGCCGCGACGAGTTCCTCCTCCGGCGTCGGCGGCGGGGGCGGCGGCGGTTCGGGGCAGGCGGCGGCCATCAGGTCGTCCGCGCCGTCCGCGCTCGTCCAGTCCGCGCCCGTGCGCGGGTGGTAGACGATCGCGATCCCGTGTTCGTGCTCCCAGTCGCACGCGATGCCGAAGCGGACCGGCGCGATGTCGTCGTGCCCTTCGTCGTGGATGCGGATGGAACCGATCCGGCCGTCGTCCGTCGCGCCGGCGACCCCGGGAGAATAGTCCGAATACTCGTCGCGGGCGCGCTTCAGGGCCACCCATACGGCGGCGAGGATCTCGGCGTCCCGATCGCGGAGGTGTTGGAGCGCCCGTTCGTGGATCGCGCCCGGCGATTGGCCGGGTTTGGTTTCAAGCCAGACGGGCAACGAGCCATCGGACCGCCCGACGCGAATCCATTTCGCCATCCAGCGGTCCCAGGTTCGCCCGCGGATCTCGTTGCGGGTCGGCGGCGCGGAGTCCGACCAGTCGTCGAAATCCTCCTGCGCCGTCCGTTCGGGAGCGTCGGGTTCGTTGGCGATTTTCGCCGCGAGCGTTTCGAGTCGCCCGCGGATTTCGGAAATGGTCTCCGCGGGCGGCGGACCGCCGGGCACGAACCGCGCCGCGAACCCCGGCAGGGCCGCGAACGCGATCCAGGCCTCTTCGTTCGGGTCGTGGATCAATTCCCCGAGCGTGGGATGGATCATGGACGCGCCCCGGCCCGTCGGTTTACGGCTTCTTGATCTCGGTGATCTCCGTCGTCGACGTCACGTCGCCGGCCTTGCTCACGCTCTTCACCAGGCCGCCCGGCACGTCGTCGGACATCCACGTCTGACCCTCGTGGTTTCCTTCCTTCGTCTTCGTCGTGTACTTCATCCACGTCGTCTTCACTTCCACGTCGCCGATCTTCAGCGTCTCCTTCCCCTCCTCCTTCTTCACATCCGGCGTCTCGACCTTCGGCTCCTTGCCGTCCTTCGGCTTCGGAACGTCGAAGGTCTTCGGCACGTCCTGCTTCATCGCCGGGGCCTTGAACTCCATCCCGTTCACCTTGGTGATGGTCTCGACTTCGACGACGCACTTGTCGGTGCCGACCTCGACGAGTTTCGTGACGATCACGATCTCGGATTTCATCTTGTTGAACTCGCTCACGGTCTTCATCGAGATCTGCGTGCCGGGCTTGAACTTGGACCAGCTCTTGAAGGCCGGGTTGTCCACGGGGTCGGCCGAGGCGGCCGAGACGACGACGAGCAAGAGCGTGCTGGCGAGGAGCGTTCGCATCGCGGGAGTCCTTCGGTGCGGGCGAAAAAAAGCCCGGAGGGAGCGTCCCTCCGGGCAAGGAGATTATCGGAATCGGCTCACTTGAATTCAACCGAGTACGGAAGGAGCGCCTTGACGAAGTCCTTGCGCGTGTTCAACAGCGGGGCCGCCATCCGCAGCGCCTTCTCCATGCCCGGCAGGTTGAGGGCGGAGACTTCCACCTTGCCGAACGGGAGCTTGGCGTCGCCTTCCATGAGTTGCTCGAAGAACGAGGACGCCTTCGGCAGGATCAGGAGTTCCATTTCCTGCTTGGGGTCGATGCCGGCGAACTTCTTGGCGCCGGCGATGGCGTCGTCGAGGGTGCCGAGTTCGTCCACGAGGCCGTTCGCGAGCGCCTGGCGGCCGGTCCAGACGCGGCCGCTGGCGATCTTGAGCAGCTTTTCCTTGGTCATATCGACGCCGGCGGCCTTGCGGCCTTCGACCGCCTTCGACGTGAACTGGTCGTAGACCGCTTCGACGATTTCCGTCATCGTCTTCCGTTCGGAGTCGGTCCAGGGGAAGGTGCTGGAGGTGACGCCGGTGTTCTTGCCGCGGCTGACGACTTCGGTCTTCATGCCGCCCCAGGCTTCGAGGTCGCCGGTGACGAGCTTGAGGCCGAAGACGCCGATGGAGCCGGTGATGGTGCCCGGCTCGGCGTAGATCTTCTTGCAGCCCATGCTGATGTAGTACCCGCCGCTGGCGGCCACGTCGCCCATGCTGGCGACGATCGGCTTCTTGCACTTCACGATCTCGCGCCACATCACGTCGCTGGCGAGGGCCGAGCCGCCGGGGCTGTCGACGCGGAGAACGATCGCCTTGACGGTGTCGTTCTTCTCGGCCTGGCGGATGGCGGCGACGATCGTCTCGGAGCCGACCGATGCGCCGCCCATGAGCGGGATCGGGCCGCCGCCGCCCGACTTGCCGGAGTTGATCGACCCGACGGCGTAGATGACGGCGATCTTCGGTTCCTTCGATTCGCGGACCGTCTTGCCGCCGCCGCCCATCATCTCCAGCAGGGCGAACGGGTTCGAGAGGTCCAGCTTCTGCGCCTTCGGCTTGCCGTAGTTCCGTTCGACCTTCACGGCCTTGGCGCCGAGCGCCTTCGCCATCGCGTCGGCGACTTCGTCGTCGTAGACGATGGAATCGACGAGGCCGTGCGCCTTCGCCTTCGCCGCGGTGAACGGGCCTTCGTCGATCGTCGCCTTCACCTTGGCGGCGTCGAGCTTGCGGCCCTTCGCGATCGGGTTAACCATTTCGTTCGTGAAGTTGTCGTCGAGCATCGACTCGATCTGCTCGCGGTTCTCCTTGCTCATGTTGTCGCGGAGGAACGGCTCGACGGCGGCCTTGTAGTCGCCGACCTTGAGCACGTCCGCCTTGAGGCGGAGCAGTTCGAGCGTGTTCTTGTAGAAGGTGACTTCGGCGCGCATGCCGACGAGTTCGACGCCTCCCGATTCGGGCAGGGCGACCCAGTCGGCCTCGGCGGCGAGGAGGTACGCGCGGGCGGAATAATCTTCGGCGTAGGCGAAGATCTTCTTGCCGGACTTCTTGAAGTTGGCGAGGGCGGCGCGGAGTTCGTGCAGCTTGCCGAATCCGGCGGAGAAGCCGTCGAGGTCGAGGTACAGGCCGGCGATGTTTTCGTCCTTGGCGGCCTTCTTGATCCGGCCGAGCATCATGCCGAAGTTTTCCTCCGGCGGGCCGAAAAGCGATTCGGCCGGCACCGGGGATTCGTCCAGGTCGCCGCCGAACTTGATGTGGGCGACGCGGACGGTGGAGGCGTCGGCCTTGGCGTCCTTTTTGTCGGCCTTCTTCTCCTCGGCCGCGGGCTTGGCGGGATCGCCCTTGCTTTTGAACGGGTTGTCGGCGAGCGCCGCCGCGCCGACCAGGCCGCCGGCCAGGGCCAGCGAAAGGAACCATCGCTTCATGGACCGTATCCTCGACGAAGTAGGGTGGTGTGCGGACGGAATGGGTCTGGGGCCATTGTAGGGGCGATTCGCCGGGGTCGGGTTGGGCTTTACCACATCTTTCGCGGCGTGTTAACTTTTCCGACCGGACCGGAACGCTCGCGTTCCGATCCCGATGATACCCCGTCTCGGCCAGGAAGGTTTCGCCATGAATCGGCGATGGAAACTGGGCCTGTCGTTCGTCCTCGCGGTCGGCCTCGCGGCCACGGGCCAGCCGCCGGCGACCGAACGGCCGCCGATCGAAGACCCGGACGTGATACAGGCCGAAAACCGGGGCGCGCCCCGAACCGGCCGGGCAACGTGGAACGGGCAACTCACCTCGCTTCAGGGGCCGGTGCCCGCGTCGACGGCGAGCGTGGAGAACCGGGCGCCCGCGAGTCTGCCGCCGCAGCCGCCGACGCCGACGGTGCAGATTTCGGTCCTCGTGCCGCGCGATCATCCGCCGGGGCAGGACATCCCGTGCACGATCACCGCGACGAACGCGACGGCGGCCGACGCGCACCGCGTCGTGGTGCGCCTCGGCGAACTCGAGGGCGCCCAGACGATCGCGGCGGACCCGAAGCCGGTCGATCCGCAATCGCTGAGCTGGAGCTTCAAGACGCTCAAGGGGAACGAGAGCCAGAAGATCGAGTTGAAGCTGCGCCCGCTGGCGAATGCGGGCAGCGTGTCGGTGAAGGCGTTCGTGTCGTTCGAGCACGGGCAGGCGGTGAAGACGACGCTGAGCGAGCCGAAGCTGACCGTAAAGACCGAGTTGCCGAAGCAGGCGACGTCGGACGAACCGGTGGCGGTGCGCGTGGCGGTGCGCAACGGCGGCCGCGTGCCGATCGTCGGCGCGAAGCTGACGCAGACGCTCGGCGAGGGGTTCGAGTTCCACAAGGAGATCGCCGGCGGCGAGGCGACGAAGCAGGCGAACCAGCGGCTCTGGAACATCGGCACGATCCAGCCGGGCGAGACGAAGACCCTGCAATACCTCGTGACGGCGACGAAAGGCCGGGCGCTGCGCGTCCTCTCCGTGGTGGACGCGGACGGCAAGCTCCAGGCGAACGACACGGCCGAGGCGACCGTGCTGGACGCGAACTTGCGCGTGCAGCTCACCGGCGATGGCCAAGCCAACGGCGAGCAGACGGCGCAGTACGAGGCGACCGTCACGAACAACGGCACCGTGCCGCTGACCAACGTGCGCCTCGCCGGCAGCGTGCCGGAAGACTGCCGGCTGACGAAGATGACGCGCGGCGGCAAGGAGTACCAGGGCCAAGTGCTCTGGACGATCCCGAAGCTCGCGCCGGGCGAGAGCCAGTCGGTGCGCTGGGGATTGCAGAACGCCGGCGGCGGCCGGCGGGCCGTGCGCGCCGGCCCGGCGGCGCGCGGGCTGGAGGACGTGGCGCGCACCGAGACCGTCTTCCCCGGCGCGGCGATCCTGCACTGGCAATCGAGCTTCGACCGCGACACCGTCGCCATCGACCAGCAGGGCGTCTTCACCGTCGTCGTCCGCAACAGCGGCACGGAGGCGGCGGCGAACGCGCGGCTGAGCGTCGTCCTGCCGAAGGGGTCCGTCGGCCTCGTGCAAGCCAGCCCGCTCTACAAGCAGACGGGCGACACGGTGTCGTTCGACCCGCGCTCGATCCCGGCGGGGAAATCCGAGACATACACGATCACCTTCCGCGGCGAGCAGTACGGCCGGGCCTATTTCACCGCGAAACTGTCGGCGGACGCATTGGGCGACCGCCCGCTGGGCGCGGAGAAGTACGTGGAGGTGGTTCGGAAGTAGGGATATTTGACCACCGAAGGTGCGTCTCCGATTAGAATGGAAGCACATACCTGGAGGCACCAATGACTGCCGAAGCGTTCGAAAATGTACTGGGTGCTTTACTCGATCGGCGACCATTTCAGATCTTCACTGTCGAGTTGAACGGCGGAGAAAAGATCGAGATCGACCATCCCCGCGCAATCAGCTACCGAGACGGCTTCGCGCACTTCACGGCGCCGGGTGGTAAACTCTATTGGTTCGATCACATGAGCGTGAACAAGCTTATGGACGGCCGGATCGAAACTGCCCAAGCCTAAATAACGCTGCGTGAGGGTCGCATTCCTCAAGCGAAGTGTTGCGGAGTCCTCGATCGCTCGTACATCTGATGATGTTTCCGTCGCCGTGTTTCACGAGCCATCGAGGGGCACATGACAATAGAATTCTTCGATGCTTGTCTGAACGAACTCTGTGAACGGAAACCCTTTCATAGGTTTAGCGTCGAGTTGTCTTCGGGACGAAGAATCGAGATCGAACAGCCGAGGGGCATTGCCTTTCGAGAAGGTTTCGCGGTTTTCTACGGTGCCGACAAAAAGTTCGAGTGGTTCAATCACCAAGAAGTGATCCGGTTTGTCGAACTGCAATCGAAAAGCTAGATCCGTCTTGAACAACCGATGAACGACCCTTCCCCCGTCGAGCGAGAATTCGGCGTGCCGTTTCCCGGCCGCATCCTTCCCCAAGACCGGTGGACGCAGACGGCCCTCAAGGCGATGCCCGCCAACGGTCCGCTGAACTGGCGCGAACTCTTCGGCCGCGAGGCCCCCGTCGTCCTCGACCTCGGCTGCGGGAACGGACGATCCACCATCCTTAGCGCCGTCTCCCGACCGACCCACGACCACCTCGGAACCGACATCCTCCCCGTCGTCATCCGCTACGCCCGGAAGCGCGGGAACCAGCGCGGCCTGGCCAACCTCCGGTTCGCCGTCCTCGGCGCCCACGAACTCCTCGAGAAGCACGTTGAACCGGGAAGCGTCGCCGAAATCCACGTCTACCACCCGCAGCCGTACTACGATCCGAAGCAGATCCACCGGCGCTTGATCACGCCGGCGTTCCTCGCGCTCGTCCACCGGTCGCTCGTTCCCGGCGGCCTGTTCGTCGTCCAGACCGACAACCCCGGCTACGCGAAGTACCTACGCGAAGTACTGCCGGTGTTCTTCGACTTCCACGAGCGGATCGGCCGCTGGCAGGACGCGCCCAAGGGGCGCACGCGCCGGGAGATCCTCGCGCTCAAGAAGAAGCTGCCGATCTTCCGCGGGAGCGGCGTCGCGAAAGCCGGCCTCTCGACCGAGGACGCGGTGCGCCTGGCGGAGTCGCTGCCGCCGCCGACCTTCGACGCCGACCGCCGCCTGCGGGACCTGGACCGGCTGGCGTAAGCGCCATTTCCCCGCGACGCGGACTTGGGTAGACTGTCCGTGCGACGACGCACCCCTGCCGTCCGCGGCCCCGCCGCGACCGACCGTAACATCCTTTCCGTGGAGTGCCGAAGATGTCCGACGCCGTCAAGTCCGAAGTGCCGTTGACCCCCGCGAGCGGCCAGCCCGCGTCGATCCAGATTCCGGTCGACGCCTCGAAGATGCAGACCGTGTACGCGAACTTCTTCCGCCTGAGCCTGAGCAGCTCGATGGAGGAGGTGCTGGTGGACATCGGCCTGCACACGGGGATCATGCAATCGCAGAACGTGGCCGAGCCGCTCCAGTTCACGCACCGGCTCGTGCTGAATCCGTTCGTCGCGAAGCGGCTGATGGAATCGCTGCGGCAGATCATCCTGCGGCACGAACAGCTCTTCGGCGTGCTGGAAGTGGACGCCCAGAAGCGCCTCCGCCAGCGCCCGCAGTAATTACAGGTCGATGGTCCGCCCGACCTTCCGTTCGGCGGCGAGCTGCGCCACCTTCGCCGCCGTCGCCACGTCCTCGATGCCGAGGCCGAGCGATTTGAACGTCGTGATGTCCGCGGGCGATTCCCGGCCGGGAATGCGCCCCGCGACGATGTGCGCCAGTTCCTTCACGTCCGCCCATCCGAAGACATGGTCCTGCATCGCGGCGACGAAATCCCCGGCCTCGATGCGCGCCTGGTCCTTGCTGTCGGCGCAAATCAGATTGGATCGGCGGAACACCTCGGCGTCCGCTTCGCACTTGCTGAGGAAATTCGAGCCGGCGAGGTTGACGTGCGTGCCGGGGGCGAGCCATTCGCCCTGCAGCACCGGTTCGCGGCTGGACGTGGCCGTGCAAATGATATCCATTCCGCGCGCCGCGTCTTCGGGCCGCGCCCCGGCCTCGACCGGCACGCCAAGCGACTTCGTCATCTCCTTCGCGAACGCCTCGCGGTTCGCCTGATCGCGGCAATAGACCACGGCGCGGGCGATCGTGCGCACCCGGCAGACGGCTTCGAGTTGCGTGCGGCCCTGCTTGCCGGTGCCGAAGAGGCCGACGGTGGCGGCGTCCTTGCGCGCGAGCTTCTTGGTGGCGACGCCGCTCGCCGCCCCGGTGCGGACCGCGCCGAGGTGGTCCGCTTCGAGGATGGCGGTCAGGTCGCCGGTCTTCGGGTGGAAGAGGAAGACCTTGAACTGGGCCGGGAACTTGCCGGTGGTGTACGCCTTCAGGCCGATCGCGCCAAGCGTCTTCGCGGCCGCCGGCAGGCAGTGGAGCATGACATGGTCGGTCTGACAGCGCGCGCGCGGGACGTTCACCGCCTCGTCGAGCGAGATCTTCCGGAAGGCGGATTCCACCGCCTCGAGCGCGAGGTCCATCGTCAGAAGGGAACGGACGTCCGATTCCGTCAGGTAGAGCACGGACATGGCGAACTCCCCCTGATTACAAAGACTTGTTTACCGCGGAGGACGCAGAGAACGCGGAGTGAAGAAAGATAAAAACATGAATTCTCTCCCTTCTCTGCGATCTCCGCGTCCTCCGCGGTGAATCTGTTTTTGTTCAAACTCCCGTGGCGAGCCAAGATTTGAGCTTCGCGAGGCCGGCTTCGATCGTCGGCCGACCCGTGGCGAACGACATCCGCACGAACCCCTCCGCGCCGAACGCGATTCCCGGCACGAGGTTCACGTGCGCCTGCTCCAGCAGGGCCGCGCAGAAGCCCATCGAATCGACCACCTTCGCGCCGCCGAACGTCTTGCCGAAATAATCCGACACGTCGAAGAAGGCGTAGAACGCCCCCTCGGCGTCGTACACCTTCAAGCCCGGAATCTCCCGCAGGAGCTTCGTCACCAAGTCCCGGCGGATCGAGAACTCCGCGTGCATCTCCGCGATGCACTTCGCCGACTCCGGCGACTCGAGCGCCGTCACCATCGCCGCTTGGCTGACGCTCGACGGGCAACTCGTCTCCTGGCTCTGCACGTTGTCCATCGCCTTGACGAGGTGCGCCGGCGCCACCGCCCAGCCGATCCGCCAGCCCGTCATCGCGTAGCTCTTGCTCGCCCCGCTGATCGTGATCGTCCGCTCCCGCAGC
>CAYVRB010000122.1:0-17295 GCA_964453375.1 uncultured Alcaligenaceae bacterium
CAGGGGGGCACGCGCTAGAACGATTTCGTCGAGCATTTCTTCGTCGCGTCCACCAAGGACTACCTGCTCTGCTTCACGGACAAGGGGCAGTGCTATTGGCTGCGGGTGTTCAACATCCCGGCCGCGAGCCGCACGTCGGCGGGGCGCTCGATCGCGAACGTGCTGCAACTGAAGGACGACGAGAAGATCACGAGCCTGATCCCGGTGAAGAACTTCGACGGGGACTTCTCGCTGACGATGGCGACGAAGCGCGGCCTCGTGAAGAAGACGCCGCTGGCGGACTACAGCCGCCCGCGCGCCGGCGGCATCATCGGCATCAACCTCGAAGACGGCGACACCCTCATGGACGTCGCCCTCACCCGCGCCGGCGACGAGATCATCCTCAGCACCCGCAACGGCATGGCGATCCGCTTCGACGAGGCCGACGCCCGCGAGGTCGGCCGCAATTCCAAGGGCGTCAAGGGGATCAACCTCGCAAAGGACGACGAGATCGTCGGCATGGTCGTCGCGGATCCCGTCGGGTACCTGCTGACGGTCTGCGAGAACGGCTACGGCAAGCGCACCCCCTTCGGGCCGAACACCGCCGGCGACGCCGTCGAGGAGGAACCCGAGGAGGTTCCCGCCGAAGCGGCCGACGGCGACGCCGAGAGTTCCCCCTCCGCCATGCGGTACCGCAAGCAGCGCCGCGCCGGCAAGGGCCTCCGCGACATCAAGACCACCGACCGCAACGGCAAGGTCGTCGCCATCGTCGCCGTGCGCGACGGCGACGAGTTCATGCTGATCTCGAAGGACGGCATGGTCACGCGCAGCAAGGTCGAGGACATCCGCATCGTCGGCCGCAACACGCAGGGCGTGCGCGTCATGAACCTCAACGACAACGACAAGCTCGCGACGCTCGCCAAGGTCGCGAGCGAGACCGTCGGCGAAATCGCGACGGACATTCCCCAAGATTAAAACCGTATTCACCGCGGAGGACGCGGAAATCGCAGAGAGAAATCATTTCTTTCTTCCCTCTGCGATCTCCGCGTCCTCCGCGGTGAATCGCTTTGGAGCAACCATGCGCGTCCTCATCACCGGCGGCTACGGCTTCATCGGCGCCTGGATCGCGCGCAACCTCCTGGCAAAGGGGGCCGACGTCCTCGTCTACGACCTCAAGGAAGACCCGCGCCGCCTGCGACTCATCCTGCCCGAAGCCGAAGTGAAAAAGGTCCGGTTCCTTCCCGGCGACGTGACCGATCTGCCGGCCTTCACGAAGGCGCTCGTCGACGAGCGCATCACGCACATCATCCACCTCGCCGGCCTTCAGGTGCCGACCTGCCGCGCCGATCCGATGCTCGGCGCGAAAGTGAACGTCCTCGGCACGCTCGCGATCTTCGAGGCGATCCGCGCCACCGGCAGCCAGGTGAAACGGCTCGTCTACGCCAGCTCCGCCGCCGTCTTCGGCGGGCCGGACAAGTACCCCGCGAACACCTCCCTCGGCGACGACGTGAATCTGGTGCCGAGCACGCACTACGGCGTCTTCAAATGCTGCAACGAGGGGAACGCCCGGATTTACTTCCAGGACAACGGCCTGTCGAGCGTCGGCTTGCGGCCCTGGACCGTTTACGGCGCCGGCCGCGACCTCGGCATGACCAGCGAACCGACGAAGGCGATCAAGGCCGTCGTCCTCGGCCGGCCGTATTCCATCAGCTTCGGCGGCATCACCGACTTCCAGTACGTCGACGACGTCGCCAAGACGTTCGTGAACTGCCTCGAACGGCCTTATTCCGGCGCGAAGAGCTACAACCTCCGGGGCCAAGTGGTGACGATGAGCGACTTCCACGCCGCCCTCGTCCGCGTCCTGCCCGAGGCGGCGAAGCTCGTGACCTTCGGCACGACGCAGATCGCCATCGCCTACGACCTCTCCGACGACGGCCTGCAAAAGGACCTGGGGCCGATGCCGAAGACTTCGCTCGACGACGGCATCCGCGAGACGGTGGCGATCTTCCGGCGGCTGCTCGCCGAGAATCGGCTGGATGCCAGTGACCTCGACGCGCCGAAGCCGCCGCCGGTCACCGTCGAACCGTGAATCCGGTTTTTGGTTTCGTTCGTATCCGTTTTCAGTTAGGTTGTCCGCCACCGCCCAGGCGCGCTCCATGGCCACCAGCTACGACGCGGTCGAATACCCGACCCTGCCCCGCATCCTGGGTCTGCCGGGGCACCTGGGTGCGGTGGCGCGGATGTTCGGCGTGGCCGCCCCGCCCGTCGAGCGCTGCCGCGTGCTCGAGATCGGCTGCGGCGACGGCGCGCACCTCGTCTCCGCGGCCGTCACCATGCCCGACGCAACGTTCGTCGGTTTCGACCTCGCCGCCGACGCGATCGCCCGCGGCCAGAAGCTCGTCGAACGCGTAGGCTTGAAGAATATTCGACTCGAAGTCGGCGACATCACGACTTGGCAGCCCGACGCCCCGTTCGACTACATCCTCGTCCACGGCATCTATTCCTGGGTCCCCGATTTCGTCCGCGAGGCGCTCCTCGCGCTCGTCGCGAAATCGCTTTCGCCCACCGGCGTCGCCTGCATCAGCTACAACTGCTACCCCGCCGGCTACACGCGCCAGATGCTCTGGGAGATGATGAAGTACCACGTCGGCGACCGAACCGACCCCGAGGAGATGATCGATAAGGCGCTCGAGCTGGCGCGGTTCATCCAGTTCTGCCGGCCGAAGGAATCCGGCGAAGAACTGGAGCTGTTCGACAACGACGTGGACATCGTCATCAACAAGCAGTTCCGCAACGTCCTCTACCATGACGAGCTCTCTCCGAACAATCACCAGTTCCACTTCCACGAGTTCTCGGACGACGCGCGGCGGCACGATTTGCGGTTCGTCTCCGAACTCGAGCCGCACGTCATGGCGAACGCCGACGTGCCGAAGGAGATCGACGACGTGCTGCGGTCGCTGTCGCGGACGGACCCGGAGCGCCGGGAGCAGTACTTCGATTACGCCTGCCTGCGGCGCTTTCGCCAAACGGTGGTGGCGCGCGCGCCGCACGAGCCGCGCGGCGTGCCGGACGCGAAGGCCTTGCGCGGGCTGTACCTCACGGGGAATTGCGGCACCGACGCGATCGATTTCCACTCCGAGAAGCCGATGGTCTTCGCGGCCGGGGCGACGTCGATCGACGTGAGCGGCCCGCTGGCGAAGGCGGCGATGGTCGTCCTCGTCGAGGCGCGGCCGCGCCGGCTGACGTTCGACGAGGTGCTGGCGGCGGCGGCGGCGAAGCTCGGCCGCACGGCGATCCCCGAAGCCGAGGCGGACGAACTCGCCGCGGACCTCGCCGTCGCCTGGCTGAGCGGCCTGGTGCTCGTCAAGGCGTTCGTCCCGCGCTACGCGACGGCGGTGTCCGAGCGCCCGGTCGCCAGCCCGTTCGCGCGCGAGCAGCTACGCCGCGACGCGAGCGCCACCTCGCTGCTGCACCTCTCGCTGCGCTTCGACGACGCGCCGGGCCGGAAATTGGTGCAGTTGCTCGACGGCACGCGCACGCTCGACGACCTCGTCCGCGAGTTGAAACCGATCGTCCCCGCCGACAAGTGGCCGGGCGACGCGGATTTCCGCAAGGGCCTCGAGAGCAACCTGCGGATGCTGGCCCTGAGCGGCATGCTCGTCGCCTGACGCACTCCATCGAGCCGGACATGACCACGACCTACGACGCCGTTTCGTATCCGACCGTCCCGCGGGCGCTGGCGCATCCGGGGCACCTGCACGCGGTCGCGGCGATGTTCGGCCTCGCGCCCGCGCCGGTCGAGACGGCGCGCGTGCTCGAGATCGGCTGCGGCGACGGCGGGCACTTGCTCGCCTGCGCCGCCGCCATGCCGAACGCGACGTTCGTCGGCTTCGACCTCTCCGCCGAGGCGATCGCGCGCGGGCGGGCGATCGTGCGCGACGCCGGCCTCGCCAACATCCGCCTCGAAGTCGGCGACATCACGGCGTGGACCGCCGACGGCGCCTTCGACTACGTCGTCGCCGACGGCATCTATTCCTGGATTCCGGCGCCCGTGCGCGACGCCCTCGTCGCCCTCGTCGGCCGCGCCCTCGCGCCGCACGGCGTCGCCTTCCTCAGCTACAACGTCTTCCCGGGCTGCTACACCCGCAAGATGCTCTGGCAGATGATGAAGTACCACACCCGCGGCATCGACGACCCCGAAAGGCAGATCGACGAAGCCCTCCGCATGGTCGATTTCGTCCGCGTCGCCCGGCGCAAAACCGAGATCGGCCCGCGCGACCTCTTCGACCGCGACGTCGACAACGTTCTCAACAAGCGCGTCCGCAACATCCTGTACCACGACGAGCTCTCGCCGGTGAACGACCCGACGTACGTCCACCGGTTCGCGAGCCACCTCGCGGCGCACGGCCTGCGCTTCGCCACGGAGGCGATGCCGCAATCGATGGGCTACACGACGCTCCCCGAACCGGTGCGCGAGAAGATCCGCGCGTTCGCCGGTGGCGACCCGATCAAACGAGAACAATACGTGGACTTCGCCACGTTGCGGCGGTTCCGGCAATCGCTGGCGGTGCGCGCCGAGCGCGCCCCCGCGGCCGAACCGATCGCGGCGAACATCCGCGGCCTGCACCTGGGCGGGATCGCCCGGCACGACGCCGTCGACCTCGCGCCCGGCGCCGCGATGACGTTCCGCATCGACGAAACGTCGCTCACGATCCGCACGCCGCTCACCAAGGCCGCGCTCGTCGTCCTCGCCGAGCACCAGCCGGACCGGATGCCGTTCGACGAATTGCTCGTGACGGCGCTCGACAAGCTGGGGCGGACGACCGCGGACGCCGGCGAAGTCGACGAACTGCTCGCCGACCTCGCGACGGCGTGGACGACCGGCGCCGTGCTGCTCAAGGGCCATCGCCCCGCCTACGCGAAGCGGCTCGCCGAGCGCCCCGTCGCGAGCTCGCTGGCCCGCGGGCAGCTCCGGTCCGGCCCCGCCGCGACGAGCCTGCTGCACACGACGGTGCGCTTCGAGGACGCGCCCAGCCGCGCGCTCGTGCAACTCCTGGACGGCACGCGCACGATCGACCAACTCGCCGCCGAGATGCTCCCGCTCTTCCCGCCCGAGCACCGGCCGCCGCCGGACGCCTTCCGCGCCGGCCTCGACCGCAACCTGGACATGCTCCTCGCGAACGGCTTTCTCGTCGCGTGAGCGTGTAACCCGGCCGTAACGCCCGGCGCCTTCCCCCTTAATTTTTCCCGGCCTCGCACGTTATCATCGGTGTGTGGGACTATCCCGCTCCCCGACCCGCGAGGTTGCCATGCGTTCCCGAATCCTCTTCGCCATCGCGCTGTTCGCCGCCGGACCGGCCGCCTACGGCAACGGATTGCTCGTGCCGTCCGAGCGCGGCCTGCCGCCGCTCTCCATGGTCGGCCACAAGGTCGACGCGACCATCGACGAGCAGGTTTCCACCACCACCGTCGAACAGACCTTCCGCAACCACACCAGCCGGCCGCTCGAGGCGACGTACCTCTTCCCCGTCCCCCGCGGGGCGAGCGTCAACAAGTTCTCCATGTGGATCGACGGCAAGGAGACCGCCGGCGAGCTGCTCGACGCCAAGAAGGCGCACGCCATCTACACAGAGATCGTCCGCCGCACGCTCGACCCCGGCCTGCTCGAATACCTCGGCAACGACCTCCTCCGCCTGCGCGCCTTCCCCGTGCCCGCCCACGGCGACGTGAAGGTGAAGGTGTCGTACACCCACGTGGCGCCGAAGGAGTCCGGCCTCGTCGAGTTCCTCTACCCCGCGAAGACCGACGGCCGCGCCACCCGCACGCTGGACGCCTTCTCCATGCGCATCGTCCTGAAATCCAAGACCGCGATCCAATCGATCTACAGCCCCACCCACGCCGTCACGATCCAGCGGAAATCGGACCGCGAGGCGGTCGTCGACTTCGAGAAGCACCAGGCGCTGCTCGACAAGGACTTCCAGCTCTTCTACGCCACGAACGCGAACCCGATCGGCATCTCGCCGATCCTGTACCGCCCCGTGGCGAGCCAGGACGGCTACTTCATGCTGATGGTGTCCCCGGCGACGGAAGCCGCCAAGAACCAGCGCGTGCCCCGCGACGTGGTCCTCGTGCTGGACAAGTCCGGCAGCATGAGCGACGCCAAGATGGCGCAGGCGCGCAAGGCGCTCAAGTTCTGCCTGAACAGCCTGAACCCGGAGGACCGCTTCGGCCTCGTGAGCTTCGCCACGATCGTGAGCAACTTCGAGGACAGCCTCAAGAACGCGTCGAAGGACAACCTCGAGCGCGCCGAGAAGTGGGTCGACGACCTGCGACAAAGTGGCGGTACGGCGATCCTGCCCGCGCTCAACGCCGCGATGGACATGCGGCCGAAGACCGACTCCGGCCGCTCCTTCACCGTCGTGTTCTTCACCGACGGCCTGCCCACCGTCGACGAAACGAACCCCGACCGGATCGTGACCGCGATCAAGTCGCGGAACTCCGCCAGCACGCGCATCTTCACCTTCGGCGTCGGCGACGACGTGAACGCCGCGATGCTCGATCAACTTTCGGAGGCCACCCGCGCCGTCAGCACCTACGTCCGCCCGCAGGAGGACATCGAAGCGAAGGTCAGCGGCCTGCACGCCCGCATCAGCCATCCGGTCATGACGAACGTGAAGCTCTCCTCCACCGGCGTGCGGCTGCACGAGGTCTACCCCGTCCAACTGCCCGACCTCTTCCACGGCAGCCAGCTCGTCGTCTTCGGCCGCTTCTCCGGCCACGGCCCCGGCAGCGTCAAGCTCAGCGGACTCGTCGGCGGCGAGACGCGCGAACTCGTCGAGGAGTTCACCTTCCCCGAACGCACCACCGAAGGCAAGGAATTCGTGGAACACCTCTGGGCGCGCCGCAAGGTCGGCTACATCCTCGATCAGATCCGCGCCAACGGCGAACGGAAGGAACTGGTGGACGAAGTGACGGAGTTGGCGAAGCGGTACGGCATCGCGACGCCGTACACGAGCTACCTCGTGGTGCCGGACGGCCCGATGCCGGTCTCCGCGCCGGGGCGGTCGTTCGGCGTGGCGCCGGGCGGCAATCGACCCGGCAGCGGGTTCGGCGGCGGCGGATTCGGCGGCGGCGCGGGCGCGGGCTTCCTGCCCCCGATGCCGACGGCGCCCGGCGGCGCGTCGCCCAAGGCGAGCGAAGTCGCGAAGGAGGCGGCCGGGCTGGCAGGGCGCGAGAAAGCCGAAGGCAAGTCCGGCGACCTCGCGGCCGGTCGCGGCGCCGTGCAGAACAAGCAGATCGACGAGGAACTGAAGAAGCTGAAACCCGAAGACCGCAAGGGCGCTTACGTCGACGCGCTCGAGAAGGCGAAGAAGGACCAGACCGTCCTCGCCGAAGCCGACAAGAACTACAAGGGCAACCTGGCCGCCAACCAGATCGGCCGGCAGGGCGTCGACCTCGCGGTGGCGTCCAACGAACTCCGCAACCAGTCGCGGTTGACGCAGACGGCCAACCGCGCCGCGTACGGCCGCAACTGCGTCGAGATCGGCGGCGTCTGGATCGACGACAAGTTCGACGCCAAGATGAAGCTCGTCACGATCAAGGCGCAGGGCAAGGCGTACTTCCGCATCCTCGAGAAGCAATCGCAGATGAAGGAGGTCTACAAGCTCGGCAACTTCGTCGTGTGGGTGGCGCCGAACGGCGACGCCCTCGCCATCGACCCGAACGACGGAGCGGACGAACTCAAGGACGACGAGATCGACAAGCTCTTCGTCGTCGCCAAGAAATGATCGATCCCGGATCGCGCGAAACCCCGGCACGGCGTGCCGGGGTTTTTTCGTCCGGTCGCGGTGTTGCGGAGATCATGCGCTTGCCAGTGATTACCCGTCGTCGTCGGGTCGCGGATCCACACGCAAGCTCTCCGTATTCGCCCCGGAGAGGCGAAACTTCGGAAATCGGGGCTTTCGGAAGAATGCCTAAATCCACAAGGACACTCTGGCCGGAATTGGTCTCGACACGACTTCGAACCACGGTCTAAACTTCCGCCACCAGACTTTCCCCGCAGGGATGCCGGGCGATGCACTTGGTCCACCTGACGGCCAGCACGATGTTCGGCGGCCCCGAACGTCAGATGCTCGGCCTCGCCGAGGCGCTGCCGGACGCGCGCACCACCTTTCTTTCGTTCGCCGAGCACGGACGTTGCGCCGAGTTCCTGGACGCCGTGCGTGCGAAGGGATTCGATGGCCATGCGCTCGATCACGACTTCCCGCGCATTCGCGCGACCATCCGCGAACTCGCCGAACGACTGAAATCGCTCCGGGCGGACATTCTGCTCTCCCACGGCTACAAGGCGAACATCCTCGGCCGCGTCGCCGCACGCCGCGCTGGCATCCCCATCGTCGGCGTCTCGCGCGGTTGGACCGGCGAGAACCGCAAGGTGCGCCTCTACGAACGGCTCGACCGGTTCCACCTGCGGTTCCTCGACCGCGTCGTCGCCGTCTCGGATGCCCAGGCGGCGAAGGTGTTCGCGGCCGGCGTGCCATCGGATCGCGTGAGCGTCATTCGCAACTCGGCGCGTCTGGCGGCCTTCGAAACCAACGCCACTCCCGACCTCGAACGGTTGCGATCCTTTTTCCCGACCCCGCCGAATCGGATCGTCCTCTCGGCCGGGCGGCTCAGCCCCGAAAAGGGTTTCGGCCTACTGGTGGACGCGGCGGAACGAGTCCTGCAATCGCATCCCGACGCGGGGTTCATCCATTTCGGCGACGGAATCGAGCGGCCGGCGATCGAGCAAGCGATCCGCGAGCGGAAGTTGGCGGGGCGATTCGTCCTCGCGGGGTTCACCGATCAACTCGATGCGATCCTGCCGGCGGCCGATCTCGTGGTGCTGCCGTCGTACACGGAAGGGATGCCGAACGTGTTGCTGGAGGCGGGCGCGGCCGGCGTGGCGTGCGTGGCGACGCGCGTCGGCGGTTCGCCCGAAGTGATCGCCGATGGCGAAACCGGGATCCTCGTACCGCCCGGCGATTCGGCCGCGATCGCCGAAGCCGTTGGCGCCCTCCTCGCGGACGGCGCGCGGCGCGCGGCGATGGGCCGCGCCGCCCGCGACCGGATGCGCGCCGAGTTCTCTTTTGGCTCTCAGGCGAACGCGTATTCCGCGCTCCTCGCTTCCCTCGTGACCGTTTCGGAATCCGAACGATGTCTCCCGCGATTCTCGGACGACCGATCTCCGTCGACGGCGTTCGCCGTCGCCCCGTGCGGATCGCGTTCGTCATCGACAACTTGAGCCGCGCCGGCACGGAGACGCAGCTGCTCGCGCTGATCCGCTCGCTGGACCGCGCGCGATTCGAGCCGTCGCTGGTATTGCTGGACGGCTCGCCGGCGAATTCGCGCGAACTGGAACCGATCGATTGCGACGTGATGCGCCTCGGCGTAACCAAATTGCTCGGCTTCCGCGCCTGGCGCGCGGCGAAGCGCCTGCGGACACTTTGGCGCGAGCGCCGGCCCGACATCGTGCAGGCGTACTTCCTCGATTCGTCCTATTTCTCGATCCCGCTCGCCCGGCGCGCCGGCGTGCCGGCGATCGTCCGCGTGCGGAACAACCTCGGTTACTGGCTCACGCCGAAGCATCGGCTGCTCAACCGCGTCCTGCGGCCGATGGTGGACGTGACGCTGACGAACTCCGACGCCGGGCGCGCGAGCCTGATCGAGAAGGACGGCCTTCCGCCGGAGCGCGTCGCGGCGATCGAGAACGGCGTGGATATCGAACGGTTCGCCGGCTTCGCTCCGCCGCGATTCGCGGGAGCGATTCGCATCGGATGCGTCGCGAACCTCCGGCCCGTGAAGAATGTCGATGGATTGATGCGAGCGGCGCGAATGGTACTGGAACGGTTTCCCAACATCGTCTTCGAAGTGGCCGGCGAAGGCGAGCAACGGCTGACGCTCGAACGGCTGCACCGGGAACTGAGCCTCGGCGATCGCTTCATCCTGAAAGGAAGCGTGGCGGACGTGCCGGCGTTCCTGGGGGCGTGCGACGCGGCGGTGCTGCCCTCGCACTCGGAAGGAATGTCGAACGCGCTGCTGGAATGCATGGCCGCGGGCCGCGCGATCGTCGCGACCGACACGGGCGCGAACGCGACGCTCGTACGCCACAGCGTCGACGGGCTGATCGCGAACGATGCACAACCTGAGACGATCGCGAAGGCGATCGTGGAACTGCTGGGCGATCCCGACCGCGCGAGGCGGATGGCGGCCGCGGCGCGCGAGCGCGCCGCGAACGAGTATTCCCGCGGCGCGATGGTCCGGCGATTCGAGGCGTTCTACGAGGCGCTCGCGGCCCGCGAAACGACTACAGACCGGCCGGCGGTTCGGCCGATAGTCACCGGTCCGATTCGTTGACGCGAACCGGCCGGAACCGTAGGATTCCTTCAACTCGTTGGTCGAACTGGTCCCGTCGCCAAGTGGTAAGGCAACGGTTTGCAAAACCGTTATTCCCCGGTTCGAATCCGGGCGGGACCTCTGAACCTCCTCGAACGGGCCGCCCCTCGCCGGGCGGCCCGCATCGTTTCATGATCCGATCCGCCACGCCCGCCGACACCGACGCGCTCGTCGCCCTCGCCAATGGGACGGGCGTCTTCCAACCGTACGAGATCGTCGCCCTGCGCGAAGTGCTCGACGACTTCCACGCCACGAACAAGGATGACGGCCACGTCGCGAAGGTGCTGGAGGACGCGGACGGCCTCGCCGGCTTCACGTACTTCGCGCCGGTGGCAATGACCGACCGCACCTGGGAACTCTGGTGGATCGCCGTGGACCAATCCCGCCAGGGCCGCGGGCTGGGCAAGGTACTCCTCGCGGATGTCGAGGCCGATCTGCGGCGTCGCGGCGAACGGCTGCTCCTCATCGACACCAGCTCGCTGCCGCACTACGAACCGACGCGGAGCTTCTATTTCAAGGCGGGCTATTCCCGGGCGGCGCAGATTCCGGACTTCTACCGCGACGGCGACGACAAGGTTCTCTTCTGGAAGAAACTCTGATCCCATTCGATGAAACGAAATCGCGAGCGGGGCCGATGCGACCCCGGTTCGGGGAATCGCGCGCGTAGAATGCGGCGGCCGCGCGTCACAACCGGACCAACCGGTACGCGCCGACCTTGCGTTGTGCGGAACCGCGTCGGGGCGACACATTTGTCGCGGAGGCCGGATATGTCGGGTCGATGGACAGTGTTAGTTCCGCGGTTGGCCGAGGTCGTGCCGGAATGGGTCGGCACGACGGCCGCAATGCCTACCGGGACCACGGCGGGTTTGCCGAGTTCGCCAAGTTCACCAACCTGAGAACTTCGCCAACCCAGGTTAATCTTCGCGGAGCGCGTTAGCCGATGAAGTTGATGCCGTCGGATTGCGAACGGAATTCCGTGCCCTCCGTTCGCCGTGCGACCGCGCTCCGTCGGGATTGAACGAAAGTGAATGGATGCCCCCGCCGGGCGACGCGACACCCGTCGCGACGTCGTCCCGCCCCCTCGGGCTTGCCGCCGACCCCCCTAACCGAGGGCGGCCTGCCGCGAGTGCGCTGAAAAATGGAGTGCCCCCCGATGAAAAAGGTGTTTACCACCGGCCAGGTTGCCAAAATCTGCAAGGTGGCCCCCCGAACCGTCTCCAAATGGTTCGACAGCGGCCGGCTCAAAGGCTACCGGATCCCCGGTAGCCAGGATCGCCGGATCCCCCGCGAACAACTCATCCGATTCCTCAAAGAGCACGGAATGCCTTTGGGCGAACTGGAAGAGGAAGAATGGCACAAGGTGCTGCTCATCGGCACCGAGAAGCTGTTCAACGACCGGATGAAGGAACTACTCCCGGAAGTGGACGACTTCAAGTACGAACTCGCCCAGAGCGGGTTCGAGGCCGGCACGCTCGCCCAGAGCTTCCACCCGGACACGATCATCATCGACCTCGGCCTCGGCCGAAGCGAATCGATGCAGATCGCCTCGAACCTCCGCAAGAACGATTCCTACACCGCCACGCTCATCATCGGCCTCGCCGGCGAAGACGAAGCGGCCCCCGAAAAGCTCCAGGAGCACGGCTTCAACGAAGTGTTCAAGAAGCCCTTCGACGTGGCCCTGCTCGCCGAGCGGATCCGCCGCCTCGCCGAGTCGAAGCGCGACGCGTAAGCGATCCCCCCTGATACGCGCGAAGCCCGCGGACGCTCGTCCGCGGGCTTCCTCGTTTCCCCGAACCGATCGCCGATTCCCCGCTCCCTATAATGCCCTTCCCCCGATTTCCCGGCGCGAAAGGTTCCTTGCAATGGCCGATTGGCAGCGGACGCACACTTGCGGCGAACTCCGTGACACGCACCTCGGACAGACCGTCACGCTCAACGGCTGGGTCCTCATCACGCGGAACTTCCCGAACCAGGTCTTCGTCGACCTGCGCGACCGTTACGGCCTCACGCAGGTCGTCGTCGAAGACGCGGACAAGGCGCTCTTCGATCTCGCCAACACCGTCGGCCGCGAGTACGTGCTCTCCGTCACCGGCGTCGTCCGCAAGCGGATCGCCGGCAAGGAACGCGCGGACATCCCCACCGGGCAAGTCGAACTGGAAGCGAAAGCGGTTCGCATTTTGAACGCGTCCCCGCCGCTGCCGTTCAGCGTGACGGAGTTCCCCGACGAGGAGCTGGCGAACGAAGACCTGCGCCTGCAATACCGCTACCTGGACTTGCGCCGCCGGAGCATCCAGCAGGTGCTGATGCTGCGCCACCGGATCTGCAAACTGATCCGCGACTACATGGACGCGCACGGCTTCCTGGAGATGGAGACGCCGCTGCTCGGCAAGAGCACGCCGGAAGGGGCGCGGGACTACCTCGTGCCGAGCCGCGTCTTCAACGGCGAGTTCTTCGCGCTGCCCCAGTCGCCCCAGCTTTACAAGCAGCTCTTGATGATCTCGGGGTACGACCGGTACTTCCAGATCGCCCGTTGCCTGCGGGACGAGGACCTGCGCGCCGACCGGCAGCCGGAGTTCACGCAGCTCGACGTCGAGATGTCGTTCGTGGAGCGCGAGGACGTGCTCGGCGTGATGGAAGGCCTGGCGGCCGACCTGCTGGACAAGTGCCTCGGCGTGAAGCTGAGCCTGCCGCTGCCGCGGATCGGTTACAAGGACGCGATGCTCCGCTTCGGCAGCGACAAGCCCGACCTGCGCTTCGGCCTGGAGATCGCGGACGTCTCGGACATCGCGGCCGAGAGCGAGTTCAAGGTCTTCAAGGACTGCGTCGCCGGCGGAGGCGTTGTTCGCGGTTTGTGCGCCAAGGGGGCGGCCGACAAATTCAGCAACACCGACCTGAAGCCGGGCGGCAAGCTGGTGTCGTTCGTCGCGCAGTACAAGGCCAAGGGTCTCGCCTGGATGAAGGTCGAAGGCGACAAGCTCACCGGCAGCATCGAGAAGTTCTTCCCGGACGCCGTGAAGGCGAAGCTCAAGGAGCGGATGGGCGCCCAGACCGGCGACGTGCTGCTGTTCGTCGCGGACAAGGAATCGGTGGTGTGCGACGCGCTCGGCGCGCTGCGGTCGCACCTCGGCGCGGAGCTGAAGCTGTACAAGAACTGGTGGGACGAGAAGGCCGAGTACGACGCCACCGAGGAGAAGGCGGCCAAGAAGGAGAAGCGGACGCCGAAGCCGTTCGTGGCGAAGCCGGAGCATTTCAAAATGCTCTGGGTACTCGACTTCCCGATGTTCGCCTTCGACGACGAGGAGAAGCGCTGGGTCGCCATCCACCACCCGTTCACCGCGCCGATGGACGAGGACGTGGATCGCATGGAGTCCGACCCCGGTACCGTGCGGGCGAAGGCGTACGACATGGTGCTCAACGGCTACGAGGTCGGAGGCGGTTCGATTCGGATTCACCGCCCGGACGTGCAGGCGCTCGTCTTCAAGCTGCTCGGCATGCCGATCGAAGACGCGAAGGCGCGCTTCGGTTTCCTGCTGGATGCGCTCCAGAGCGGTGCCCCGCCGCACGGCGGCATCGCGCTCGGCCTCGACCGCTGGTGCATGATCCTCGCCGGCACGACGAACATCCGCGACGTGATCGCCTTTCCGAAGAACCAGAAGGCCCGCGACCTGATGACCGGCGCCCCGGCGGCGGTGGACGCGCGCCAGTTGAAGGAACTCGGCGTCGAACTGAAGCAGTAACGATCGGCGATTTCGCGACCTCGTAAAAAGGGGACTGGCACCTTTTTCGCGGCGAAAAAGGTGCCAGTCCCCTTTTTACGAGGTCGCGGTGCGACTCCTCCTCCTCGCCGGCGCCGCCTTCGTCGTCGCCTACACACAATCGCCGCTCGGCTTCTCCAACCAGAACCAGTACCTCCTCCACGCCGCGGCCCTCGCGCCCGGCAGCGAACTCGCCGAGGACTGGCTCGCGCAGACGCGCGACCCGACACCGCTCTTCACCGCCTGGGTCGCCCTAACACGATTCGGGTTTCCCGCCCTTCCGATCTTCCTCTCCTATGCGGCGATCCTCGTCCTATACGTGGTTTCGCTCGCGTCGATCCTGTCGTCCACCGTCGGCCTGCCGACGACGCGGGCCGGTCGAGCGATCCTCGTCGCATTGTTGTTCCTGACACATGCGGCGCTCTGGCGTTGGCTCTCGGTGCAGGCCTTCGGAGTCGATTATCCCTGGTACTTCCAGTGCGGCGTCGCCGGTCAGTACATCCTCGGCGCGGGGTTCCAGCCGTCGGTCTTCGGCACGCTGCTCGTGGCGTCCCTCGCGGCGTTCCTGAAGGATCGCGCGACTCTCGCCTGCGCCTGCGCCGTCGGCGCGTGCGCGATGCACTTCACGTACCTGCTGCCTGCGACGCTGTTGGGAGTCGGCTACCTCGTCGTGACGTATCGAACCGGTGGACGAAAACCGACGCTGCGATTGCTCGGCCTCGCCGTGCTCGGCCTCGCGCCGGTCGTGGCGTGGAACGCGACCCGATTCCAACCGACCGACGCGGCCACGTTCGCCGAGGCGCAACGCCTGCTCGCCGAGGTGCGCATCCCCCACCACACCCTCGTGCATCGCTGGTTCGATCCGCTGGCGCAGCTTCAGATCGCGTGGATCGTCCTGGCGATCGCGCTCGTCCGCCGTTCGCCGCTGGCCGTCGTCCTGTTCGTCGCGCTCGTCGGCTCCGCGATCCTCACGGCGGTCGCGGCGCTCACCGGCTGGCACCTGCTCGCGCTACTGTTCCCGTGGCGCGTCTCGGCCGTGCTCGTGCCGGTCGCCACGGCGCTCGCGATCGGAAAACTCGCGTGGCTCCTCGAAGCGCGCATCGGCCGGATCGGGGAACTGATCGCGGCGCCGATCATCCTCGCCTCCCTCGCGTTCGGCGTCTGGCATTTCTTCGACACGATCGGCTACAACATGAACAACGCCAGCGAGCAAGGCCTGTACGACTACCTCAACCGCACGCGGACGCGCGGCCACGTCTATCTGATCCCGACGCGAATCCCGGCCCTCTCGGATCGCCGCGGCAACATCTCGACGACGTTCACGCCGCCGCCGCGTCCGACGAATCAATCGCTGATCCCGGTCGACCTCCAGCGGTTCCGATTGGCCGGGGGCGTGCCGATCTACGTCGACTTCAAGGCGATCCCCTACGCCGATGTCGAAGTGCTCGAATGGCACCGGCGCGTCGTGCAGGTCCAGGGGTGGTACAAGGCCGCGAAGTGGGGCGAAGCGTTCACCGAACTCCGGCGCGCCGGCATCACGCACGTCGTAGTCCCGGCCGATCAACCGATCGTTGACCCTCAATTCGAATCGGAATTCGACGATGCGAATTTCCGTTTGTACCGCCTGATTCCGTGAGTCTCGGTTCCGAAGGATCGTCGGAAGTCAAGCCAACTATTCCTTGACTTTCGGACTCGATTCTGCGATGTTTCGAGTACCCGCCGGCGCTCCGACGCGCCACCCGACGCTTTCGCATCCGCTTTCGAGACCGCCCATGTTCCGACTCGATCTCGGTTCGACCGGCCGCTACTGCGATGGCGCGAACCGCCGCAGCTTTCTCCAACTCGGCCTCGCGGGCATGGCCGGCGTCGCGATCCCCCGCGCCCTCGCCGCCAACGACCGCGCCTCGCTGGCGAACCGCACGCGCGATACGTCCGTCATCCTCATCTGGCTCGACGGCGGCCCCGGCCACATGGACATGTACGACATGAAGCCGGACGCCCCGGCGGAGTATCGCGGCATTTGGAAGCCGATTCGATCCAAGGTACCGGGCTTCGACGTCACCGAACTCTTCCCGAAACAGGCGCAGTCGACGGACAAATTCTCGATGGTCCGCTCGCTCCACCACGACACCGGGGACCACTTCGCCGGCGGCCACCGGATGCTGACCACGAAGGACATGGGCGTGAGCGGGGCGAACACGCCGCAGAAGTTCCCCGGCATCGGCGCGATCGTGAATCGCGAGCTCGGCCCGCGCCAGCCCGGCATGCCCGGCTACGTCGCCGTGCCCCACGCCGCGAGCATCGGGCTCGTCCCCGGCTACTTCGGCGGCAACATCCTCGGTACGCAGCACAACCCCTTCATCACCGGCGATCCGACGCCGGCGTACTTCAAGGTGCAGAATCTGAATCTCGCGTCCGGGCTGACGCTCGACAAACTCGAAGACCGGAAGGCGCTGACCGAGCGGTTCGACGCCGCGAAGCGGCAGCTCGCCCCCGTCGCGGAGTCGAACGCGATGGATCGCTTCTCGAAGGAAGCGTTCGAGTTCGTCACCGGCGCCAACGCGCGCAAGGCGTTCGACATCGCGAAGGAAGACCCGCGGCTCCGCGATCGATACGGTCGGCACACGACGGGGCAATCGATGCTGTTGGCACGCCGGCTCGTCGAAGCGGGTTCGACCTTCGTCAACGTCCATCTCGGAGGTTGGGACCATCACTGGGATCTTCAAAAGGGCTACGAGGACTACCTGCCGAAAGTCGACTCCGGCGTGGCGTCGCTCTTCACCGATCTCGACGAGCGCGGCCTGCTGGACACGACGCTCGTCGTCCTCTGCGGCGAGTTCAGCCGCACGCCGAAGATGAACGACGGCGGCAACGGCGGCGCGCCGATGAGCAAGGGAACCCCCGGCCGCGACCACTGGGGCAACGCGATGTTCTGCCTGATGGGCGGCGGCGGCGTGAAGGGCGGGCGCATCGTCGGCTCGACGAACCGCCTCGGCACCGAGCCGCTCACGCGCGCCGTGACGCCGTCGAACATCCACGCCACGATCTACAAGGTGCTCGGCATCGATCCGAAGCTGAGCCTCGTCGATCCGACCGGCCGACCGACGCCGGTGCTCGACGACCCCGA
>CAYVRB010000123.1:0-17278 GCA_964453375.1 uncultured Alcaligenaceae bacterium
CTTCAAATACTTCTCGAACCACGCCAGGTCCCACTCCATCTTCGCCTTGCGGTTCGATCCCTTCGTCAGGCCGTGCGGCTCGCCGGGGTACTCCACCAGCTCCGTCGGCACCTTGCGGTACTCCTTCAGCGCCCGGTAGAGCATCCGGCTATGGCCGGGCGGGCACCGGACGTCGTTCCCGCCGACGTGGATCAAGGTCGGCGTCGTCACGTTGCCGAGGTCGTAGGTCGGCGAACTTTTCTTGTACAGCTCCGGCGATTCCCACGGGTGGCCCTTCTTGAACACCTTCGGGTAGGCCGGCTCGTCGTTGAACCCCCACTCGGCCACAGTGTCCACGATGCCGGCGCCGCTGCTCGCGGCGCGCAGCTTGAACGGCAGGTCCTTGCGCGTGATGAGGCAATTCGTCAGGTAGCCGCCGTTGCTCCAGCCCATGACGCCGACGCGGTCGCCGTCGGCGATGCCTTCCTTCACGAGGTGCTGCACGCCGGCGATGATGTCGTTGACTTCGATGTCGTTCTCGCGGCCGATCAGGTCCGTGACGAACTTGTCGCCGTAGCCGGTGCTGCCGCGGTAGTTGGGGAAGAGGACCGCGTAGCCGTTGACGGCGAAGTAGAGCCGGCCGTTGTGCGGATCGAAGTTGAGGTCGGCCTTGGTGCTGGTGGTCGGCCCGCCGTGGATGCCGACGACGAGCGGGAGCTTGTCGCCCTTCTTGTAATCAGTCGGCAGTTCGAGCACGCCGCCGACTTCCGCGCCGTCGGGGGCCTTCCAGGTGACGTGTTGGATCGACGGCGACTTCCACGAGGCGGTGTGCGGATTCGGGTCGTAAAGGCTCATCGACCCCGTCGGCGTGAAGCGGACGATTTCGGGCAAGCCGACGCTGCCGCGAACTCCAACGTGGCCTTCCCGGCCCAGGCCCTCGAACGCGAGGATCGGTTCGTCGTTGCTGATCGGCGTCGCCTTCGGGTCGCCCGCGAACACCTTCACCGGCAGGACGCGCCCGTGCCGTTCGGTCTGGATTTCCATCTCGCGGCCGGCGACGAAGCGAACGGGGGCGCCGAGGGCGCGGCCGTAGCCGACGAGTTCCCACTTCCCGTCGCGCGGGGTCAAGGACACGTCCCAGCCGGCGGCGGATTGCGTGCCGACGGCGACCTCGGCCGGATAGGCGTCGAAGATGACGCAGAAGGCGAAGCGAGTGCCTTCCGGGTTCCACGCGAGGTCTTCGAGCCAGGCGTGCGGGGAGGCGGCCTTCGCGCGGTAGTTGTCGGTTGGCGGCGTGACGACCTTGCCCGCTTCCCAGACGTCGACGCGCGATTCGCCTTCGCTCTTCACCACCGTGTCGTCGAACGCCGTGACCATCGCGAGCTTCGCGCCGTCCTTCGTGACGGCGAACTCGCGGACGTAGCGCGTTTCGTCCACCACCTTCTCGGTCCGCCAAGAGCGCGTGTCGAGCCGGTGGATCTCGGAGACCTTGCGAATGCCGTGGCCGTAGTCGGCCTTGAACTGCGAGCGGAGCTTGGCGAAGTCGTCCTGGTCGCGGTGGTCCTTTTCGACGGAGTAGAAGAGGAGGTTTCCGCCGTCGGCGAGGTCGTAGCCGCCGACGCCGCCCTCGACGCGCGTGACGGCTGTAGGATTGCCACCGTCAATGTTCAGCCGCCAGACTTGCGTGCTGCCGTCGTAGGGCGGCTTCTTCTCGCCGTCGCGCTTGCGGTTGCCGACGAAATAGATCGTTTGATTATCGTCGGCCCACTTCGCGTTCCGGTCGTTGGCGCGGTCGAACGTCAGGCGCTTCGTCGTCCGCTCCTTGCCGGTGCCGACGACCCAGAGATCGGTCTTGCGCGCGTCGTCGGTCTTGTCCCATCGACCCTCGGTGTAGGCGACCTGCTTGCCGTCCGGCGAGACTGTGATCTGCGTGATGGCCGCGAGGGTGAAATAGTCGTCCACCGTGATGGCGTGCGTCCGGGCCGGGGCCTGGGCGGAGCCGACGTCGGCGAAGACGAGGAGCAGGATGAACGCCGCGCGCATGGTCGATCCTCCGGGGTTGGCGTCACGATAGGAAGCGCGCGGCCCGGAGGCGCGGTCAATTGCGGACGTGGCCGTCGCCCGTGACGACGTACTTGTATGTCGTCAACTCGCGGAGGCCGCAGGGGCCGCGGGCGTGGAACTTGTCGGTGCTGATGCCGATCTCGGCGCCGAGGCCCAACTCGAAGCCGTCGTTGAAGCGCGTACTCGCGTTCACCATCACCGCCGCCGAATCGACCTCCGCCACGAACCGCCGGCTCGCGGCCAAGTCGTTCGTCACGATGGCATCGGTGTGCTTCGAGCCGTATTTGTTGACGTGCGCGATCGCGGCGTCCAGGTCCTTCACGATCTTCATCGAGATGACGAGATCGAGATACTCGGCCGCGTAGTCGTCCTCGCTCGCGGGCGTCACGTCGGGCACGAAGCCGCGCGTCTCGGCGCAGCCGCGGACCTCCACCTTCTTCCCGCGCAGCGCCTCGACGATGCGCTTGACGAACTGGTTGGCGATGCCGGCGTGGACGAGCAGGCTCTCGGCGGCGTTGCACACGCCGACGCGATGGGTCTTGGCGTTGACGACGATGCGCTCGGCCATGTCCGGGTCGGCGGCGCGATCGACGTAGACGTGGCAGTTGCCCAGATAGTGCTTGAGCACCGGCATGGTCGCCTCGGCGGCGACGCGCCGGATGAGGCTCTCGCCGCCGCGCGGGATCGCGAGATCGATGTACTCGTGCAAGCGGAGGAACTGGCCGACGGCCTCGCGGTCGGTGACGCCGACGAGCTGCACCGCCTCGCGCGGCAGGCCGTGCGCGGCCAGCTCGCTGGACAGGATCGCGTGGATGGCGGCGTTCGAGTGGAGGCTCTCCTTGCCGCCGCGGAGGATGACGGCGTTGCCGCTCTTGACGGCGAGGCCGGCGGCGTCCACCGTGACGTTCGGCCGGGATTCGTAGAGGAAGAAGATCACGCCGAGCGGCACGCCGACCTTGAGCACTTGCAGGCCGTTGGGCCGCACGCCGCCCTCGCGGACTTCGCCGACGGGGTCGGGCAGCGCGGCGATCTGGCGCAGGCCCTCGGCCGCGGCGGCGACGCGCGAGGGCGTGAGCGCGAGGCGATCGATGGCGGCGGCGTTCAGGCCGTAGCCCGGCGCCGCGGACACGTCGCGGGCGTTGGCGGCGAGGATGTCGCCCGATTGCATCTGCAGCCGGTCGGCGGCGGCGCGCAGCCAGGCGTTCTTGCGCTCGGTGCGCGTGGTGGCGAGCGCCGTGGCCGCGGCGCGGGCGCCCTTCGCCATCGCGAGGCACTGCTCGGCGAGCGCGGCCAAGTTCAAGGTGGGATCGGAGCCGAGGAGCTTGAGCTTCATGGGGATGGTGTATTCAAGATCGTTCGATTGCGAACCGGGTCAGCTCCGCGTGCAGCCGGGCGGCGTCGGCGGTCTCGCGGACATCGTGGACGCGAAGGATGTGGGCGGCGCCGTTCGCCAGGCCGAAGCAGGCGAGGGCGAGCGAACCGGCGAGGCGGCGCGCGATCGGATCGGTGGTGCCGCTGCGGCCGAGAGCCTTGCTGATGAACCCCTTGCGAGAGACGCCGAGCGTGAGGGGGCGGTCGGCGAGTTCGTCGGGGCGGAGGCGGTCGAGGTTGGCGAGGAGTTGGAGGTTCTGTTCGACGGTCTTGCCGAAGCCGATGCCGGGGTCGGGGGAGATGGTTTCGGGATCAATGCCGAAGGCGACGAGTTCGCGATGGCGTTGGAGGAGATAGTCCGCGACTTCGGCGACGACGTCGCCATAGGTCGGATTCGCCTGCATGGTGGCCGGGGTGCCCTGCATGTGCATGACGATGAGGCCGGCGCCGGCGTCCTTCGCGACGCGGATCATGGCCGGATCGCGCAGGCCGGTGACGTCGTTGACGACGACGGCGCCGGCGTCGAGCGCCCGCCGGGCGACCTCGGGCTTGCTCGTGTCGATCGAGATCGGCGTCGACGTTCGCTTTGCCACGGCTTCGATGACGGGGATGGTGCGGCGGAGCTCCTCGTCGAGCGGCACGGGCTGCGAGCCGGGGCGCGTGGACTCGCCGCCGATGTCCAGGAGGTCCGCGCCGTCGGCGACGAGCTTCAGGGCGTGTTCGACCGGGTCGTAGGCGCCGCCGTCGGAGAAGCTGTCGGGCGTGGCGTTGACGATGCCGAGGACGAGCGGCCGCGCGCCGATCGCGAAGCGGTGGTGGCGACAGCGCCAGAGGCGCATCACTTCTTCCACTGGAACTTCTCGAAGAACGCCTTGGCGTCGGGGTCGTCCATCTTCAACTCACTGGTCGATTCGACCACGACGATGATGACTTTGTTATTTCCCGCCATTCCGGCCATTCCCACGGTCCACTTGTTGCCTTCTTTCGTTAGCGCTTGTTTCCCCTTAAAGTTGCCTTTGTCGATATCGACTTGATTGATCGCCTTTGACGTCATCTCCCTTGTGAATTGATCCCGGATTTGATCCGGCTTCGACAGCTGAACGATGATCGGGGGTATCGTCAGCACAAGGATTGCATACTTGCGGTCACCCGCCTGGCGTGCCCAACCCGATTCCGTAAAGCCGGCTTCGCGCATTTTCGCTTGATTTTCCTCCAATTTCTGGCGGTCGGTCGCCGTCGAAAGTTCGGCCAGTGTTTGAGGAGACGGTGCGCCGTCCGGGAATGCGGCCGAAAACGATCCATCCGGCGCTTCGAAGGCGACCCAATTGATCGGCTTCGCCCCGCCGCCGCCGCCCTTCGCGGCGCCGCCGCTGCTGGAGCCGCCGCTGAACGCGAAGTAGGCGCCGCCCGCGACCAGCAGGAGCAGCGCGACGCCGCCGCCGATCAGCAGGCCCATCGGCGGGCCGGCCTTCTTCTTGGACTTGCCTTTCCCCTTCTTGCGCGGGCGTTCCACCTCTTCGTCGTCGTCCTCGGCGACGACGCGCCGGGACGACTGGCGCTTTGGCGACTCGACCGTTTCGTCGTCCGCTTCGTCCCGGCGGCGGGACTTCCGGGAGGGTCGTTCGTCCTCGTCGTCCTCCTCCACACGCACGCGCGGCTTCGGCTTCGGGGCCGGTTCCACCACGACATCGAACTCCTCCGCGGCGCTGCCGGGCAGGATCATGACTTCCTGGCATTTCGGGCACTTCGCGCGCTTGCCGGCCGCCGAATCGGGGGCGTTCACCGGGGCGTCGCACGACGGGCACAGGACGGAAATCGGCATGGGAACCTCGTTAGTCGCGCGGAGCGCTCTTGCGGGGCAGCGACGACGGCGGCGCCGCCTCGCCCGGCTTGAGCGCCAGCGGCTTGCCGTTGATCCGCGTGCGGTAATCGGAGGGATCGACCTGCTTCTTGGACTTCGGGTTCGGCTTCTTGAGCTTGCCGGTGGTCGCGAGGGCGGCGGCGCCGGCGATCGCGGCCGCGATCGGCGCGGCGGCGGCGGGCGCGGCGGCCACGGCCTTCGTCGCCGCCGGCATCGCCGCTGGCTTCGCCGCCGGCGCCGGCGGTGGATCGTCGTCCAGCACTTCCGCCACGTCCAGCACCTCGTCGTCGACCACCTCGAAGTCGTCGACCGCCTTCGGGTCCGGGATCACGAACGAGGTCTTGCAGCGCGGGCACGAGACGCGCTTGCCGATGAAGCTGTCCGGGGCGGACATCGTGGCGGAGCAGCCGGAGCAGGTGATCGAAACGGGCATGGGCACCTCGCGTCGCGGGTCGCGTCTTGCGGTTCGCATTATCGTAGCAGACCGCCCGCGATGCGAAACGCGGAATCGCCGCGTCGCGAAACCACCGCCCCCTTTCCCCCGCGCGATCTGCTAAGATGGTATCGGACGACCGGGGCGAACGGCTCCGGGCCGCGAATCGGGAACGGTGCGGATGGACGGCATCTTCGCGGAACTCGGACGCCGATTCGACGCGGGCAAACTGCTCGGCTACCTCAACTTTTCCGACGGCCGGCCCGACCCGCGCTTCCGCAAACTCCTCGCCGAAGTCTTCGCCCTCCGGATCGAACTGGGGGACGACCGGCCCTGGCGCACGGCGGGGCAATGGCTGGCGCACGCCGCCGACGAACTCGAACGATCCGGGTCGGCCGCGTTCCGCGACCTCGCACACGCCAAGCTCGTCCGCCAGGCCGCCTTCGACCACGTCCCGGACCTCTACCGCGCCCACCACGCCGACCTGCTCGCCCACCAGCCGGACGGCAACCTGTTCACGGCGTTCTTCCTGGCGCGGGCCGCCGAGTGCGCGCTGCGGGCAATCGCGAAGCGGCCGGCGGCCGGGGCGGAGACGCTCGCGCGCGACGCCGTGACGGCGCTGAACGACTACGTCGGCTACCGGCCGATCGCCGTGCTCGAAACCCGCGCGCAGACCGAGTACTACACGCACGAGAAGGTCGCGGCCGTGCCGGTCTTCTTCGCCGGCGTCGGCGTCGCGCCCGGCCCGTACGCCGACCTCGTCCGCCCCGCGCTCGACCTCCTCGCGACGACCGACGCGAACCTGCGCGAGCAGGCCGGCTTCGAGCTGGAACACCTCGACGAACTCGCCGTCGACCCCCGCGCCGCCGATCACTTCCACCCCGTCACGAAGCGGCCGAATGTCCTCTTCGGCGAATGGGACCCGCACCTGATCGACAACTCCGGCCACTATCGCCGATTCATCCTCCGCCAGCCGACGCTCGACGCGCTGCACCGCTGGGCGAAGCTCGATTCGCCGCAGGGGTTCGATGGCGAACGGCTGTTCGAGTCGGCGGCGGTGCTGGCGGGCACCATCCTCATGGGCGCGGGCGTGAGCGGCTCCGGGCCGACCGTGTACGATTCGTCCGTCACGCTTACGACGCTGGTGCAGCGGATCGCGCGCTACCGCGACGAGTTCTACAAGCGCCTGCTGGAGCAGTTGCCCGGCGCGCAGGGCGAACGCCTGCGCGAGGAGGCGAAGAAGCTGAAGCAACCGTTCGCCGGCGTGCGGCAGTTCCTGAACCAGTCGATCGCCACGGAACGTGCGCTGCACCTGCAGGAGCGCCGGCTGGCGATGCTCTTCGCGGCGATGGGCTACCCGGCCGCGGCGCGCACGCGCGCGGCGAACATCCCGGCGCCCTCCGTGCGCTTCAACTGCGAGATCCGCATCCGGCAGACGGCGGCGGAATTCGCGGCGAAGGCCGGGCGCCCGCGCGAAGCCTCCGACCTGCTCGCCGAAGCGGAGGACCTCGTCCGCCGCGGCATCGACTGCGGCGCAATGGTCGATCCGTGGAACATCCTCGGCTACCAGGGGCTGTTCCCGATCTTCCCCGGCCGCGAGGACACCGTGCGCGACCCGCGCGCCGAAGAGCTGATCCTCACCGTCGGCCGGCAGTTCGACCGCCACGCCCTCGCGCTGACGGCGGCGGTGGCGGCCAACGACGCGCCGACCGTCGAACGGCTCACGCACCAGATGGAGCGCCTCGCCGACTGGTGGGACCGCTTCGCGACGTCGACCGTCGGCGACATGCCGCGCGTGGTGGGCGCCGAGCGCGCCGGCGCCGCCGAGCACGTCGCCGCCGCGCTCGCCCTGTGGCGCAAGGCCGAGCCGGCCGCCAACGATCTCGCCTTCTGGCGCAAGCACCGCGAAGGGTTCCGCACCCCCTCCGCGTTCGCGCAGGTCATCGACGCCCTTCTGGACACCGGCGACTACAAAGGCTCGCTCGCGCTGCTCATGACCTGGCTCGGCGAGGCCCCCGCCCCCGGCGCTGAGGACACGCGCGCCGTCCCGCTGCAGGATCCGTCCGCCTCGTTCGTGCGGCTCGCGTTCCGCTGGGTGAAAGGGCTGTGCATGGCCGAATCGCCGGCCGCCGAGAAGGCCGCGCTGATCCGCCGCTTCTTCGAGTTGGTGGAGGCGAACGCCGACGACCGCGCGACCGTGCCGGGCATCACGTCGACCGGCGCCACGCGCCTCGCGCCCGACGACGACGACGAACCCGACGACGACGAGAAGGACGACGACCTCTTCTCGTCCGCCTACGAGGGGATGTCGTTCAAGGACTCCGCGGACGACGGGAACGAAGGCTCGCTCGTCGAGGGGGGCGGCCCCGAGATCGCATTCGACTTCCCGCTCGAAGCGGACGCCGAGGCGCACGAAGACCGCCTGCGCTTCCTCGCGGCGGTCGCGCGGTGGTGGCGGACGGTCGCGCGGCCGGACCTGTGGGAACCATTCGACGCCGGCGCCGCGGCCGCGATCGGCGAGTGGCTGCGGACGGCGCGCGGGCACCGCGAACGGCTCGTGTCCTTCATGGACAAACTCCACGCGATCGAACTGCCCGCCCCTTCGGCCGGCGTCGAGGGCGTCATGGAGTTCGACCGCCGCCGCTCGATGAAGGGCCACCTGCTGGACCTCACCGCGTCGACGCTCGTGGAAATGACTTCGGCGATCCGGTCGTTGGCGGCGGTGGCGGCGCGGAACGAACCGCTGCCGGAACCGGACGCCTCGGCCCCGGCGTGGGAGGACGTGGCGGTGCGGCTCGAGCGCGCCATCGCCTCGAACGATCCGGCCGCGGCGCGCCGGCTCGTCATCGCCTTCGTGCCGCTCTTCCGCCACGAACCGCTCCTCGTGCACCCGCCCGCCGACGGCGGCGCGCCCGGCCCCGCCGTCCGCGCGCAGACGGCGATGCACTTCCTCGAATCGCTGCTCGCCCGCCTGCCGCGCCTCGGCCTCCTGCGCGAGACCTACCAGCTCACGCGGCTCGCCCGCGCCATGGAACGCAACGCCCCGCCCGAAGGCCGCCGCGTCAGCTCCTTCGACCAGCTCTTCCGCACCGCCGTCGCCAACGTCGCCGACGCCCTGCTCGCCACCTTCGAGGCTTCCCCGCACGAAGCCGCCGACCCGAACGCGCTCTTCCCCGTCGTCCGGCAGGTCGCCGATTCCTTCCAGAAACTCTGGCTCGAACACTCGCACTCGCTGCGGCTCTCGGCGCTCGAAGCCGTCATCGACGACGACGACTGGGCCGAGACCGCCCGGTTCATCCGCCGCTTCGGCGCCGACCTCTTCACCGTGCGCTTCCTCACGCTCTCGAACATCCGCGGCATCCTGACGCAGGGCGTCGAGACGTGGCTGGCGAGCCTGGCCGAGGCCGACCGCGTCGCCGGCTACCGCGACGACGACGAACCGCCCCGCATCGTCGAAGCGTGGCGCGCCGCCCCCGCCGGCCGCGCCGCCCTCGCCAAGCAACTCGAAGTCGTCCTCCAGGCGATCGTCGAGCACTACGACGAATACCGCGACTACAACACCACCACGACGCAATCCGACTACGGCGAGAACCTGCACATCCTGCTCGATTTCCTCCGCCTCAAGGTGTCCTACGACCGCGTCGCCTGGCGGCTCAAGCCGTTCGTCCTCGTCCACGAGGCGCTCTGCCGCCGCGGCCTCGACGACCTCGCCGCCCGCTGGCGCGACTACATCCTCGGCAAGACCCACGGCATCGCCGACGAACTCCTCGCCAAGCTCGCCGCGCGCGAGACCGAGCACAGCCTCCGCGTCCGCACCGTGCGCAACCGCCTCGAGGAGCGCTTCGTGCAGCCGCTGCGGATCGACCAGGCCGCCGCCCGCGTCGCCCGCGCCGCCGCCACCGCGCGCGAGGCCGCCATGGACCGCGGCGACGCCCCGCCCGAAACCGCCCCCGCCTTCCAGGGCCTCCTCGAAGTCATCCACCCGCTCGCGGAATCCCCGTCCGGCGTCGGCCTCGACGTCCCCGTCTGGCTCCGCCGCCTCGAAGACGAGCTCCGCAAGTTCCGCACCGGCCCCCGCCCCGCCGACGGCGACGAACCCGACCCCCCCGACGATCCGCTGCTCCCGCCGATCCACCGCCTCGACTTCTCCGAACTCCAGCGCCAACTCGCCGAGTGGGACCGCGCGATCGGCGATTGACGCCCGGAGTCGGGATGGTTGCGGGTACCGATTCCGGGAAGAAGACACGAATTGAATTTGGGAGAGTCCATCATGACCGTCTTGGAAATGCCCCTCATCTCGCCGGAGGAATTCGAAGAGATGCCCGGCGTCGATCACCTGGAACTCGTCGATGGCGAAATTCGGGAGAAGGGAATGGGCAATCTCAGCAGTCTCGTCCAATCCCGGATCAACCGTCGCCTCGGCGTGTTCGTCGAGGAGCGGAACCTGGGTGAAGTCTTCGACGGCGATGCCGGCTACCGTTGCTTTCCGCACCGCCCCGGGCTGGTCCGCAAACCCGACGTGTCGTTCGTCCGCAACGGACGATACCCGAACAATCGCCCGCCGCTGGGCTTCGCCACCATCGTCCCCGATCTCGTGGCGGAGGTCCTTTCGCCTCGCGATATGTCCTCCGAAGTGCAGGAGCGGCTCGCCGATTACCTGCAAGTCGAAACACCGGCCATCTGGATCGCCGACCCGCACACGCGCACGATTCACGTCTACCTTGCCGACGGCACGATCCGCCGGCTGACCGCCGAGCAGGAACTGACCGGCGAGCCGGTGCTGCCCGGCTTCCGCGTGCGCGTGGCCGACCTCTTCCCGCCGCCGTTGCCGGACGCGTCTGAACCACCTTCCGAGGCTGTTCCTTGACGAACTCCTTCAATGCCATCGAACAATCATTCGCGAACTGACTCTACTTTCGAGTACGATTCATGCGTCGACCCGTCGTCAAATCCAAGACCTCGACGAATGTGCCGAAATCCCCCACGCTCGTGATCTGAACCTTCTCACCCTCGATGGCGATCTTCGCGTCGTGGTTGTAACCGGAATGCGTCCCTCCGATTCCGGGGCAGTGGTGCTGCCACTTGACTTTCCCATTGGCAGGATCGAATCGGATCAAGCTCACGCCGCTGTCGTTGATGCAGCCAAATTGGGTTACGATCATGTCGCCACCGGCCACATCGACCAATTGACCACCGGCCAAGAACTCGTCTTGCTCGAACGAAACGGTCCAGACGGGTTTGTCTCTGGCTGTGACTCGAATTACGTCCTTGCCCGTCATGAAGATCGCGTCGCCGGAGTATTGTTTGCCGCCGACGACTCGGCGGTCGAGTTTGTGGCGAACGGTACCCTTTCGGTCGTAGAGTTGGGCGCTCCACTTGAAAGAGTTTTCGGGCTCGTAGCCTTGCACCAAAAATAGATCGGCCACCAATTGGACAGCCGAAGGATCGGAAGCCCGCCCCAGCAAACGGTCGGATTTGGGATCGGGAAGCCGAGTCTTAAATGTCTCGGTCCCTTTCGTGGCATCGCAGCCGTACAGCCAACACGAATAGCTGCCATCCTTTTCCGGAGTGTGACCGATCCCGAGCAACATCCCGTCGCTTAACAACATGCCCTGTGTGGGCCCTTTGGCGTGCCAGAGAATCTTCCCGTTATTGGCGTCGAGGGACGTTGCACCGTCCCCGTGGGTTACGTAGACTCGTTTCGCGTCCCAAAGAAGGTGGGGAGGTCGGACGCCACCGATCTCTTCTTTGAGGTCGGTCGCCCAAATCTGTTTACCGCGGGCATCCTGCGCGACGACCCGCTTCTTCTCGCCATCGAGTTTGAACGGCGGAAACGGAAGTTGCTTCTGGGAGTAAATGGGGCCGGAGCAACCGATCAAGATCGACAGGACGATGGGTACCGATCGAAGCATGGTTGACCTCGCGACAGTCGATTCCGATCCAAACCCCGATCGGACCGTCAAACACCGCGTTCGATTGTCCGTCACCGAACGGACAATTGCAACCGCGACCCGAGTCGGCGGTATCATATTTAGACGACCCCACACTCGAAGGCCGTCCCTCGATATGCGCATCGCCATTCTCTCCCGCGGCGACGGCTGGCACGTCCAGGACCTGATCCGGGCCGCGCGCGGCCTCGGACACGCGGCGACGGCCGTCGACTTCCGCCGCCTCGTGGCGTCCAACGCGCCGCCGCTGCCGGAATACGACGCCGCGATCATTCGCACGATGCCGGCGGGGTCGCTGGAGCAGGTCGTGTTTCGCATGGACGTGATGCACGCGTTCGCCGCGAGCGGGCGGCCGGTCTGGAACGCGCCGCGCGCCATCGAGACGTGCGTGGACAAGTACCTCACGAACGTGCGGCTGGCGAACGCCGGGCTGCCCGTGCCACCGACCGTCGTATGCCAGACGGCGGACGACGCGATCGCGGCGATCGAGGCGCTCGGCGGCGATGTCGTGGTGAAGCCGCTCTTCGGCGCCGAGGGACGCGGCATGGTGCGCGTGACCGACCCGGAGCTGGCGTGGCGGACCTTCCACGCCATCGAGCAGACGCGCGGCGCGATCTACCTGCAACGGTTCGTGAAGCATCCCGGCTGGGACGTGCGCGCCTTCGTGTTGAACGACCAGGTGATCGCGGCGATGAAGCGCACCGGCCACGGCGACTGGCGGACGAACGTGGCCCGCGGTGGCACGGCGGAGCGGCACGCACTCTCGCGCGAGGAAACCGAATTGGCCCTGCGGGCCGCCGCCGCGACGGGGGCCGCGATCGCGGGCGTCGACCTGCTGATGAACGAACGGCGCGAGTGGTTCGTGATCGAGGTGAACGCCGTGCCCGGCTGGAAGGCGCTCGCGCCGACGTGTGGCCTGGACATCGCCGAACGAGTCGTGAGGTTCGTCGTGGAGGGCGAAGCGTGACGACGAGGCGCCGCCAATCGGACGAACCGGCCGAGCCGCGCGACGTGATCCTGCACGTGCAGACGGCGTGCCTGTGGGAGGCTACGGCGCGGAAGGTCGGCAACGTCCACCGCTACGCCGACTTCGAGGGGACGACGCATCTCGACTTCGCCCTGAGCGCCGCCGCGATCGCCGACCCGCTCTCTCGCGCGCTGCACGGCTGGCCGTTCGGCCTCGTGCTGAAGGACGCCGTGATCGCGACGCGGGCCGCCTGCGGCCAGAACACGAACCTCGGCATCCTGCTCCTGTTGCTGCCGCTGCTCTATTGCGATTCGAACCACTACGCGATCCCGCGATTCCTCGCGAAGCTCGATCTCGGCGCGACCAAGGACGTCTTCGAAGCGATCCGCCTCGCGGCCCCCGGCGGCCTCGGCGACGCGCCGAAGGCGGACGTGAAGGCCGAGCCGACGATCACGATCCTGGAGGCGATGAAGCTCGCCGCCGACCGCGACCTGATCGCGAGGCAGTACGCCAACGGCTACCGCGAGCTCTTCGAGTTCGGCGTTCCCGCGTTCCTGGACGCGTTCGCGAAGTTCGGCCGCATCGAGCCGGCGGTGATCGAGTGCCAGTTGCGATGGCTGGCCGCGTTCCCCGATTCGCTGATCGCGCGCAAGAAGGGATTGGCCGTCGCGGAGGACATTCAACGGCGTGCGAATGCCGTCCTCGATCTCGGCGGCCTCGATACTCCCGAAGGCCTCGCCGCCGGCATCGCGCTCGATACGCACCTGCGTACCGACGGCAACGCGTTAAACCCCGGCACGACGGCCGACCTGGTGACGGCGTGCTTGTTCGTCGCGCTGCGGGACGGTAAGGTGAAACCGTCCGACCCGTTCCGCTGGAACGTTTCCGAATGGCTCTGAGGGGCGACGATGACCGCCGTAGCAAAACGAAAGGTCACGGTGCAGGAATACCTCGCACTCGAGGAAAAGTCCGACGTTAAGCACGAGTTCCTCAACGGCGAAATGTACGCGATGGCCGGGGCGAGCCCGCGGCATTACGAAATCGACTCGAACATCTCGATGCGGTTGGGAACACAATTAATCGATTCCGGCTGCAAAGTGTTCAGCGGCGAGACTCGCGTCCAAGTTGAAGACACGGGCCTCTACACGTACCCCGATGTCACGGTCGTCTGCGGCCCGCGCGAGTATTCGAGCGTGGACCCGAATTCGCTGGTGAACCCCCGCGTGATCTTCGAAGTGCTTTCGCCTTCGACCGAGCGAAACGACCGCACCACGAAGGTGCGGCACTATTCGCGAATCCCGTCGCTCCAGGAGTACGTGCTCGTCTCCCAGGCACAACCCGATGTGCTTCACCTGTTCCGTAACGGGAACCTGTGGGCGTTCGACGTGCTCTTCGAACTCGACGATGTGCTGGAATTCAAGTCGATTGCCGCGCGGTTGAAGTTATCGGACATCTATCGCGACGTGCCGTACCCCGAACTCGATCCGCCGCGGTGAGCACCATGCCCGCCGAGCGCCACCACGTTCGCGTCGCGAAGGATTCCTTCACCTTCAGCTGCGCGCACTTCATCACCTTCAACGGGAACCAGGGCGAGCGCCTCCACGGGCACAACTACCGCGTCGCCGTCGAGGTCGAAGGGCCGCTCGACGAGAACCACTACGTCTTCGACTTCATCGCCCTCCAAAACCTCACGCGCGCCATCGCCGGCGAACTCGACCACCACATGCTGCTGGCCACGAGGAACCCGCTGCTGCCGGTGACGGCGAACGACGAGCGCGTGCGCGTGACGTTCGGCGCGAAGGAGTGGATCTTCCCGCGCGAGGATTGCATCCTGCTGGAGATCGAAAACACGACGGCCGAACTGCTGGCGAAGCTGATCGGCGAACGGCTACTCCACGAACTCGGCGCGCGGGGTTACTCGCCGGAGGCCGTGCGCGTCGAGGTGGAAGAGAACGTCGGCCAGTCGGCCATCTGCGAATTGCGACCCTGAGATTGGAGCCTTGCGTGCCGTCGAACGTTTCGGTTTTGATCCCCACCTACAACGGGGCCAAATACATCGCCGCCGCGGTCGAATCGGTCTTCGCCCAGACGGGCCTGCCGGACGAGATCGTCGTCGTCGATGACTGCTCCACCGACGACACCTTGAAGGTGCTGCAATCCCTGCGCGGGCCGGTGGTGATCCGCATCCTGCAACTCGAACGCAACAGCGGCGGCCCCGTCGTGCCGATGACGAAGGGATTCGAGCAATGCGTTTCGCCCTTCATCGTCACGCTGGATCAAGACGACCGAATGCACCCGAATCGGATCGAACGGCAAGTCGGCGCGCTCGAACGCCATCCCGATGCCGCCGCGGCGATCGGGTTGCTCGTGAAGATCGACTCCGAGGGGAAGCCGTCGCCCGGCGACTTCGTCGCCGACTCGCGCGTGAGGATCGACGCGATTCCGTACCGCGACGGCGCCGGCTGCCGGCAGCTCGATCCGGCCGGCGTCTACGCGCACGTCCTGTCGCATGGAACTCTCACCATCGCCAGCAGCACGACCTTCCGCAAGTCGGCGTGGACGAAGGCCGGCGGCTTCGACAAGACGCTCCGCGTCGCGTGGGACGCGGACATCAGCCTGAAGCTCACGACCGTCGGCCCGCTGGCGTACATCCCCGATCCGATCGGCGACTACCGCCTGCACGCCGCCAACACGAGCGCCCAGGGCACGACGACGCTCCGCGAAGTGCTGGCCCTCAAGCAGCGCCACCTCGACCGGCCGCTGCACGCGATTGACCGCGAGTTGCTTCGACGAGAATTGCGAGAGGGGTATTTCGGATTGGCGTACACCGAGTCGAATCGGGGACGCCTGCTTGAGGCTTGGAAGGCTTTGCGGGCGGCGAGAAGGAACGGAATGAATTCGAAGCAGGGAATCACGGAGTCCGTAAAAGCGACGCTTCGTGCTTTGAAGGCGAAGATGAAACGTTCTTGACTAACACGGCGAACGGCGCGATGTCAGTCCGCCGGTGGTGAGCAGAACCACCGGCGGACTGACGTCGCGCCGTTCGCCAAACTCAATACGCCCGTGCAAACACCACGCGCTTCGCGCTCGGCGCGCCCGTCACCATGCACGCGCCCGGCGTCGGATCGCCGTCGAACGGGATGCAGCGGATCGTCGCCTTCGTCTCTTCCTGAATCTTGTCCTCGGTCGCGCGGGTGCCGTCCCAGTGCGCCAGCACGAAGCCCGGCTGCTCGATCATCTGCTTGAACTCGTCGTAGCTGTTGGCCGTGCGCGTCGTCGAGTCGCGGTGCTTCTTCGCCTTCTCGAAGAGCGACTTCTGAATGTCCCGCAACAGCGCGTCGATGTGCGCCGCGGCGCCGGTCAGCGGCACGCCGAACTGCTTCCCTTCCTTGCCCGGCACGTCCCGCCGCGCCACGGCGCACGCCGCCTTCTCGATGTCCTTCGGCCCGATCTCGACGCGCACCGGCACGCCGCGCAGCTCGTACTCCGCATAGCGGTAGCCCGGCTGCTTGTCGAACATCGTGTCGATCTTCACGCTGATCGGTTCGTAGCCGTAGAAGTCGTCGCGCGGGATGTCCCGCAGTTGCTTCGCCAGCGACTCGGCGGCGGCGATGCTCGGCGCCCGTTCCGCGTCGTTGCGGCCGAGCGGGCAGATCACCACGTGCGTCGGCGCCAATCGCGGCGGCACCACGAGGCCGTTGTCGTCCGAGTGCGTCATGATGAGCCCGCCGATGAGCCGCGTGCTCACGCCCCAGCTCGTCGCCCAGGCGTGCTCGATCTTGTTGTCGACGTTCGTGAAGGTCACGTCGAACGCCTTCGCGAAGTTCTGGCCGAGGAAGTGGCTCGTCCCGGCTTGCAGCGCCTTGCCGTCCTGCATCAGCGCCTCGATGCAGAGCGTGTAGATCGCGCCCGGGAACTTCTGGCCGTCGCTCTTCGGGCCGACGAGCACCGGCATCGCCATGAACTCCTCGGCGAACGTCTTGTAGACATGCACCATTCGGTGCGTCTCTTCTTCCGCTTCCTTCGCGGTGGCGTGGGCGGTGTGGCCCTCCTGCCAAAGAAACTCGGCCGTGCGCAGGAACAGCCGCGTGCGCATCTCCCAGCGCACGACGTTGCACCACTGGTTGATGAGCAATGGCAAATCCCGATAGCTCTGAATCCAGTTCTTGTAGGTCTTCCAGATGATCGTTTCCGACGTCGGCCGCACGATCAGCGGCTCCTCCAGCTTCGCGGTCGGATCGACGGCGAGCGGTTGGCCCTTCTCCGCCTTCAGGCGATAGTGCGTGACGACGGCGCATTCCTTCGCGAACCCCTCGGCCATCTCCTCTTCCTTGGCGAGGTAGCTCATCGGGATGAACAGCGGGAAGTAGGCGTTGACGTGGCCGGTGTCCTTGAAGAGCTTGTCGAGGCCGCGCTGCATCTTCTCCCAGAGGGCGTAGCCGGTAGGCTTGATGACCATGCAGCCGCGGACGTCGGAGTTGTCGGCGAGGCCGGCCTCCTGGACGACGTCGAGGTACCACTGGGGATAGTCCTTCGCCCGCGGGGTGATCTTCTCGGCCATGATCGCTGATCCTGATGGTGTGGTCTGGAAGGGACTGTTATAGGAGCGAGTGAGTTCGGGGGCGGGCCGCTTGGTCTTCACCCCGAAGGGGTGG
>CAYVRB010000124.1:0-3984 GCA_964453375.1 uncultured Alcaligenaceae bacterium
GTGATCGCCGACGGCGGCATCCGCTACTCCGGCGAAATCACCAAGGCGCTCGCGGCCGGGGCGCACAGCGTGATGATCGGCGGCCTGTTCGCCGGATTGGCGGAAAGCCCTGGGCAGGTGATCCTCTACCGCGGGCGGACGTTCAAGACGTACCGCGGCATGGGCTCGCTCGGCGCGATGCAGGCCGGCAGCGCCGACCGCTACGGCCAGGGCGGCGGCACGCCGAACGGCAAGATGGTGCCCGAGGGCGTCGAGGGGCGCGTGCCGTTCAAGGGGCCGCTGACGCCCTATGTCTTTCAGTTGGTCGGCGGCTTGCGGTCGGGCATGGGCTACGTCGGAGCACGGACGCTCGAAGAACTCAGGACGAAGGCGCGCTTCATCCAGGTGAGCGGCGCGTCGGTACAGGAGAGCCACCCCCATGACATCGCCATCACGCAAGAAGCTCCGAACTACAGCGTGGCGAATCATTCCGCGGCGGACGGCGATTAGCGTGGGCTTGCTGGCGGGACTGGCGCTCGGTGCGGCGGCGCAATCGCCCCCGGTGAAGCCGGCGATCCCGTGGACGCCGTACGTTCAAGCCCCGCCGCAGACGCCGTCGATCCCGAGCGGCACGGTGCCCGCGGCGCCGATGCCGCAGACCCTCACGTTCCAGAAACCGGTCGAACCGTCGCTGCCGCCGATGGGCGTGCCGGCGATTCCGGCGTCGGCGGTGAAGTCGCCGGCGACCGCGATCCCGGCGCTGCCGGTGTCGACGGAGAAGAAGGCGGCGGAGATCGCCGTGCCGGAGCTTCGGGCGCCGGTGGCCGTGCAGGCCGAGCCGGCGGCGAAGCCGACGGAGATGGCGGTCTACGAGCCGAAGAAGGCCGACGTGTTCCGCCTCGACGGCGACGCCGTGCGCAATCGCCGCATCCAGAAGGAACTCGGCGACAAGATGGACGAGTTCCCGCGGCCGGCGCCGCTGGTGCCGCCGGGCACGGCCTACGCCGCCAAGACCGCGAACTATCCGCCCGTCATGGCCAAGGTCGAACCGAGCTACGTGATCCACCGCCGGCTCTACTTCGAAGAACCGAACGCCGAGCGCGCCGGCTGGGATATGGGCGCGATCCAGCCGATCCTCTCCGCGTATCGCTTCACGCGCGATTGCGTCTTCCTGCCCCAGAACTTCGCGTCGGGCTTCTGGAAGAACCGCTGGGACACGAGCGCCGGCAAGTGCCAACCCGGCGCGCCCACGCCGTACTACCTCTACCCGCGCGGCTACACCGTCAGCGGCATGCTCTGGCAGGTGCCGCTCACCGTCGGCCTCGTGTACATCTTCCCGTAATCACTCCGGACGCGTCCGGGTCGCCTCCCGGACGCGCTGCAGTTCCGCCCGCATCGCCTTCACGCGGTCCGGCTCGGCCGCCGCGAGGTTCTTCGCCTCCGCCGGGTCGGCCGCGAGGTTGAACAGTTCCACCGCCCCCTTGGGCATCGCCGGCACGATCAGCTTCCAATCCCCCATCCGCAGCGCGTGCGCCTGGAAGTTCCCGGCTTGCGTGAGCAGATGCGAGCGCACCGGAGTCCCCTTCGCGGTCCCGGTCCATGCCGGCCACTGGTTGAAGCTGTCCGGCGCGTCGTTCGCGCCGAGCGATTGTCCGGTCGCCGCGGCGATCGTCGCGTACAGGTCCACGTGGCAGGTCAATTCCTTCGAGGTGGCGTTCGCCGGAACGCGGCCGGGATGGCGCACGAGGAACGGCACGCGGTGGCCGCCCTCGTAGTTGCCCCCCTTGTAGCCGCGCAGCGATCCGTTGCACTTGTGGCCGCTCGCGTCGTTCCCGGTGCCGTCGATGTAGCCGTCGTCCATGACGCCGCCGTTGTCGCTGGTGACGATGACGAGCGTGTTGTCGGCCAGCTTCAACTCGTCCAACTTCTTCATCACCTCGCCGACGCACCAGTCGAATTCCTGGATGGTGTCGCCGCGCAGGCCGTGGCCACTCGTGCCCCGGAAGCGCGGGTGCGGGTAGCGCGGGACGTGCGCGTCGTGCGTGGCGAAGTAGAGGAAGAACGGCTTCGCCTGGTGGTCGTCGAGGAACTTCACGGCCTTCGCGGTGATCGTGTCGGCGATGTCTTCGTCCTTCCAGCGCGCCGCCGCGCCGCCGGTCATCCAGCCGATGCGGCTGATGCCGTTGACGATCGTCATGTCGTGGCCCTTGCTCGGCTTCTGCTTCGTGAGCAGGTCCGGGTTCTCCTTGCCCGTCGGGTCGGTGCCGATCTTGTCCTTGTAGTTCACGCGGATCGGGTCTTTCGGGTCGTAGCCGACGACGCGGCCGTTCTCGACGAAGACGCAGGGCGTGCGGTCGCCGGTGGCGGGGATGAGGAAGGAGTAGTCGAAGCCGACTTCGCGCGGACCGGGCTTGATCTCGACGTTGTAATCGGTTTCGGTCTCGCCGAGGCCGAGGTGCCATTTGCCGACGACGCCGGTGGCGTAGCCGGCCTTCTTGAGCGTCGAGGCGACGGTGGAGCGGTCCGTCGGGATGGACAGCGGCGCGACGCCGGAGAGGATGCTCGCGCCCGGGCGGTGGCGGAAGGAATACTGGCCGGTGAGCAGCGAGTAGCGCGTCGGCGTGCAGACGGCGGCGGGGCTGTGGGCGTCGAGGAAGCGCGTGCCGGCGGCGGCGATCTTGTCCAGGTTCGGGGTGCGCACCTTCGTGGCCCCGTAGCAGGAGAGGTCGCCGTAGCCGATGTCGTCGGCGAGGATGACGACGACGTTGGGCCGGTCGGCGGCGGCGGCGAAGCCCGTCAGGGCGAGCGCGAAGACGAGCGCGGAGAGGCGCATGGAGTTCCCTCGGAGGATCGGTGAGGGAATGGGTAATCGCGGACCGTCGGATTTTCAAGGACGGTCAATCGCCGCGGAGGGGATCGAGGCCGGGCGTGGTGTTCTGGACCTTCTCGAGGCGCGTGCGGCCGGCGACGCCGAGGACGCCGTCGTGGATCTTGAAGGTGTGGATCTGCGTGGTCGGGCGGATCTGATCGGCGTAGAAGCGGAAGAGGCCGACCGGGTTGCCGTCGTTGCGATACCAGCTCACTTCGATGTTCGATTCGCGCGCCGCCTCGGTGAGCGAGTCGAGAAGGGTCTGGCAGCCGACGGGCATGGAGCCGGCGTGCACGCCGCAGAGTTCGACGGCGATGACGTTGGTGTCGTTCTTGACGAGCCAGGCCTTCAGTTCGACCCAGAGAATGGAACTCCAGAATCCGTCGCCGTAGCGCAGGCCGAGCTTGATGCGATCGCCTTCGATGGCGATGCGCGGGGAGTGGAAGCCGCGCGGCAGGAGGTTCGCGTAGCTGGTGCCGGGGGCGAGGTTCTCGAGGCAGAAGGCGTTCAGGTCGTCGCCGCGGAAGGTGCCGGCCCAATCGGCCTTGGCGCGGATGTCGTTCTTGAGGTCTTGCACGCGCGTCATGAGGGACGACGCGCGTTCGCCGAGGGTCCAATCGTCGGTGCCGGCGAGGCGGCCGTAGAATTCGGGTTCCTGCTTGAGGACGGCGCCGACGGCGCCGCCCGCGACGGCGAGCAAGCCGAGGATGAGTCCGGCCGCGAGCAGGTACGAACGGGTTTTCTTGCGCACGGGACCCCCTCCGGCGGCCTTGCCGGATTCTTCGGTCGAACGGTGATACTCGACGCGGGGAACGCGGTCAACGCGAAGTGAACGTACGCCGGCGAGTGGGCAGGCGGCGCAGACGCTTCGATAATCGCGATCCGTGGCGAACGGCACGGCGTCAGCGTGCCGGTCGTGAGCCTGGTGGACCCACCGGCGGGCTGACGCCGCGCCGTTCGCCCTCCGAGGCGAGCTGGGGTGCGTCAGCCCCCGGTTACTTGTGGCGTGGAACGAGAAACCGGGGGTTGACACCCCCGGCTCGCCTTGGCGAGCGTCGGGGGGGGGGGGGGGGGGGGGGGGGGGGGGGGGGGGCCGCGCGGCGGGGGCGGGGCGGGGCCGCCCACCAAGAGAAAAG